>DASPXX010000221.1:0-61371 GCA_035637095.1 Thermoanaerobaculia bacterium
GCAGGAGGGCCTCAAGTCCTTCGGGAAGGTACCCGGCATGGGTGCGGAGATCGCCCGCCGCCTGGAGAAGGACCTCCACCCGGCCGAGCAGCAGCTCCTGCTCGAGCTGGCTTTGGCGATCGAGGTATCCGAGCCTGTGGCTCCTGCGATCCGGCTCCTCCAGGACGACTGCCGGGATGAGCGGGTCCGGGAGCGGGCGGCGAGCCTCGTCGCGGCTCTTGGAACCGCGGAGCACCTGACGCCGCTGGAGTCCTGGGTCGGGGCGATGCAGGAGGACCTCGAGAAAGCCGTCCTCTCGACCCTCGAGGTGGCGTTTTATGAGAAGGGGCTTTGGAGCTTCGAGAAGGCTGCCGGGCGCGCCCTCTCGGGAAGCGCCTTGCGCAACGACTGGCTGCAGTACCGGCTGACCGACGAGCTCACCCTCGACCGCGCGCGGTGGTTGATCGAGAACGCGCGGCTCCCGAAAACGGACCGCCGGTTGCAGCCTTTGTTGGCGAGCGCCTTGGAGAAGGTCCTGGAGCAGGGCGCCTCCGAGCCAGCGGATGTCGGGCTTCTGTTTCCTCTTCTTCTGGAACGTGCCAACTTCGACGAGAGAGGGAAGATTCTCCGGTTTCTCGGCGGTAGCCCGGAGGCCAGGAGGGAGTTGTTCCAGGAAGGTTTGTCCTGTGATCTGCAAGGACAAAGAGAAGAGTCCTGGGTTTGGCGCCATGTCCTGAACGGCGAGGATACCGCTTGGCTGCTCGACCTGTTTCTTGCACGAGAAGACCGGCCGGGTTGGATGTCGGAGATTCTCTACTGGGTGGCCTACCGCGAAGGTGTACCTCCGGCGCTCCGTCGCCGTGTCCGGCGGGTGCTGCGTGACACAGATGCCGGGAAGCTCGCGGTCTTGGATCAGGATCGAAGGAGATGGAACAGAAAGCAGGAGCCCACACAGAGGGAGACGCTTCCGGTCTTCGAGCTCGAGCCGCTGGTTCGGGAGATTCTCGATTCCGAGGAAGCCGAGCTGCGCGACAAGATGCTCCAGCTCTCCTGGTACTGCTTCGAGCCGCCGAGCCAACGGCCGAGCAACTTGAGCGGCCGGTGGGAGGATCTCCCGGCCGAGCTGCGAGGTGAGGTGCTGGCGGTCTGCCGGGAGGCGCTCGCGCAGTGTGCGCCGACTCCCATCCCCGCCTCTGCCAGCTATTCCCGATGGACGAGTTGGGAGGCCGCTTGCTTCGACCGGCTCGCGAACGAGGATGCCGACTTCGTCCTGATGCCCGAGATGATTCGGAAGTGGCTTCCGGCCCTGCTGAGAGACCGGGTGTCCGGCTCCGGCTACGAGCCGACTCTCCGCCGCTGCTTCGAGGTGGACCGGCACCTTGCGGAGGATCTGTTCGCTGGGGCGGTTCGCCGCGGGGTGCTGGCCGAGAAGAGTACCTACGTCCTCCAGAACCTGCCTCCCGAATTGTGGAGCGAGCGCTTCTCCGCCATGCTGGAGGCGAGCGTCGCGGACACGGAGGTTGCTCCGGAGATGCGGATCGATCTTCTGGTGCTAATTGGGAAGATCTTCCCGCTGCGCGCTCAGCCGGTTGCCTCGGTCTGGGCTCAGGGACCGGAGGGGCCCCTGCGGGATGCAGGAATCGATCTCCTTCTGATGGTGGCTCCCGAGGAAGGCTGGCGGCATCTGAAGGCGCTGGCCGAGCGGGAGAACCCCAAGGACGTCCTCCTCCGCATGCGCTCCCTTCTACCGCATCACTACGGGCCTTCGGCTGTCTTCGACTCCTGGCTGCCGGTGCAGCTTGCCGATCTCGAAGAGCTTCTCCTTGCGTGTTTTCCTCCAGAGGACGATCCGCAATGGGAGGAGGGCCAAGTCCGCTCTCTTGGTCAAGAGGACGATCTTCGCTCCGTGCGGGACCACCTCCCTCAGCTCCTCTATCGACGAGATGGGGCGGGAGACCACGAAATGCTCGAGACCCTGGCGGCCAGGCACCGCCGCATCCGGGAGTGGCTCGACGACGTGCGAGCCCAACAGGGGGCGGAGAGCGTGATCGCCGGGCTTGGTCGTAGAACGCGCCCACCGAGCGAAAGCAGGCGGGTCCCGCCGGCTGACCTGCTGAAACTCCTGCAGGACGTGGAGCACCGTCTCCTCGGCTCCGCCGAGGATCTCCAGGAGGCTGTGCTGGAGGACCTGCGGCACATCCAGCGCGAGGCACGGCAGCACCTCTCCATGCTCTACTATCCGAAGCCCGCCAAGGGAAAGAAACGCACACGCCTCCACGAGGACGCCCTCCAGGCCTACATCGCCTGCCGGTTGACGGACTTTCTGCCCAGGGTTCTCGGAGGGCGGGGGCTCAAGGTCGAGCCCGCGATCGATCGCGAGCCCCTGGCAGCCCGGAACACCCGCAACGACATCAAGATCCAAGCACCCTCGATCGATGGGACTCGCCTCACCGTCATCATCGAGATCAAGTGGTCCGACCACAGGGATGTCTCAACCAGCCTTGCCACCCAACTCGGTGAGGACTACCTCCTTCAGAACGGCCTCACCCAAGGGATCTACCTCGTGGGGTGGACCGGTGCCACCCGGCGTTGGCCAGACCGCGAGGCCTGCCAGGCGGAGATGGCCGCGCAGGCCCGGCTGTTCTGTGAGGCTCACCCCGAACTGCGCATCGTCCCCCTCGTGATGGACCTCGCCTGGGACGCGGAGCCGGCGCCCTCGACTTGAACCCCCGCCCGCCCTCGGCTACCATCCCGGCCCGCCATGTACCGCGAACCCGACTTCTCCAATCCGCGCCTCGCGGCGGCGCCCGAGTGCCGCTTCGAGCCCGCTCCCGCGGATACGGTCCTGCCGGACGGCTTCATGTCCACCACCAACCACCCCACCTACGTGAAGATCGGCGGGCGCTGGCGCATGCCGGAACGGCCGCGGATGGATGCCCATCTGGTCTGGGACCCGGCGGCCGGGCGGCTGGCCGCCAAGGAGTTCCGCATGGTCTGCAAGGGGGACCTGGTGGCCGTCGCCGTCAAGGCCGCCGACGCTGCCCTCTACCAGTCCAAGGCCGCCGGCCGCGACCGGGTGACCTCGCCGTTGCAGATCGCGGGATAAGATCTGGCAGTCGCCGGCAGGGGACTTCCGGTGCAGCCGCCGGTATATCCAGACGCAAAAGGAACATCACGCCCGGATCTCATTCCAGGACGAGTTGGTAGGTCGACAGCAGCCCCTTGACCCCGCCCCCCGAAAGCCGTCAAGCTGCCTCTAGCTTCGTCAACTACACCCCAGGGGGATCCGATGCGGACACGCCGTAGCGTCCTGCTGTCTCTCGTACTGTGCTGCTTCCTCGCGCTTTCCCTCCAACCGGCGCTCCAGGAGCCGGCCGCCGCCCAGCCCTCCTGCTCAGCCGAGCAGACGGGGCCGGTGCTGCCGAAGGACCCGGCGCTCTGCGCGAAGCTGGCTCCGGTCATCCGCCGGCCGGGTGCCCTCCCCCTGGAGGAGTACGAGAAGGCTCTCGGCGACTTTCTGCGCAATGTCTGCTATCGCGACCCAGCGAGCGGGTGGAAGCGGGACAAGCGCGTTCGCGATACGGGCCCGTTCACCGCGAGCTTGCAGAATGGCAAATGGATCGGGGCCTACTTCGGCACCCACGCTCCGGTGGTGGTCTGGTATTCGCCAGAGATGCTCGCCTGGATGGCGACGAACCGGCCTTCGGATGAGCGCACGGCTCCCAAGGCGCCTCCTCCGATCCCCGACGGCGCGGTCATGGTGAAGGAGATGTATCCGGCTCCTTCCTCCGCCTGCGCGGGCGTCGATCCGCTCCGCCTCCTGCCTACCTCCGGCGCCGCGGTGATGGTGCGGGACCGGGCGGCGTCCCAGGATGGCTGGTTCTGGGGGTGGTTCGGGTGGAGCGGGTGGGACCCGGATTATCCGACTGGACCGACGAACCGCTATCCCTATATGGGCTTCGGCCAGTATTGCGTGAACTGCCATGCGTCGGCGGCGGACAACCACACGTTCGCCAGCCTGCGCAACGTCGAGGGAGAGCCGGGCGAGCCTCTGGTGTTCCTGTCCCAGGCGTTCTTCGACTCGCCGCCGGTCGCGAGCCACCACCGGCTCGTGTCGCTGCCCACCGACGACGCGCCGCGGCTCGGCCAGCCGCTCTACGTCTACAACCCCGCTTTCACACGCACCTTCCCCGCCAGCCGGCTCGCCAGGCCGACATGGGAGGGCGTGTCGCGGATGCCGTCCGAGACCTACGACAACGTGTGGGTGCAGGCCGGGCCGGTTACCGCGGCGAGCCAGCTCGTGACCTCCTCGCAGTGCCTCGGCTGCCATGACGCGGGAGGGACCGGGCTGCAGTTCGACATGACGAAGCCCAATCCGCATGGGGACAATCTCTTGAACCTGTCCCCGTACGCGACGTGGAAGACCTCGCCCATGGGCCTCGGCGGACGCGATCCGGTCTTCTATGCGCAGCTCGCCAGCGAGACGGAGACGTTCCATCCCAAGGCCTCTCCGCTGGTCCAGAACGTCTGCCTGGGATGCCACGGAGTCGGGGGGCAGCGGCAATTCGCGATCGACAACCACGCGAAGACGGGGAAGTGCCCTCCCTTCCTGCGGGAGTATTCGAAGGCGGTCCCCTATCCCGACGGCAATCCGCAGGCGCACCTGGCGTCCTACGGAGCGCTCGCGCGAGACGGGATCACCTGCACCTCCTGCCATCGCATGCTGGCCGGCCAGGGACCGGAGAACCCGGCGATCGACCAGCCGCAGAACGGCTGCGTCAGGGAGCGCCAGGACTTCCTCAATCCGGACAACAAGGGCTTTGCGAAGACGTTCACCGGCAGCTTCCTGCTGGGTGCGCCGAACGAGCTGTACGGACCTTTCGAGAACCCGCAGCCCCATCCCATGGAGGCGGCCCTCGGCTTGACGCCGGTCCACTCGACGGGCGTCCTCAGCTCGGAGCTGTGCGGGAGCTGCCACACCGTGCACCTGCCGGTCCTGGCGGATGGGAAGGTCGCCGGGCATATCTATGAGCAGACGACCTATCCCGAGTGGGCGTTCAGCGCCTACCGCACGGGGGAGAGCCCCGGGGGCAAGCTGCCGCACGGCGCGGGCGACCTCGCCGAGTCGTGCCAGAGCTGCCACATGCCGAGCAAGGACGCTACAGGCAAGCCCTACCGGAGCAAGATCGCCGGCATCCAGGAGCACTCGAACTTCCCGCAGGCCGAGTACGCCCTGGGCGCGAAGGACGTCGATCTCCAGGCGCGCGAAGGGTTCGCCTACCACACGCTCGTCGGCTTGAACGTCTTTCTGGTGAAGATGGCCCAGCAGTTCCCCGACGTGCTGGGCATCCGCACTCAGGACCCGATGCTGGTGAGCAAAGGGCTCGATCCCCTTCTCTTCACCGAGCAGGCGATGCTCGACCAGGCGTCGCACTCGACCGCCCGGATCGAGGTCTCCGCCGAGCAGGCCAATGGCAAGCTCGCGGGCACGGTCAAGATCAGCAGCCGGGTCGGCCACAAGCTCCCTTCGGGGGTGGGGTTCCGCCGCGCCTTCGTGGAGTTTTCCGTGCTGGACGCGAACGGCAACGTCCTCTGGGAGTCGGGGCGCACGAACGGCGCCGGCATGCTCGTCGACGAGAAGGGTCAGCCGATCGCGGGAGAGGTGTGGTGGAAGGACGACTGCTCGGCGCGGCTCCACCCGGACAAGCTGGAATACCAGCCGCACTACCAGGTGATCCGGCGGCAGGATCAGGCGCAGATCTATCAGGAGCTGGTGACCGCGCCGCCTCCGGGAGCGCACCCGGAGTGCGGCCCGGAGGTGCCCGCCCGGCCGCCGCTCACCACGAGCTTCCTCTCGATCTGCGGCCGGGCCAAGGACAATCGCATCCTCCCGAGCGGCTTCCTCCCCTTGGCGGAGCGGACCGACATCGCGCGGGCGTTGGGGGCGAACGCAGACCTGGCGGACGACGTGGAACCCTACGGTGTGGGCGACGATCCCGACTACCACACGGGCGGCGGCGATTCCCTGGTCTACGAGGTCGATCTCTCCGTGCTTTCAGGTACGCCCGCGTCCATCGAGGCGACGCTCTACTACCAGGCCACGCCCCCCTACTACCTCCAGGACCGGTTCTGCACCTCGCAGAGCCAGGACACCCAAAGGCTCTATTTCCTGGCCGGCCATCTCAACCTGGAGGGCACGGACGCCGCGAGCTGGAAGTTCGAGCTGGTGAGCAGCGGTCGGGTGGGGGTGGGCGGTGCGCCGCGGATGTAGACCAACCAAAGATGCCCGTGCAGATCATGGTAAGATTTACGATAGGGCGCGCTTGGAAGGAGGTCCAGCGATGCAGACGCACAAGATTCGCGTAATCGTCCCGGAGGATCACCGGGCGGTGGTCGAATTCCCGGAGGAGATTCGCTCTGGTCCGGTGGACCTCATTGTGCTCGTACCACCGGAAGATGAAGCGGAAGAAAGTCGCAAGTCTGAAGGGCAGGGTCGTATGGCTGCCCTGGCGACCGATCTCGCCAAGGATCCACGGCCGTTTCGCGAGCTCTCCCCAGAGGAGCGTAGCGCCCGGCTCGAGAGGGTGATGGGCGTAGGCCGCGGGCTGATGTCAACGAGCGAAGAATTCGCCCAACGGAAGATCGAGGAGATCGAGCTCGAGGAGCAGAAGCTTGGCCGATGACGAGCTTTACATCTTCGACTCGTGCGCCGTCATCGCGTTGCTGCAACGCGAGCCCGGTGCCGAGGTCGTGGCGGAAATCCTGAAAGAGCCCAGAAACCGCTGTCTGATCCACGCCATCAATGCCTGCGAGGTCTACTACGACATCTATCGCCGTGGTGGCGAGGAGGATGCCTCCGCGCTTGAAGGGATCCTGGTAACCACCGGCATCGAGCTGGTGGAAGCGATCCCCTCCACTCTCTGGCGGACCGCCGGAAAGCTCAAAGCCGCCTGGAGGCGCGTATCGCTGGCCGACTGTTTCGCCCTTGCCCTCGCGCTTCTGGAGAACGGCACCGTCCTGACCAGCGATCATCACGAGCTCGATCGGTTCGCCCAGGCGGCGGTCTGTCCGATCCGCTTCATCCGATGAGCGGTGACGCCGCGTTGGCCTCACCCCCGCCGCGCCACCTCCGCCGCCCGCAGCAGATACTCATCCGCCAGCAGCCGGTATGCCTCGGCCCCTTTGGCCTTCGGGTCGTACTGAAAGATCGACATCCCCTGCTCGGGGGCTTCGGCGAGGCGGGTGTTGGTCCGCACCTCGATGGCGAAGACGCTGGGGCCGTATTCGGCGCGGATCTGGTCAACCGAGCGGCGGGTGAGCCGTGTCCGGTAGTCCACCATGGTCAGGAGGAGGCCCATCAGGCGGATGCGGGTGCCGGCGTCCCAGGCGATCCGCTCGGCGGCGTCGATCAGGTTGCGGAGGCCCGACATCGAGAGGAAGTGCGGCGTGGTCGGCGTGATGAAGGAGTCGGCCGCAGCGATGGCGTTTCCCGGCACCACGGAGAGGCCGGCGGGGCAGTCGAGGAGGATGTGGTCGTAGGAGTCGGCCACGGCGGCAATCGGGGCTCGCAGGCGCAGGTGCCGGCCGCGAAAGGCGCCGAGCTGGGCGTCGGCGTCCAACAGGTCCACGGAGGCGGTGATCAGGTCGAGGCCCTTGATCCCGGTCGGTCGGATCACCTCCGCGGTCCGGGTGTTCCGCAGCAGGATGTCAGCCGAGGAAGGGGAGAGATCCTTGGGGCGGACCCCTAACGAGAGCGAGGCCGAGGCCTGGCTGTCGAGGTCCACGAGCAGGATCTGCTGACCCTGCTCGGCCAGGGCCGCCGCGAGGTTGACGGTGGTCGTCGTCTTGCCCACCCCTCCCTTGCGGCTGATCATCGCGGTGATCATTGGGATCTACGGCTCCGCGCGCCCCGCCCGGATGAAGATCGGCCAGACGACCGTCCGCACCACGGCGGGATCGCCCCAGGCCGCGGTCAGATCCTCCCGGATCTCCTCCAGCGGATCATGCCCGGTCTCTTTCTGATACCTCTGGAAGGACGACCAGGTACGCAGGTAGCGCGTCAGGCGGTCCAGGTCCCAGCGTTCCTCATGATGGAGCGGCGCGATCTCGATCTCGTCGAAGGGGAAGGGGATCGTCTGGTACTCCTCGTCCACCCAGCGGCGCTCGGGCGGCCACCAGGGGCCGACGATCTCCCGCGCCAGCCGGTCGGTCCAGCGGTCCACCTCGGGATCGACCCGCGCCAGGTTGTAGGTCCAGACCGCCACCACACCCCCCGGCGCGAGGACGCGGCGGACCTCGGCGAAATAGCGGTCGAAGTCGTACCAGTGGAAGGCCTGGGCCGCGGTGGCCAGGTCGACGCTGCCGTCCGCCATCCCTGAATCTTCCGCGCGGCCTGTGCTGTATTCGACCCGCGGGTGGGGGAGGGCGTGAGAGAGCTGATCCGCACTCGGATCGGTCGCCACCACGCGCTCGAAATGGCCGGCCAGCGCCACCGCCGCCTGGCCGTTGCCCGTGCCGCTGTCCCAGGCCTGGCGCCGCTCCCCCGGAAGGCCGGCGAGGATCTCGAAGAGGCGGGGCGGATATCCCGGCCGGTAGGCCGCGTAGCTCGCCGCGTGTCCGGAGAAGTGGTCTTTGAAGGACATGGTCCCGTCTCCTCAGCGCACCGTGTGGCCGCCCGCCGTCAGGGCGGCTTTGACCCTCTCCAAGTCCCGTTCGCGGACCAGCACGTAATCGGTGTCGTAGGTCGAGACGATGAAGACGCTCAGCCCGGCGGCGGCGAGCGGCGAGGCGAGCGAGGCCACGATGCCGGTGAGGTTGAAATCGATCGTGCCGTCGACCCGGAAAGCGCGCCAGCCGGTCTCCGCCTTCCACTCCGGCTGCCGCGCCGCTTCGGGGAGGACGATCGAGAGCTCGTCGGCCGTGCGGGTCACGGACCAGAGACCACCGCCGGCCGGAGGCCCCGGGATTGCCGACTCCGGTGCCAGGCGGCAGACGGCCAGGCGGTCGGGCAGCACGGAGAGGGAGAGCTGATGCATGAGAGCGTATCCAGGCGGGCTCAGGGTAACGCACTGGGAGAAGCGGCGCCATCCCCAAGGCCCTCACCCCCGGCCCCTCTCCCGCGAGCGGGAGAGGGGTGTAGGTTGGTCGGTCCGAGGTATCCCGAGCTTGAGCGAGCTAACCCTCTCCCCTCGCCCGCTTGCGGGAGAGGGGCCGGGGGTGAGGGCCCTGTGCTACGATCCCGCCGCCATTCCACTGTCACCCGATGTGACGGCGGCATGACGGCCAGGAGCCTTCCATGAAAGCGGACGCGATCATCAGGTGGTTCATGCCACGGGAAGCGACGTTCCAACCCCTGCTGGCGCGGGACACCGACAACCTGGTGGCTGCGGCGCGGCTCTTCCATGACGTCGCCCATGCGGAAAACCTCGAGCGGCGCCGCGTCCTCACCGTCGAGCTCAAGGGGATCGAGCACCAGGGGGACGAGATCACCCGCCTGATCTTCGACGCCCTCAACTCCACGTTCATCACGCCGTTCGACCGCGAGGACCTGCGGGAGATCGCCTCGGACCTGGACGACATCCTGGATGCCCTGGAGAGCGTGGCCCAGCATCTGGTCCTCTTCGAGCTGGCGGACGCGCCCGACGGGCTGTGCCAGTTCGCCCGCATCCTCGCCGAGATGACCGCCGAGATCCACCGCCTCACCGGGCTCATCTGGGACCTGTCCAACGAGAGAGAGATCCACGCCGGGATCGTCCGCATCTCGGAGCTGGAGAACCGGGCCGACCAGCTCTACAACACGGTCATCGCCGATCTGTTCCGGGAGGACGGCCGTCCGCCGATCCGCATCCTGAAATGGAAAGAGGTGTATCAGGGGCTGGAGGACGCCTGCGATTACTGCAAGGATTACTCCCACGTCATCGGCAACCTGCTGGTCAAAAACTCCTAGGGCGCGAGAGCGGACATGACACTGGGCTCCGGCGTCGTCTTCATCATCCTCGTTGCACTGACTTTCGATTTTCTGAACGGCTTCCACGACGCGGCGAACTCGATCGCCACCGTGGTGTCGACGCGCGTGCTCTCGCCGCAGCGCGCCGTCCTCTGGGCAGCGTTCTTCAATTTTGTCGCCGCCTTCGTCCTCGGGACCGGCGTCGCGAAGACGATGGGCAAGGGGATGATCGATCTCTCGATCGTCACCCACGAGGTGGTCCTCGCCGGGCTGATCGGCGCCATCCTCTGGAACCTGTTCACCTGGTATTACGGCCTGCCGGTCTCCTCGTCGCACGCCTTGATCGGCGGTTATGCGGGCGCCGCCGTGGCCAAGGCGGGGATGGGAGCGATCCTCGTTTCGGGATGGATCAAGACGCTTCTCTTCATCGTCCTCGCACCGTTGATCGGAATGGTTCTCGCCTTCTTTCTCATGATCGGGGTGACCTGGATCTTCCGCCGCTGGCGCCCCTCGAAGCTCGACCATCTCTTCCGCCGGTTGCAGCTCGTCTCCGCCGGTCTGTACAGCCTCGGTCACGGGGGCAACGATGCGCAGAAGACGATGGGCATCATCACCGGTCTCCTGGTGGCCTCGGGATATCTGAAGACGTTCAACGTGCCGCTCTGGGTGATCTTGCTCAGCCATGCGGCGATCGCCCTGGGGACGATGTTCGGCGGTTGGCGGATCGTCAAGACGATGGGCACGAAGATCACCAAGCTGCAGCCGTTCGGCGGCTTCTGCGCCGAGACGGCCGGCGCCCTGACGCTCCTCGGCGCCACCTTCTGGGGCATCCCGGTCTCGACGACCCACACGATCACCGGCGCGATCGTCGGCGTGGGTGCGACGAGGCGGCTGTCGGCGGTCAAATGGGGCGTGGCCGGCCGCATCGTCTGGGCCTGGATCCTCACCATCCCGATCGCCGCCGCCGTGTCCGCGGCGGCGTTTTACCTGATCCGGCCGCTGTTCTGACCGGAAAACCTCAAGCCCGCCCGATCGTCCCCCGGAAGCGCTGGACGATGCGGACGACGAGGAAGAGCGAGACGGCCGCGAGCCCGACGGTCATCCCCCACCACAGACCCGCCGCGCCCTGGCCGGCCCGAAAGGCGAGATACCAACCGGCCGGCAGACCGATGACCCAGAACCCCACGACGGCGAGGGCGGCGGAGAAGGTCGTGTCCGCCGCGCCGCGCAGGATGCCGCCTCCGACGGTCTGGATTCCGTCGAACACCTGGAAGGCCGCCGCGATGGGCAGGAGGAGAGCGACCATGGCGATCACTCCCGGGTCGTTCGTGTAGAGACGGGCGAGCGGCTCGGGGAGCAGGGCGAAGAGGGCTGCGAAGGCGAGCATGGTGCCCGCGCCGAGCGCCAGACAGGCCGCGGCGGCGCGGCGCGCTCCCGGCATGTCACCTCTCCCGATGGCGTTGCCGACCCGGGTGGCGGCAGCTCCTCCGATCCCCAGGGGCACCATGAACGAGAGACTCGCCAGGTTGATGGCGATCTGATGACCGGCCAGCGCGACGACGCCCATCCGCCCGACCAGCAGCGCGAGAGTGGCGAAGAAGAGGATCTCGCCGGACTGATGGACTCCGATCGGAATCCCGATGCGCAGGAGGTGCAGATGGCGCTTCAGGTGGAGGGCTTCCCGCGTGAGGCCGCGCCAGGTGGCGCCGAGCGCCGTGCGGGCGACCCACAGGAACCAGGCGAACATGGCCCAGCGGCTGAACGAGGTCGCATAGGCGGAGCCGGCGACCCCCAGGGCGGGGACGCCGAGATGGCCGAAGATGAGGATCCAGTTGCCCGCCACGTTGATCAGATTGCCGGCCACGATGGCGACCGCGGTCGGGCGCACGACGCTCATGGCCTGGAGGGTCTGCCGGAAGGCGAAGAACAGGAAGAACGCCGGCAGACCCCAGATGAGCCCGCGCGCGAAGGCCGCCGCATTGCCGACGATGACATCGGGCTCACCCACCCAACGCAGGAAGGGCTCGACGTGGGCGATCAGCAGGCCGATGGGGACGGACAGGGCGAGCGCCAGGACGGTCCCCCGCTGGAGGTGGGCGCTGATGGCCTCTCGGTCGTCTGCTCCGTGCGCCTGGGCGATCAGGGGATCGAGCGCCGAGAGCACGCCGGCTCCGAAGATGAGCAGCGGAAAGGTCGCGATGTTCCCCAGGGCTCCCGCGGCGAGCGCCTCGGCGGAGACGTGGCCGAGCATCATGGTGTCGACCACGCCCATCAGCATCACGCCGAGCTGCACGAGGGTCACCGGGGCGGCGAGGCGCACGGCGGCGGAGAGCTCCTGGCGCAAACGGTCGATCCGGCTCATGAAGGGAAACCCTCGGGAGAGGCCCGCGGGGGGTGGGGTAGTATACCTGCTCGTTGAGCGAGATCCGCAGATCGACGGTGACCGCGGGACAGGCGGGGCAGACGGTCGCCGCCGTGATCCGCGAGCTGGTCCCGGGCCTGTCCTGGAGCAAGGCGCGCGAGCTCGTCGAGAGCGGCCGGGTGCGGATCGAGGGGAAGCCCGCGGCTGATCCGGCCCAGAGGGTGCGGGAAGGCGAGCGGATCGAGGTCGGCACCGCGCCCGCGGAGGCGCGCCGCGAGCCCGAGCTGCTCGTCCATCTGGACGCCGAGGTGGCCGTGGTCCGCAAGCCGGCCGGCCTGCTGACCGTCCCCTTCGAGCGGACGGACCGCGACACGCTCGTCTCGCGGGCGAGGGTGGCCATCCGCCGCCTGGAGGCGAGCCGCGGCGTGCCGCACAACCCGGGCCTCCGCGCGGTCCAGCGTCTCGACAAGGAAACGTCCGGCCTGGTGGTCTTCGCCCGTACGCTCCCCGCGCAGCGGCATCTCCAGCGGCAATTCACCGAGCATACCGCTCTGCGCCGCTACCTCGCGGTGGTCCACGGCAAGGCCAGGGATGCTGTCTACGACACGATGCTGGTTTCCGATCGTGGGGATGGACTCCGTGGCTCATCTCGGGGACGGGAGGTGAGGTCCGACGCCCGCCAGGCCATCACCTATGTGACGGTCGAGGCACGGCTGCGCGGGGCGACCCTGGTCTCCTGCCGGCTGGAGACCGGCCGTACCCACCAGATCCGCATCCACCTGGCCGAAGCCGGCCACCCGCTGCTGGGAGAGATGGTCTACGTGCGGGACTTCGCGGGCCCGTGGCTGCCCGCGCCGCGCCTGATGCTGCATGCGACCGAGCTCGGGTTCGTCCATCCCCAGACCGGCCGGGAGCTCCGCTTCACCGATCCTCCTCCTGAGGACTTCTCTGCTGTCGTGGCGGGGTTGAAACTTTCTACGACCTAGGTCGTAGAGGGCCGGGAGCAGACTTCAAGGAGGGCTCATGCGATCACTTCTCCAGGATCTCCGGTATGCCGGCCGGCTTCTCGCCCGCAGCCCCGGTTTCACGCTGCTGACCGTCCTCACCCTGGCGCTCGGCATCGGCGCGAACACAGCCATCTTCAGCGTAGTGGACGGAGTCCTCCTGACGCCGCTGCCGTACCGGCAGCCCGACCGGTTGATGGCCGTCTACAGCCAGTTCCCGGGCCTGGGCTTCGACAAGTTCTGGGTCTCGGCGCCCGAGTACCTGGAGTTCCGGCGCTGGAATTCGAGCTTCCAGGACGTCGGGGCCTACACGGCGGGCGAGGTCAACGTAGGCGGGAAGGACCAGCCGTTGCGGGTGCGCGCCGCGGCGGCCACGGCGACCCTCTTTTCCACCCTCGCGGTCGCTCCGGAGCTGGGGCGCGCGTTCACGGAGGCCGAGGACCTGCCCAACACCGAGAAGACGGTGATCTTGGGCCACGGCCTCTGGAAGCGGGCCTTCGGCGGCGACCGGGGCGTCCTCGGGACGCGGGTGATCATCGACGGCGAGCCGCGGACGGTCGTGGGGGTCATGCCTCCGTCGTTCGACGTCGGGAGCCAGCGCATCGAGGCCTGGGTCCCCCTGGCGCTCAACCCGGTCAGCCCGGGAAACCGCGGCGGCCACTACCTCTATCTGGTGGGCCGCCTGAAGCCCGGAGCCACCCTCGCCTCGTCACGGTTGGATCTCGGCGGCCTGCTCGCCCGCTGGAAGAGGGAGTTCCCGGCGACGCACTCGCCCGACCCCGAGCGCCACCGCCTGGTGATCAAGCCGCTCCTCGAAGACCTGGTCGGAGACGTCCGCTCGCGGGTCGTGGTGCTGGCGGTGGCCGTGGGTCTGGTGCTGCTCATCGCCTGCTTGAACGTGGCGAACCTCCTCCTGGCGCGGGCCGAGGGGCGGCAGCGGGAGATCGCGATCCGCACGGCCCTCGGGGCGGCGCGGGGGCGCCTGCTGCGGCAGTTCTTGACCGAGAGCGTGCTGCTGGCCCTGTGCGGCGGCGGGCTCGGCCTGCTCCTGGCCGTCTGGGGCGTCAAGGCCATCGTGGCCCTCAATGCCGCGAGCATCCCGCGGGTCGAGGCCATCGGCGTGGACGCGCGGGCGGTGGCCTTCACCCTCGCGGTCTCGCTCGTGACCGGCCTGCTCTTCGGTCTGGCTCCGGCCATTCACGTGCGCGGCGCGGCTTTCTTCGGCTCGCTCAAGGAGGGGACCGCGCGATCCACGGCGGGCGTGGTCTCGCAGTGGTTCCGGCGCGCCCTGGTCGTGGTGGAGATCACCCTGGCCACCCTCCTGGTCATCGGAGCCGGCCTCCTCCTCAAGAGCTTCTGGATGTTGCAGGAGGTGAATCCCGGGTTCGATCCCAAGGGCGTGCTGACCTTTCGGGTCGCGCTGCCCGACGCCACCTATCCGGAGGACCCGAAGGTGATCGCCTTCTGGCGGGACCTGACGGCGCGCCTCTCTGCGCTGCCCGGGGTGGAAGGGGCCGCGGCCATGTCCGGCCTGCCGCCAAAGCGCGACGTCAATGCGAACGACACCGATTTCGAGGGTCTGCCGGCACCGCCCGTGGGGCCGATCCAGAATGTCGACTACTGGCAGTTCGTGACGCGCGACTACTTCCGGACCATGAAGATCCCCCTGGTCGAGGGACGCCTCTTCGAGCCCACGGACGCTGCCGGCTCACCGGGCGTGGCGATCGTCAACCAGACCCTGGCCAAAACCTTCTGGCCTCATCAGAGCGCCATCGGCCGGCGCCTGCGCGCGCCCGGGCCGGACGACAACCCTCCTCCCTGGCTCACCGTCGTCGGCGTGGTGGCGGACGTGAAGCAGGGCGGCCTCGATCAGAAGACCGGCACGGAGCTCTATTTCCTGCAGGACCAGACCGCGGAGGCCGTCGGTGGGTCGGCGGATACGATGAACCTGGTGGTCCGTACAGAGCGGGACCCTCTCACCCTGGCCGACATGGTGCGGCAGGAGGTCCGGCGGATGGACCCGGCGCTGCCGCTGGCCGGCATGCGTCCGATGAGCGAGGTCCTTTTCGAGTCGATCGCCAGCCCCCGTCTCCTGATGGTCCTGGTGATGCTGTTCGCTGCCGTGGCCCTGGTGCTGGCGGCGATCGGGACCTACGGCGTCCTCTCCTACGCGGTGGAGCAGCGGACGCGGGAGATCGGCATCCGCATGGCCTTGGGGGCGCAGGTGGGGCAGGTGCTGCGGATGATCCTGAGCCAGGGCGCGGTCCTCGCGGGGATCGGCCTGGCGCTCGGGGTGGTCGGCGCCCTGGCCCTGCAGAGGGTGCTGGCCAGCCTGCTCTTCGGCACGGCCCCGACGGACCCCCTCATCTTCGGCCTGGTCGTCGCGCTCCTGGCTGCTGTTTCGCTCCTCGCCTGCTGGTGGCCGGCAAGGCGGGCGGCGCGGGTGGACCCGCTGGTGGCGTTGCGGTATGAATAGGCCCTCACCCCCGGCCCCTCTCCCGCGAGCGGGAGAGGGGTGTAGGTTAGAAGGTTCCACAAAGGCTGGGGGCGAGCGGAGCTAACCCTCCCCCCTCTCCTGCTTGCGGGAGAGGGGCCGGGGGTGAGGGCTCACGGCCTGTACGGCACCGGCACCTCCCCCGAGAGCTCCTTGTAGCGGTCGCGCAGGCGGAGCTGCCGGGTGTCTTGCGGGATCTCGACGCCGCGGATGAAGACGTGCTCGGGGTAGCTCGTCACCTCCAGCGGATCGCCGTCCCAGACCACCACGTCGGCGTCCTTGCCGGCTTCCAGCGTGCCGTAGTGGTCGTCGATCCCCCAGATGCGGGCGGGGACGATGGTCAAGGCGGCCAGGGCGGCGTCCCAGGGCATTCCATAGGAGACGGCGTTGCCCGCCGCCTGCTTGATGTTGCGGACGTCGTGCGCGTCCCCGGTCATGAAGGCCACGGTCACGCCGGCCTTGTCGAGACGCGCAGCGGCTTCCAGGGTCGAGCCGAGGGCTTCGAAGCTCTCCGGCAGGTTGGCCAGCGGATCGAGCAGCACCGGCACCTTCGCCTCGACGAGCTGGCGGGCCACCATCCACGATTCCCGCCCTCCGGCCACGATCAGCTTCAGATGGTAGTCGCGCGCCAGGCGAAGCGCCGCTTCGATGTCGCTCGCCCGGTCCACCGAGACCACCAGCGGCAGCTCGCCTTTGACCACCGGCTGCAGCGCCTCCAGGTCGAGGCGCGACAGCACGTACGGCCGCCGGTCGCCGCGGTCGAAGGCCGCCCGGTTGGCGCCATAGTCGAGGGCATCCTGCAAGGCCTCGCGGAGACGCAGCATCGCCGCGCCCCGGGCGCCGCCCGCGCGTCCGGCCCCGGTCTCGCCGAGCACCGCGTACATCGCCGCCGGCGAGGAGAGCAGCCAATCGTCCCGTTCGGTGTCGAGATGAATCACGGCGCCCCGGCCCGCGATCAGGCTCTTGCCGGGTTGCGGGGCCACCACCGCCCGGGTCACCCCTTCGATCCGGGTGATCGGAAACAGGATCGAGCGCCGGTTGATCCCGTCCACCACGTCGAAGGCCGCGGTGAACCGGTCGTCCTGGTTCGCCCGGGTGTCGTTGGTCCCCTCGACCTGGCTGACCTCGACGAGCCCGAGGCGGGTCATCGAGTCCATCAGCCCCGGGGTCACCACCTTGCCGGTGGCGTCGATCTTCCGCGCTCCGGGGGGGACCGCGACGTCGCGGCCGACAGCCCGCACCGTGCCCTCTTCGATCACCACCGTGCCGCCCTCGATCGTCCCGGCCGGCCCCAGCGTGTGGACCGTTCCGCCCACGATCGCCACCGTCTCCGCCCGGGCGACGGTGGTCCCGAGGAGGAGCAGCGTGGAGAGGAGAGTCGTCCCGCCTCTCATTGGTCACCTCCGGAAGCGCCCAGGATGCCGAGGCTGAAATCCGTCATCGGCTGGCGCGCCGGATCGCTCCGGTCGAAGATCAGGGCGCCGTCGATGTACACCTGGTCGGCCTTGCTGTAGACGCTGAACGGATTGCCGCTCCAGATCACCACATCCGCCATCTTCCCCGCCTCCAGCGAGCCGGTCTGGTCGGCGATCCCCAGGGCCTTGGCCGGATTGATCGTGATCCAGCGGATGGCGTCCTCTTCGCGCAGGGGAAATCCCATGCGGCGGCCGGCGGCCATCGCCTTGGCGGCTTCCTGGTTGAGCCGCTGGATGCCCAGCGCCGAGTCCGAGTGCACGATGGCGCACCCATTCTTGGCGTGGTCCACCAGCGCCACGTTCTCGCGGATGGCGTCGAACGCCTCCATCTTGAAGCCCCAGGAGTCGGCCCAGAGGGCGGCGCAGATGCCGTTGTCGGCCAGCACGTCGGCGATCTTGTAGGCCTCCGTCGCGTGATGGAAGGCGGCGATCTTGTAGCCGAACTCCTTGGCGACCTGGATCATCTCCAGCATCTCGTCGGCGCGGTAGCAGTGGTTCTGCACCAGGATCTTGCCGTCGAGGACGCCGAGCAGGGTCTCCTTCTCGATGTCTCTATCCGGAATCGACGCGTCCTTGCCGGCGTCTTTCTTCTGCTGGTACTCCTCCCACTCGTGGCGGTAGTCGAGGGCCTCGGCCCAAGCCTTGCGGGTGCCGGCGATGTTCCCCATCCGGGTGGACGGCGCGCGCCCTTTCTCGTCGCCGTAGGTCCGCTTCGGGTTCTCGCCGCACGCCATCTTGAGGCTGTAGGGGGCGCCGGGGAACTTCATGTCTTCGGCCGAGCGGCCGATGACGTTCTTGATCGTCACCGACCGGCCGCCGATCAGGTTGGCCGAGCCGGGGAGGATGAGCTGCGAGGTGACTCCGCCGGCGAGAGCCAGGGGAATCTGCGGGTCCTGCGGCCAGAACGAGTGCTCGGCCCAGACGTCCGCCGTGACCGGATCGGTCGCCTCGTTGCCGTCGCTGTTCGCGTCGACCTCGGGCGAGGGGTAGACGCCCAGGTGGGAGTGAGCGTCGATGATCCCCGGGGTCACCCACTTGCCGTGCGCGTCGATCACCACCGTGCTGGCCGGGGCCGCGAGCTGGCGCCCCACGGCCGCGATCTTGCCGTCGCGCAGCAGGACCGACCCGCCCTCGATCCGCTCGCCGGCGGCGGTGAGCACCGTGGCGTTGGTGATCAGGGTGGGACGGGAGGGGAGAGGCTTGTAGGTCGAGGCGTAGAGACCGGGCGGCTCGAAGGGCCGGTCGCCGGCGGTCTTCTTGTCCGCCGCGGTGAGTGCGGAGGAGAGGAAGACGAGACAGATGGGGAGGGCGAGGAAGGGTTGAAAGGATCTCGCGCTCATGGCGGGGCGGATCGTAGCACGTCACCCCGGAGAAACCGGGGCGGTGCGCCGGGTGCCGCGCCGCTCGTACATCGCCGCGTCGGCGAGAGCGATGGCTTCCTGGATCGACGTCCTGCCGCCGAACTCGGCGATTCCCCAGGAGATCCGCAGCACCGCCTCCGGCAGCTCCGGCCGCGCGCGGAAGAGGACGCCGCCTTCGAGGCTGTGGAACCGCTCGGCGGCGTGCTCCCCGTCGAGGCCGGGGGCGAGCACCAGGAACTCGTCGCCGCCCCAGCGGAAGAAGAAGTCCTCGATGCGGATGAGGCCGCGGATCGCCCGCGCGGCGGCCTGGATCGCCGCATCGCCTACCGGGTGGCCGTCGCGGTCGTTGATCGCCTTCAGGTGGTCCAGATCGACCATGATCACCGTGCCGTGGCCGCGCCGGACGGCCGGATCGATCCCCTCGCCCTTGAGGATCGAATGGAAGGCGTGGCGGTTGAGCGCCTCGGTCAGCGGATCGAACCGCGCCTGGCGCTCGATCTGGTCGCGCGCCCGCCGCACCTCGACGAGCGCCTCGGTCAGCTCGCGCCGCGCCTCCTCCGAGATGACGAACACCATGCCGAATCCCAAGAGGAGCTCGGCGAAGAGATCGGCCAGCGGTGTATAGCTGAGCCAGGGCAGGAGCCCCTGCTTTTCCTGATGGAACCAGAAGAGGGGGACATAGGAGAGGAAGAGGAGCGACAGGAAGACGAGCGCCACCTGCATCATGCGCAGGCCGATCGTGCGATGGACCGGAGTGACCTGCCGCAGCAGACCCACTCCGCAGGCGAAGCCGGCGGACATCAGCAGCGACTCCACGGCGAACAGGCGGTCGAAGGACGGAAAGAACGGCACGATCATGGTCGCCAGGAGGATCGAGCCGGGCAGCGCCGGGAGGAAGCGCACCAGCACCACGGGATGGCCGGTGGCCAGCTCGCGGCAGCCGGCGAGCAGATAGAAGAGGAAGACCCACTGGGCCGAGAGGAAGAGGACCCAGAAGCCGGCTCCCAACTGCGGCCACGTCAGGGAGGCACGGATCGCGCCGATCCCCAGCAGCAGCGCCCACCAGGCCACGGACCAGTGCCGCAGGTAGGCCCAGGGGAAGAGTCGCGCCAAATAAGAAAACGTGAGACCAAGGAGGAGCGCACACACCAGATGCGCGGTCAGCGCGACCGAGGAGGTGACTGCGGCGACGTCTGCGGTGTGGCCCACGGCACGCATCTTAGCCGTGAGGACCGCCGGATTGCTCCCCCCGGCATGCTAGCATCTCAGAATGACCTTTCCTCTGACGGGCCGGGACGTCTCGTCCCTCGACCAATCCAACCCGGAGCAGTTCACGAAGGAGAGCATCCTGCGCGACTACAGGATCGCTTTCGAGAGCCGGGAAGCGAGCCTGATCGGCGAGAAGCAGGTCTTCACTGGCAAGGCGAAGTTCGGCATCTTCGGCGCGGGGAAGGAAGTGGCCCAGGTGGCTCTGGCGCGCGCCTTCCGCCGGGGGGACTTCCGCTCCGGCTACTACCGCGACCAGACCCTGATGTTCGCCCTCGGGCTCCTGACGCTGGAGGAGTTCTTCGCGCAGCTCTACGCGGTGCCGGACGTGACCTTGGAGCCCTGCTCGGCGGGCCGGTCGATGACCGCCCATTTCGGCACCTGCCTGATCGGACCCGAAGGCCGCTTCCACGACCTCGCGGAGCGGCTCAACTCCTCGTCGGACGTCTCGCCCACCGGCTCGCAGATGCCGCGCCTGGTGGGGCTCGCCTACGCCTCGAAGCTCTACCGCGAGCTCCCCGAGCTCCACGGCCTGCGCCAGTTCTCGCACCACGGCGACGAGGTGGCCTTCGGCACCATCGGCAACGCCAGCTGCGCCGAGGGGATGTTCTGGGAGTCGATCAACGCCGGCGGCGTCCTCGGCATCCCGATGCTCGTCTCGATCTGGGACGACGGCTACGGCATCTCGGTGCCCAACGAGGTCCAGATCGCCAAAGGGGACCTCTCGGCCGTCCTCTCCGGCTTCCGCCGCGCTCCGGAGAGCAATCAGGGCTACGACCTCTACGCGGTCCAGGGGTGGGACTACCCGGGCCTCTGCGAGACCTATCTGAATGCCGCGCAGATCGTCCGCAAGGAGCACGTGCCGGCGATCGTCCACGTCAACGAGGTGACCCAGCCGCAGGGGCACTCCACCTCGGGCAGCCACCGGCGCTACAAGACCCCCGAGCGGCTGGCCTGGGAAGAGGAGTACGACTGCCTGCGCAGGATGCGGGAGTGGATCGTCGCGCAGGGGATCGCCGCGGCCGACGAGATGGACAGGCTGGAGAAGCAGGCGGCCGAGCGTGCCCGCGAGGCGCAGCGGCGCGCCTGGGAGGCGTTCATCGCTCCCATCGAGGAGGAACGGAGGACCGTCCTCGCGCTGACCGCCGAGGTGGCCCAGGCTGCGCGCCGCCGCGACGAGGTGGAGAAGATCGCTCAGGACCTCCAGAAGATCCAGGCCCCGCAGCGCCGCGACCTGATGGCCGCCATCCAGGCCACCCTGGTGGCCACCGCCGGCGAGGACGTCCCGGCGGGCCGCCGGCTCGCCGTCTGGCAGAAGGAGCAGGACCGGCTCAACCAGGAGCGCTACAGCTCGGACCTCTACAGCGCCTCGCCGCTCTCCGCCCTGAAGGTTCCCGTGGTGCCCGCCGTCTACGCACCGGACGCGCCGGAGAAGAACGGCTTCGAGATCGTCAACGCCTGCTTCGACGCCGCGCTGCGGCGCCTCCCCAACCTGATCGCCCTGGGCGAGGACGTGGGACGGATCGGCGACGTCAACCAGGGCTTCGCGGGCCTCCAGGCCAAGTACGGGCCGCTCCGGGTGACCGACACGGGCATCCGCGAGACCACGATCGTCGGCCAGGCGATCGGCATGGCGATGCGCGGCCTGCGTCCGGTCGCCGAGATCCAGTATCTGGACTACATCCACTACGCGCTCCAGATCCTCTCGGACGACCTGGCGACGCTGCGCTGGCGCACCAAGGGCCAGCAAGCCGCGCCGGTCATCGTCCGCACCCGCGGCCACCGTCTGGAGGGGATCTGGCACTCCGGCTCGCCGATGGCCGGGATCATCCACCTGGTCCGGGGCATCTGGGTCTGCGTGCCGCGCAACATGACCCAGGCTGCCGGGATGTACAACACGCTCCTCCAGTCGGACGATCCGGCGATCGTCGTCGAGGTGTTGAACGGCTACCGCCTGAAGGAGAAGCTCCCGGCGAACATCGGCGACCTTACCGTGCCGCTGGGGGTGCCGGAGGTGCTGCGCGAAGGGAAGGACGTCACGCTCGTCACCTACGGAGCCTGCTGCCGGATCGCCCTGGAAGCGGCCGACCGTCTGACGCAGGTCGGTATCGACGTCGAGATCGTCGACGTCCAGACCCTCCTCCCCTTCGACCGCCCCGGCCGCATCCTCCAGTCCCTTCAAAAGACCAACCGCATCCTCTTCGTGGACGAGGACGTGCCAGGAGGCGCGACCGCCACCATGCTGCGGGAGGTCCTGGAGGTCCAGGGAGGCTACGACTGGCTCGACGCCGCCCCGCGAACCCTCTCCGGCAAAGAGCACCGCCCCGCCTACGGCTCCGACGGCGACTACTGGTCGAAGCCCAACCGCGAGACGATCTTCGAGACCGTCTACGCCATGATGCAGGAGGCGGATCCGCGGCGGTTTCCGGGGGTGTATTGACAGGAGTCCCGTGCTAGGATGGCATCCTGCAAGGAGTCTTCGTTATGCCAGCCCATGCCATCACCCTTCATCTTCCGGAAACTCTCTACGAGCGCTTTCGGCAGCGCGCGGAGTGGAGCCGCCGCAGTCTTGAGACCGAGCTTCTGGATGCCGTTGCATCCGCAGCTCCGGCCGCAGCCGAGCTCTCGCCGGAGCTCCTCGAGGCCGTCGAGGCGCTCGAAGGCTTGGAGGATGAGGAGCTCTGGCGGCTTGCCCGGAAAGCTATGCCCAGGCAGGCGAGCCAGGAGCTTGAAGCCCTGCACCTCAAGCAGCGGGACGAAGGATTGAGCCGGGACGAAGACGCCGCCCGCGCGAGGCTCCTCCACGAGTACGAGCAGACGATGCTGATCCGGGCACAGGCGGCCAAGCTCCTCAAAGACCGAGGGCATGACGTCTCCACGCTCCTGGCCCCTCGGTGAGCTCTGAGTACATCCCTGTCGAGTTGCGCCGGCTCGTCGCCGAGCAGGCGCGCCACCGATGTGGCTACTGTTTGACCCAGGAAGTTGTCATTGGAGGACCGATGGAATTCGACCATCTGGTCCCACGTTCCCTCGGCGGGCCAACGACCGAGAGCAATCTCTGGCTTGCCTGTTCGTTCTGCAACGACCATAAAAGCAATCGGTTTCTCATCGTCGATCCGAAGACCGGAAGCAACGTGAGAATCTTCAATCCGCGTCTGCAAAAATGGGTGGAGCACTTCGCATGGTCCGAGGGTGCGACGCGGATCGATGGAACGACTGCGACAGGCCGTGCCACCGTGGCAGCGCTCCAACTGAACCGGCCAGGTCTCGTTCTGGCGAGACGCCTCTGGGTGGCCGCCGGTTGGCATCCACCGCAGGATTGAAGTCAATCGACTTGGCCGCGATGGTGGCCGCTGGTTCGTCTCGTGCCGGTTCAGCTCAGGAAGGAGAGCGCCTCATGCAGCTAGCGGCTCACCGGCTTGATCCCGGTGATGGCCCACTGGAGGTGGTCGAGCCCTTGTTTGGTCAATCCTTTGCGAAGGTCAACCCAGGTGTACTGGGTGAGGAAGAGCGGCAAGTTCGGCTGGTCGGACGCACCTTCCAGGAGCACGGGGATGGCTGGCTTGCCCCGCTCGACGAAGAGGCTGAGGCCGGCGCGCATTTCGACCTCCTCCCAGGGACCGAGGCCGTCCTTGCCGACCAGCACGGCCACGGTCTTGGCTTCGGCGAGATTCCGTTCCAGCTCCTTTTGCCACGGACGACCCGGGATCAGCTCATCTTTGTCGAGCCAGGGCCGGAGCCCGCGAGCGCGCAGGGCCTCCGCCAACTCGCGGACCACCGATTCGTCGTTGCCGTTGTGGCTCAGGAAGACATCGAACACCTGGCTGGGTGGCAGTCTCTCGGCATTCTGCCGGACGGGTGCCATGGTGCGGCGGCGCAGGGCTCCACCGGCCGCGAGCAGGAGCCCGACCAGGCCCCAGATCGCTACCAGCGGATAGCTCACATCGATCCACAGCCAGCCAAACCGCATGGCGAGAACGGCGCTGGCGACGATGACCAGTGACAGCAGGCCGGCCACGCTGAGAAGCCGCCGCCAGCCGCTGCCGCGGGCCAGGATCGCGGTCAGCAGATAGCAGAGCGCGAAGAGGGTTGGAAAGGTCCAGACCAGGGGCAGGCGGCGGATGAAGCTGCCGGTGCGCAGGTCGTGTGCGGCCCAGGCGTGGATTTCGGCGCCCTGGAGCGGGCCGTAGGGAGTCAGGTTTCGATCGTTCAGCGAGGCGGTGCCGACCACGACGAAATTGCCTTGGAGCAGCCGGAGGTCGGCTCCCCGCGGCACGCCGTCGAACCGCACGATGCCACCCTGGGGGCGGACGAGCTGGAGCAGGTCCCCGGGTGGCCGAGCGGGCTCGTTGCCGGCCAGCGTGCGGGCGATCTGCAAGCTAAGCGCTGGCAATCCCTGATCTCTCTTGAGGAAGAGCGGCACCATCCGGAGCACACCGTCCTGATCGACGGAGCCGGAAAGGCTGCCGCGGCGCGTGGCGGGGAGGCAGGGGAGGACCGTGGAGGCCAGGGGCCGCTCGACGATCGTCCCGCCCTTCTCGTCGTAGTCATACCCCACGAAGACCGGCACCCCGGCGGCGATCGCGTGTTCCACTTCCCGGCAGAAGCGCTGGTCGGCCTGGGGCGACGGCTGCTCCAGGATGTAATCGAGAGCAATCCCCTTGGCTCCCTGCCTGGTGGCCTGGCCGATCAGCGCCGCGAAGGTCCGCCGCGACTCGGCCGGTGGCCGGCCGGCGAAGGAGGGGAGCGTGACGACGACCAGGTCGGGAGCAGGCGGCGCCTCGGGTGCAATCCGGTAGTGCCAGTCGCTGAGCATCGGGGGCACCAGGCGGCCGAGCCAGTTGGGCGGCACCTGGTCCTCGTAGCCGACGAGCGTGCGCTTCCAGGTGAGCACGTCGCTTCCTGCAAGGAGCGCGAAGAGCACGCAGTAGCAGAGCAGGAAGCTGAAGAATCGAGGACCGAGAAGGACGCTGCGGTCCTGGTCGAGCCAGCGCCACAGGGCCCAGCAGGCGATACCCAGAGGCACCGCAACGGCAGCGACCGGCAGGCGGTTGGCAAAGAAGGGGCCAGCCCAGCCGGCGAGGAGCCACGAGGCGACGCCGACGGGCAGGGCAACGGCCAGGTGCCGGGCCAGCGACCGCCGGAAGGTCTCGGTTGCCATGGTGTTCCGAAGCGCTCCTACTTGGGGTTGAGCAGGCCGCGGCAAGCGGCCAACTCATTCCCGTTGAGCAGCCCGTCCTTCTTGAACCGCTCGAGCGCCTGGAGGGCGGCCAGCAACGCCCTCTCGGCTTTACCCAGCCCAAGATAGCCTTTGGCCAGCAGGAAGGAATCGCGCGAGCTCAAAGGACCGGAGCTTCCTCGCGCCTCCAGAACGGAGACCACATCGCCGAATCGCTTGGCGGCAAGCCAGCGCTCGAGATCCTGGTCGCTCTGCGGAGGGGGTTCGGCGGGCTTCTTCTGAGAGTCGAACCGGTGGAGGTCGAGGGGGTTCTCTCGCAGGATCTGGTCGAGCCGGTTGTACTCTATCGGGTCGTTGCGCTGGAGCTTTTCGGGTTGGATCTGCTTCAGCTTGTCCGGATCGATCGCCTGGGCGCGCTGCAAGTTGTAGAGCGCTTCGTCGCCGGCTCTGTAGTGGAGCTGCTCACGAGCGAGATCGAGGCGTGGTTGGGTTGCCGTCGGGTCGCTCAGGACGGCGGCGTGCAGCCTGGTCAGCTCGGCCTCCGTCGCCTCCTGCTGCTCGCCGGTCAGCTCGACGCCGGCCGCTTCCGCTTTGGCGAGGTCGGAGCGGGCGTAGAGGCCGGCCCACCTCGGGATTTCCTCTTGAGTCGCCAGAACGGAGACCAAATCGCCGAATCGCTGATCGCTCGGCGGAGGTGGTTCGACAGGTTTCCTCTGAACGTCGAACCGGTGGACATCGGGGGGGATCTCGCGCAGGATCTGGTCGAGCCGCCGGTACTCTCCGGGGTCGTTGCGCTGGAGCTTTTCGGGTTGGATCTGCTGCAGCCTGCCCGGATCGATCAGCTCGGTGCGACGGAGGTTGTAGAGCGCTTCATCGCCGATCCGGTAATGGAGCTGCTCACGAGCGAGATCGAGGCGTGGCTGGGTTGCCGTTGGAGCGGTTAGAACCGCGGCATGGAGCTTGGTCAGCGTGACCTCCGTCGCCGACCGCTGCTCGGCGGTCAGCTCGACGCCGGCCGCTTCCGCCTTGACGAGGTCGAAGCGGGCGTAGAGACCGGCCCATTTCTGGACTTCCTCTCGAGTCACCGGCTGCGGCTCGGGTTTGACTGTCTGCCGCGAGAAGGTCAGGCTCTGTGCGCTTGAGACCACCTGGAGCAGGTCGGCTCCCTTCACTTCCACGTGGCCTTCGAAGACCAGGACCCGGCAGTTGGGGGCCGACTCACTGCGGCTCAAGCGGACGGCGTAGCGGGTTCCCGTCGTCCCCAACGTCTTGCCGGCGCTCCTGATCTCGGTCGGCTGATCGGTGAGCACGTCGAGCCCGCCGCTCAGGGGCTCGAGCCCGCAATCTGCACCCTCGGGCAGACTGACGACCGTGCGGAAGGGCCCCGTCAGGTGGAGCAGAGTTCCCCGCGGGCACGTCAGCTCGACAGACAGATCGGGAGCGAGAGCGCTCAGCAGGTCGCCGTCGGCGAGCATGTCGCCGATCTGCAGGCGATTGACCTCGGTCGAATCTGCGTAGCGCTCGAGCCGGATCTCCTGAGTCTCCGTGAGCGCCCTGCCACCTTTCGCCAAAATTGTCACGCGGACCTGCGCAGCGGCTGGAGCTGCCGCCAGGAGGCAAACAAGAACCGCGGAGAGAGAGTGCTTCGGCACAGTGGCCTCCTTCGATCCATCGGCACATCTGTGAAGGATTATATGCCTTCGGGACGTTTCGTCTGGTGTAGCGGAGACGGTCGACACCCTGGGTCAACAAGCGCGCCATGGTTCGCGGCCTGAAGGGTCGCGGGAGCCGGCCCGGTGAGCGAACCGTTTCCGGCCGCCCCTCCCGCGGCCTGTCAGGCCGCGGAGGAATGGGTCTCTCAGGACCCGGGGAATCGGCCTGCGGCCTCATCCCCGGGCTCCGCTCTCCCGGCCCGTTGGGCCGGCCCGGACCTGCCTCCTTCTCAGGCAAACCGCGTCGTGGTACCCAGACCGCTGTCGGGGTCAGCAGGAGCAACGTGCCGGCGAGGCCTCCCAGACCGATGCCGAGTGGGAGACCCGCCTTGGCTGGGAGCCGGTCGAGGGCGGCTCCCCAACGCTTCCAGCTCATGAGGGAAAGTGTAGCCCAGCCGCGCCGATGCATTGAGGGGACGATCCGAGGCATCGAAACCCGCGGCCGGGAGGTCGAACGGCCCGTTCGAGAGGTCGGATGGCTCATCCGAGAGGTCGGATGGCTCATCCGAGGCGTCGGATGGCTCGTTCGAGAGGTCGGATGGCTCATTCGAGGGATCGGATGGCTCGTTCGAGGGGTCGGATGTCGCATCCGAGAGATCGGATGTCACATCCGAGGGGTCAGATGTCGCATCCGAGAGATCGGATATCACATCCGAGAGGTCGGATGTAACATCCGAGGAGCTGAACGTCGCATCTTAGGCTTTGGATGTTACATCCGAGGGGTCGGATGTTGCATCGGAAGGGTCGGATGCTGCAATCGAGAGGTCGGATGCCGCATCAGAGGCGTCGGATGGCGCGTTCGAGAGGTCGGACGGCACGTTCGAGCCGTCGGATTCCGCTTGAGACCGCCCCTTCTTGACCTCCCCCTGCTCCAACCCTCCCCTTCCCAAGGGAGGAAACCCCGCGTCAACCAGCGCTGAGGCGTTCCCGGAGGGCGGCTACGAAGGTCAGCAGGTCGTCGAGCCTTTCGCGGACGACCTGTTCGACGACGGCGGGGTCTACGATCTCGTAACCGTGGACGAGGATATTGCGGAATCCCACCATCCGGCGGAGGAGATCGACCAGCTCCGGGGGAATCCAGCCATTGCTCCCGAGAAGCTCGAAGAGCTCCCGATTGGTCCGCGGCTCCCCGAGATGCTCGTCCGCCACGATGTGGGCCGCCGCATCCAGGGAAGCCTGGATCGCGATCAGGAGTGTTCGCTCGACGAATCTCTGCTGAAAGAGGTCCGTCTGGATTTCGGCCGGCCTGGCCATCTCTCGGATCTCGCGGACGCAGGTCTCGATCAGAGAAAGCTTCTTGCGGACAAGCTCCAATTCTGTCACCGTCGGGCCGTCCCCTGCCGGTAGAGCCGCAGATACGGCTCCAGATCCCAGAACTCGTTCCGGGAGTCCACCTCGAACTGAATCCTCCTCGACCGGTCGAGGTCGACGAGGAGCTTGCCGTCTCGCAGGACACGGACGATCAGATCGACAGGCGCCCGATTGAGCACGACGAGCTGGACGGGGAGACCGAGGGCGCTCTCGAGATCACCCTCCAGATCGAGACCCAGCCCGGCGAAAGTCAGTGGAGGAGTGTTGCGGAAGAGGACTCCTACGTCCACGTCGCTGTCCGGCCTGGCGGTGCCCCGGGCGACGCTGCCAAAGAGCCAGGCGGCGGCGATCCCCTCGGCGTCCGCCTGTGCGGTCAAGACTTCCCGGAGCTTCTTCTCGATGGCCGCCGTGTCCATGGAGGAGATCATACTGTGGTTGAGAGGGTCCTGGAGGCAGGGGCAGAAGGGTGAGGTGCAGACAGACGTGGATGACTCAGGCGCAGGGAATCCGTCCTGCCAGCGGCGCGAACACCTTGGTTTGACGTCTGCTAGGATCTCTTACCGGGTCGGGATGATCGACCAAGAAGGAGCGAAATGATGGCGCGATACACCCGGCGTGCTCAAGTCCTCTTGACCGAGGTTCAATACCGGAGCCTCCAGACCTTGGCCGAAGCCGAGGAGAAGCCCCTGGGCACCCTGCTTCGGGAGGCGGTCCAGACGGTGTACTTCCGGGAGGAGAAGCGCGGGCAAAAAGCCCGAGCGGCACGCCAGCTCCTTGCCCTGCCCGGTACTGACGTCCCAGAGGACTACCAGGAGTGGGAACGCCGGTACCTCGATCAGCGGGCCGAGACTCATGGCTGAGGGACACGGGGGACAACCACTCTTCCTCGACGCCAACATCCTGATGTACGCCGTAGGGAAGGACCATCCCAACCGAGAACCGTGCCGCGAGGTCCTTCGCCGGATCGAGGCCATCACTTCGACGACCTCCCCGAGATAACCCGGTTGGACCCGGTCGAGCTGGTGGGTTGAAAGCCGGCGGACTTGGCGCCTCCTCCTTGAGGGAGAGCCGCCCCGCCAGGCGTCTCACTCTGAAGGGGTGACGGCACTGTCCCTTCGAGAGCCCCGGACAACCGACTGCAACACCGGCCACCTGAGCTCATGGCTACTTCTGTATAGTAGTCAACCCTCTTTCGTGGAGGGAGCCCGGGATCTGAGTCATGGACAACGCAATCGCAATCATCGGAATGGCCGGCCGGTTTCCCCAGGCCAGGACGCTGGAGCAGTTCTGGGAGAACCTGCGCAATGGGGTCGAGTCGATCCGGCCCATTCCGGACGAGGACCTGCTCGCCGCGGGGGTCTCTCCCGTCTACCTGCGCGATCCCGGGTACGTGCGGGCGACCGGCATCCTGGAGGACGTCGATCTCTTCGATGCTCCGTTCTTCGGCCTCTCCGCGCGCGAGGCGGCTCTCCTCGATCCGCAGCACCGCATCCTTCTGGAGATCGCCTGGGAGGCTCTGGAGGCGGCGGGGTATGACGCCGAGCGGATCGAGCGGCCGGTGGGGCTCTATGCCGGGGCGAGCGTCAACAGCTACTTCCTCTATTACCTGTTCAGCCGCGAGCAGCTCTATTCGCCGGAGGGCGCGCAGCTGTTCATGGGTAACGACAACAACTTCCTGGCGACCCGCACTTCCTACAAGCTCGGGCTGCGCGGCCCGAGCCTCACCGTCCAGACCGCCTGCTCGACATCGCTCGTGGCGGTCCACCTCGGCTGCCAGAGCCTGCTCAACGGCGAGTGCGACATGGCGCTCGCCGGGGGCGTCTCGGTGCGGGTGCCGCAGGCGGGGTACATCTACCGGCCGGGAGGGATCCTCTCTCCCGACGGGCACTGCCGGGCGTTCGATGCGGCGGCGGGCGGCTCGGTCATGGGGAGCGGCGCCGGGATGGTCGTGCTCAAGCGGCTGGAGGACGCGCTCGCCGACCGCGACCCGGTCCGCGCGGTGATCCTGGGCTCGGCGGTCAACAACGACGGCGCCTTCCGGATCGGTTACACGGCGCCGAGCGTCGAAGGGCAGTCGGCCGCCATCGCGGAGGCCCTCGCGATCGCCCAGGTCGATCCGGAGACGGTGAGCTATGTCGAGGCCCACGGCAGCGGCACGTCGCTCGGTGATCCGATCGAGCTCGCGGCGCTCCAGCGGGTCTTCGGAGAAGCGGGAGGCTCGCCGGGCTCGTGCGCGATCGGGTCGGTCAAGACGAACATCGGCCACCTCGACGCGGCGGCCGGCATCGCCGGGCTCATCAAGACGGTCCTCGCCCTGGAGCACGAGGAGATCCCGCCGAGCCTCCATTTCGAGACGCCCAATCCCGCGGTCGACTTCAGCTCCAGCCCGTTCTTCGTCAGCGACCGGCTGCAGAAGTGGACGGCGGACGGTGCGCCGCGCCGGGCCGGCGTGAGCTCGTTCGGCATGGGAGGGACGAACGCCCACGTGGTCCTCGAAGAGGCGCCGCGCCCGGAGCCCTCCGGCCCGTCGCGCCCCTGGCAGGTCCTGCTCCTCTCCACGGCGACCCTGGGAGCCCTCGAAACTGCGACGGATGCTTTGGCCGCGCACCTGGAGTCCCATCCGGAGGAGCCGCTGGCAGACGTTGCCTACACGCTTTCGGTCGGCCGCAAGGTGATGCGGCACCGCCGTGCCCTGGTCGTGCAAGAGGGAGAGGACGCGGCCCGGGCGCTCTCGACGCGCGATCCCGGCCGGCTGCTCGAAGGGATCGAGGAGCGTACGCGCCGTACCGTGGCGTTCCTGCTTCCCGGCCTGGGGGAGCACTACGCGGGCATGGGGAAGGGGCTCTATGAGGGCGAGCCCGCATTCCGCGATGCGGTGGACCTTTGCTGCGAACAGCTGAAGCCGATTTTGGGGCGGGATTTGAAGGGGGTTCTGTTTCCGGAGCATTCCTCCGCCCAAAGACCCTCACCCCCTAGCCCCCTCTCCCACCCGCACTCACACCCTCCCGGGAGAGGGGGAACCGGTCAACAGAGCCCTGAAGGTCCCGGGGTGGGGGCGCCCCCTCTCCCGGGGGCCGGGGAGTGCGGATGGGAGAGGGGGTCGGGGGGTGAGGGTCCGGGCGGGGGAAGGCTCGATCTCCGAGGCCTCCTTGGCCGCGCCACCACCGCTCCCACCTCCGAGCTCGACCGCACCGCCTTCGCGCAGCCGGCGCTGTTCGTCGTCGAGTACGCCCTCGCGCAGCTCTGGAAGGAGTGGGGGATCGAGCCTTCGGCGCTGCTCGGCTACAGCCTCGGCGAATACACGGCCGCCTGTCTGGCCGGCGTCTTCTCCCTGGAGGACGCCCTGCGGATTGTGGCCCTGCGGGCGCAGGCGATCGAGCGGCTGCCGGCCGGCGCCATGCTCGCTTTGCCGCTGCCGGAGCATGAGGTCTTGCCGCTCCTCGGCGGGGAGCTGGCTCTGTCGGCGGTGAACGGTCCCGAGATCTGCGTGGTCGGCGGTCCGGCCGAGGCGGTTCAGGCTCTGGAGGCGCGCCTGGCGGAGCGCGGGCTGGCACTGCGGCGCCTGCGGACCTCCCACGCTTTCCACTCGCCGATGATGCTTCCGGTCGCGGGCGAGCTCACCCGGCTCCTCGCGAGCGTCGAGCTGAAGGCCCCTCAGATTCCTTTCCTGTCGAACGTCACGGGCACCTGGATCACGCCGGCCGAGGCGATCGATCCCGCCTACTGGACGCGTCACCTGCTGGCTCCCGTGCGTCTCGCCGACGGCCTGGCGGAGCTGTGGAAGGACCGCGACCGGATGCTCCTGGAGGTCGGTCCGGGTGGCGGCTTGAGCAGCCTCGCGCTCCAGCATCCGGCGGCCGGCGGAAACCGGGTGGCGGTGCCGTCGCTGCCGGGGACTCACGAGCGGCGGTCGGATCAGGCGTTTGCTCTGGGGGCCCTGGGGCGGCTCTGGCTGAGCGGCGCCTCGGTCAACTGGGACGGGTTCTGGCAGCGCGAGGAGCGCCGCCGGGTGCTCCTGCCGACCTATCCTTTCGAGCGGCGGCGATACTGGGTGGAGGAGAGGCTCGCGACCGGCGAGACGGTGTCCTGGCTGCCGCAGGCTGAGCCGGCCCGCGCCATCCAGGAGGCGGCGGTGGCCACGACGCGCCACTCCCGGCCGGCGCTCCCCACCCCCTATGCCACTCCGGCCGGTGCGGTGGAGGAGGGGCTGGCCACGATCTGGCAGGAGCTTCTGGGCGTCGAGCCGATCGGCCGCCATGACAGCTTCTTCGATCTCGGGGGCCACTCGCTCCTCGCGTCCCAGCTGATGACGCGCCTCGCCGAGCGGTTCGGCGCCGAGATCCCCCTGGCGGCTCTCTTCGAGGCGCCGACGATCTCGGGACTGGCTGGGACCGTCGAAGCCGCGGCCGGCCAGCCCGCGGCCAGCCCGTTGCCGCCCATCGTGCCGTCTCCGCGGGATGGCGATCTGCCGCTGTCCTTCGCGCAGGAGCGCCTCTGGTTCCTCGACCGGCTGATCCCGGAGAACCCGGTCTACCACGTCCCGCTGACGACGCGCCTGCGCGGCCGGCTGCTCCAGCCGGTTCTCGCGGCGAGCTTGAACGAGGTCGTCCGCCGGCACGAGGCGCTGCGCACCACCTTCGCCTGCGTGGACGATCTGCCGGTGCAGGTGATCGCGCCGTCGCTCGATCTCGACCCTCCCGTGATCGACCTCGGCGGGCTGCCGGTCAAGCGGCGGGAGCCCGAGGCGTGGCGCCTCATCGAGACGGAGACCGCGCGCCCGTTCGACCTCGCCCGCGGCCCTCTCGCCCGGGCGCTCCTGGTGCGGCTCGAAGACGAGCACCACCTGGCCCTCTTCAACCTGCACCACATCGTGGCGGACGGCTGGTCGCTCGGCGTGCTGATGCAGGAGCTGGGCACCCTCTACCGCGCCTTCGCGGCCGGCGAGCCCTCGCCGCTGCCACCGCTGCCGGTGCAGTACGCGGACTACGCAGTCTGGCAGCGCCAATGGCTCCAGGGAGAGCGGCTGGAGGAGCAGGTGGCCTTCTGGCGGGAACGACTGGCCGGAGCGCCCGCCGCGCTCGACCTGCCGTTCGACCGGCCGCGCCCGGCCATCCAGCGCTTCCAGGGCGCGAAGATCCCGTTCTGGCTCGACGCGGAGGCGCTCGCCGGCCTGACCGGTCTCCAGCGGGCGAGCCAGGTGACGACCTTCATGGTCCTCCTCGCCGCCTACGAGACGCTCCTGTCGCGCCTCTCCGGCCAGGACGACCTGGTGGTGGGCTCGCCGGTGGCGGGTCGCAACCGCCGCGAGACCGAAGGGCTGATCGGGTTCTTCGTGAACACCCTGGTATTCCGCGGCGATCTGACGGGCGATCCGTCGTTCCGCGATCTCCTGGGCCGCGTCCGCCAGGTGACGCTGGAGGCCTACTCCCGGGAGGACCTGCCGTTCGAGCGTCTCGTCGGCGAGCTGCAGCCCGAGCGGAGCCTCGCGCACTCGCCGATTTTCCAGGTCGCGCTCGTGTTGCTCAACACGCCCCCGAGCACCCTCGAGCTGCCGGGCCTCACCCTGGAGACGATCGACACCTGGGTGGAAGGCACGAAGTGGGACATGGCCGTCTCGCTGGAGGAGCGGACCGAGGGGATCGCCGCTTTCGCAGGATATTGGGAGTACGACTCGGACCTCTTCGACGCGACGACGGTCCACCGTTTCGTGGGCCAGCTCCGCGAGCTGCTCGCCGCCGCCCTGGCTGCGCCGGACCGGCGCCTCTCCGATCTCTCCTGGCTCACCGGGCCCGAGCGCCACCAGCTGCTCCACGAGTGGAACACGGGAGACGACCGCCCCGCACCCAAGACCTCGCTGCACGAATGGTTCGAGGCCGGGGTCCCGCGCTGGCCGGATCACGAGGCGGTCGTCTGGGACGACGGCAGCTGGACCTACCGTGAGCTCGCCGAGAGGGCCGGCCGTCTCGCGCTGCACCTCCGGAAGATGGGAGTGCGCTCCGAGATCCCCGTCGCCCTCTCCTTCGAGCGAGGCCCGGACCTCGTCCTCTCCATCCTCGCCGTCCTCCAGGCCGGAGGCGCCTACGTGCCGATCGATCCCCACTACCCGCGCGAAAGGCAGGAGTGGGTCCTGGAGAACAGCGGGGCGAAGGTGCTGCTGACTGCGGAGAAGTTGGCGGACCTCGACCTCCAAACCGGTCCTGTTCTGGAACTATCCGCCCGTCCGAGCCCCAACCAGCTCGCCTACATCATGTACACCTCGGGCTCGACCGGCCGGCCCAAAGGGGTGATGGTCACCCACCGCAACCTGGTCCGCCTGTTCTCGGCGACCGAGGACTGGTTCCGGTTCGGCCCAGGCGACGTCCTCACGACGTTCCACTCCTACGCCTTCGATGTCTCGGTCTGGGAGATGTGGGGAGCGCTGCTCTACGGCGGCCGGCTGGTGGTCGTGCCGCATTGGGTCAGCCGCTCGCCGGAGGACTTCCACGAGCTGCTGCGGAAGCACCGCGTGACGGTGCTGAACCAGACGCCGCAAGCCTTCCGCCAGCTCGCGACCGCCGATCCGGAGCTCCCTCCGCTCTCCTCGCTTCGCGCCCTGATCTTCGCCGGCGAGGCGCTGGACGTGGCCAGTCTCGGACCCTGGTGGGAGCGCTACGGCTCCGATCGGCCCCGCCTCATCAACATGCACGGGATCACCGAGACGACGGTGTTCGACACCTACCGCCCGGTGGTTCCGGAAGACGTCGCCCGAGGAGGCAGCCTGATCGGGAGGGCGATCCCGGATGTCACGTTGCGGGTGCTCGACCGCTGGCAGCAGCCGGTGGCGGTCGGGGTTCCCGGCGAGCTGTGCATCGGAGGTCCCGGGCTCGCGCGCGGCTATCTCGGGCGGCCGGAGCTAACCGCGGAGCGCTTCGTGCCCGATCGATTTGGCTCGGAAGCGGGCGCCCGCCTCTACCGCACGGGCGACCTGGTGCGCTACCGGTTCGACGGCGACCTCGATTTCCTCGGGCGGATCGACCATCAGGTCAAGATCCGCGGCTTCCGCATCGAGCTCGGGGAGATCGAGGCGGTGCTCGCCAAGCACCCCGGGGTGGAGCAGGCGGTCGTCGTCGTGCGCCAGGAGCCGGGCGGCGAGCGCCGGCTGGTCGCCTGGGTCGTCGCCGCCGGAATCGGAGACGCCGAGCTGCGCGAGCTGGCCCGGCAGTTGCTGCCGGAGCCCATGGTCCCCGCAGCGTTCGTCGTGGTCGATGCCCTGCCGCTCTCCCCTGCGGGCAAGGTGGACCGGCGCGCTCTGGCCTCCCGGGCGGTCGAGCGCCAGGCCCCCTCCGCCTTCAAGCCGCCGGGCGACGAGCTCGAAACGCAGATCGCTGAAATCTGGCAGGAGGTCCTGGGGTTGGACCGGGTAGGCGTCGACGACAACTTCTTCGACCTGGGCGGGCACTCGCTGGCGCTCGTCCAGGTGCAGAGGAAGATCAAGAGCCGCCTCTCCCGGGAGGTCTCGGTGGTCGATCTCTTCCGGACCCCCACGGTCGCCGCCGTCGCGCGGTATCTGGCGGCGGATGTGGCTGCCGCGGGAAACACGGCGAGCTCGGAGGCGGCGCAGGAAGGAGACGAGCGGGCCGAGCGGCGCCGTGCCCTGCGCGGCCGCAGGCGCCAGCCCGTCGAAAGTGATCAGATTGCTGAGGTAGTCGAGTATGTCGAATAAGAACCTCACTCCCGGGGAGATGGATCAGATCGCCATCGTCGGCATGGCGGGACGGTTCCCGCGCGCCGAGTCCCTGGACGCCTTCTGGCAGAACCTCTGCGATGGCGTCGAGAGCCTCTCCTTCTACTCCGCAGACGAGCTGCGGGAGGCGGGCGTCGCGCCGGCCTTCCTGGCGGACCCGGCCTACGTGCGGGCGCAGGCGATGCTCGAAGGGTTCGACCGCTTCGACGCGCGCTTCTTCGGCTTCAGCCACCGCGAGGCGGAGATCACCAATCCCCAGCACCGGCTGTTCCTCGAAACCTGCTGGCAGGCCCTGGAGGATGCGGGCGTCGATCCTGCCGGTTTCAAGGGCACCGTGGGGGTCTTCGCGAGCGGCAGCTCGAACACCTACATCCTCGACCTCTTCGCGCGCCCGGAGCTGATCCGCAACCTCGGAGGCTTGCGGGTCCAGATCGGGAACGAGAAGGAGTTCCTGCCCACCTGGGTCTCCTACAAGCTCGACCTGCGCGGACCCAGCGTCAACGTGCAGACCGCCTGCTCCTCGTCGCTCGTCGCCGTCCACATGGCCTGCCAGAGCCTCTTGAACGGCGAGTGCGACCTGGCGCTCGCCGGCGGCGTCTCGGTGCGCAACCTGGAGCGCCGCGGCTACTTCTATCAGGACGGCGCCATCCTTTCGCCCGACGGCCACTGCCGGGCCTTCGATGCGTCGTCCGGAGGCACGGTCGACGGCGACGGCGTGGGAGTGGTGGTCCTGAAGCGGCTGGTCGACGCCCGCGAGGACGGCGACAACCTGCACGCCGTGATCCTGGGCTCTGCCATCAACAACGACGGCGCGCAGAAGCTCGGCTTCACGGCTCCTTCGCAGGAAGGGCAGACGCGGGTCATCTCCGAGGCGTTGTCGATCGCCGGGATTCCCGCCGAGACCCTGGGCTACGTCGAGGCCCACGGCACCGGCACCCGGCTGGGAGATCCGATCGAGGTCGCCGCCCTCTCCGCGGCATTGCGCGCGCGGACGGAGAAGCGCGGCTTCTGCGCCATCGGGTCGGTCAAGACCAACCTCGGGCACCTCGACGCGGGAGCCGGCATCGCGGGGCTGATCAAGACCGTGCTCGCCCTGAAGCACGGCCTCATCCCGCCGAGCCTCCATTTCCGCGAGCCGAATCCGGAGATCGACTTCGACGGCAGCCCGGTCTACGTCAACGCTTCTCTCAATCCCTGGCCTTCGGCAGCCGGGCCGCGGCGGGCGGGCGTCAGCTCCTTCGGCATCGGCGGCACCAACGCCCACGCAATCCTGGAGCAGGCGCCGAAGGTCCTCTCCGGCCCCTCCCGAGAGCACCAGCTCCTGGTCTGGAGCGCGAAGACGGAGGCCGCGCTGGAGGCTGCGACCGAAAACCTTGCGAAAGCCCTGGGGAGCGAGAATGCTCCCGCGCTGGCCGATGCTGCCTGGACGCTCGCCGCCGGCCGGCGAGCCTTCGAGCACCGCCGCGCCAGGGTCGGACAAAAGATCATCTCTGACGTCAGCCCGGCCAACCCCCGGCCCGTGGCATTCCTTTTTCCCGGGCAGGGCGCGCAGCGGGTGGGAGCGACCCGCGAGATCTATCAGAATGAAAAGGTTTTTCGCGCCGAGGTCGACCGCTGCGCCGAGATCCTTCGTCCGCACCTCGGGGCCGACGTCCGGGAGCTGCTCTATCCGCGAGAGGGAGACGAAGAGAACGCCGAGAGCCGGCTGGAGGAGACTGCCTGGGCGCAACCGGCGCTCTTCGTCCTCGACTGGTCGCTGGCCCGGCTCTGGATGTCGTGGGGAGTCCAGCCCCAGGCCCTGATCGGCCACAGCCTCGGAGAGTACGTCGCCGCCTGTCTGGCCGGCGTGCTCCCCCTCGACGAGGCGCTGGCGCTCGTCGCCTTGCGCGGCAAGCTGATGCAGGCGCTCCCGCCCGGAGGCATGCTGGCGGTTCCCCTGGGCGAAGCCGACATGACGCCCCTTCTGACCGGAGACCTCGCGCTGGCTGCGGTCAACGGACCGCAGCGGACCGTGGTCTCCGGTCCCTGGCCGGCGATCAAGGCCCTGGAGAGGACGCTCGCCGGTTACCCAGAGGGAGGGATCGAAGGAAGGCGGCTGCGGACCTCGCACGCCTTCCACTCGGAGATGATGGAGCCGATGCTCGGGGCCTTCGCCGAGCGGCTGAGGGCGCTCCGCCTCGAGGCGCCGCAGATCCCGTACCTCGCGAACGTGACCGGCGACTGGATCACGCCGGAGCAGGCGACCGATCCCGCCTTCTGGCTGCGGCAGCTCCGCGAGCCCGTCCGCTTCGGGGACGCCGCCGGCCGTCTCCTGGAGCAGAGGAGCTGGGCGCTCCTCGAAGCCGGCCCGGGCCACACCCTGGCCTCCCTCGTGAAGCTGCACCCCGCCCTCACCCAGGAGCACCGGGTGATCGCTGGAGGAGAGGAGCTCCAGGAAGCCCTCGGGAGCCTCTGGGTCTCCGGTGTGGACGTCGATTGGCAAGGATATTTCCGTGGAGAGCGCCGCCGCCGCGTCTCCCTCCCGACCTATCCCTTCGAAAGGCAGCGCTATTTCCTCGATCGGCCCGCCGGCACCGCCGCGCCCTGGACCGAGCTGGCCGTGCGGCAGCAGGAGCTGGCCATGAACACTGAAAATCCAACGCCGGTCGCGACCTCTGCGACCCCGACTCCCGCCCGCCAGGCGCTGATCGATCTCCTGAAAACCATCGTCCGCGACCTCACCGGCACGGACACCAGCAAGATCGAGCCGCAGGCGGCCTTCTTCGACATCGGAGTCGACTCGCTGCTGATGGTCCAGGCCGCGCAGCGTCTGCACGACAAGGTCGGCGTGAAGCTCTCGGTCGTTCAGTTTCTCGAAGAGCTGACGACGCTCGAGAAGGTGGCGGAATATGTGGAGCGCGAGATGGCGCCGGAGCGACTGGCGGAGCTGATGCCTCCCGCCCCGGACCCTCACCCCCGGCCCCTCTCCCGCGAGCGGGAGAGGGGAGAGGGTTTGGGGGTAACCTACACCCCTCTCCCGCTCGCGGGAGAGGGGCCGGGGGTGAGGGCTCCGGGTGCCCTGACCGACCTCTTCGCCCAGCAGCTCCAAATCATCTCCCAACAGCTCCAGATCCTCCAGGGTGGAGCCGCCATCGCGCCGCCATCAGTGCCAGCGCCGCAAATCGCCGTCGAACCTCCGCCGCCCCCCGCCCCCGCCCCCGCCCCTGTCACCTACACCCAGTTCGCCAACTACCACCCCATCGACTCCCGGCCGCCCGAGGAGCTGACGCCGGAGCAGCGGGCCTACCTCGACAGGTTCATCCGGCGCTATACCGCACGGACCGCGAAGTCCAAGGAGCTGACCGAGCGCTTCCGTCCGGTGCTGGCCGACGGCCGTGGCACCGTGGCCTTCCGGCGGCTGTGGAAGGAGATCGTCTATCCGATCCACAGCGAGCGGTCGAAGGGCGCCCACATCTGGGACGTCGACGGCAACGACTACGTCGACATCACCATGGGGTTTGGCTTGCACTTCTTCGGGCACTCCCCGGATTTCCTCGTCGAAGCCCTGGAGCGCCAGATGCGGCAGGGGATGGAGGTGGGGCCGCAGTCGCCGCTTGCCGGGCAGGTGGCCGGGCTCGTCTGCTCGCTGACCGGGATGGACCGCGCGATCTTCTGCACGTCCGGAACCGAGGCGGTCCTGGGGGCCTTGCGGGTGGCGCGAACGGTGACGCATCGGAGCAAGGTGGCGGTGCTCTCCGACTCGTTCCACGGCTGGTCGGATTCCACGATGGTCCGCCGCGCGGCCGGCCGGCTGGGGGCTGTGCCGGGCGCGCCGGGGATGTCCCCGGGGACTCTCGAAGACATCGTCGTTCTGGAGTACGACAGCCCGGAGACGATCCAGCAGCTCGAGACACTGGGACATGATCTGGCGGCGGTGCTCGTCGAGCCGGTGCGGAGCCGGTTCCCGGACCGGCAGCCGCGCGAGTTCCTCCATGCACTGCGGCAGGTCACCCGGAAGACGGGAGCGCTGCTGATCTTCGACGAGATCGTCACCGGCTTCCGCATCCACCCGGGAGGAGCGCAGGCGTGGTTCGGCGTCGAAGCGGACCTCGCTACCTACGGCAAGATGGTCGCGGGGGGCCTCCCGATCGGCGTCGTCGCCGGCCGGCGCCACGTCATGGATGCGCTCGACGGCGGCGCGTGGCAGTTCGGCGACAACTCGTATCCGCGGGTGGAGAAGACGCTCTTCACCGGGACCTACTTCAAGCACCCCCTGAGCCTCGCCGCCGCCTGGGCGGTGCTCGACCATCTGCGCCAGGCGGGACCGATGCTGCAGGCCGGGCTCGCCGTGCGCACGGGGCAGCTCGCCGCGGACCTGAACGCGTGGTTCCAGGAGAGCGCCGTGCCGATCGAAGCGGTGCACTTCGGACCGCTGTTCCGCTTCCGCCCGGCGCGCGAGATGCGGTATCCGGAGCTGTTCTACTTCCACCTGGTCGATCACGGGGTGTACTTCACTCAGGAGGCCGGCAACTGCTTCCTGACCACCGCGCACAGCGAGGAGGACATCTATCGCATCCAGCAGGCGGTCGAGCGGAGCGTCCAGGACCTCGCGGACGGGGGGTTCCTGCCCGGCGTCCGCCCGGCCCCGCTGCCGGCCCGGCGCGAGGTGCGCTCCGGCCATGGCGACAGCGGCCTTTTGGTGATCGCGGACTTGAGGTCGGCCGTGGCCGCCGGAGCGGAAGTCTCGCCCGTCCCGGCTGGCCCGGGTTATATCGAGCTGCCGGTGACCGACGGCCAGCGCGTCCTTTGGATCGCCTCGAAGATCAGCCCGATGGCCAACCGGTCGTACAACGAGCCTCTGGCCCTGCACATGCGCGGCGAGGTAGGGGTGCCGGAGATCCGCGCGGCGGTCCAGGAGGTCTCCGACCGCCATCAGGCCCTGCGCTCTTCGTTCACCGCGGACGGCACGCGCCAGAAGATCCCCCGCACCCGGCCGGTCCTCGTCCCGCTCATCGACTATTCGGTCCTGCCCGAGCCGCACCGCTCGCGCGAGGTGCGGTGGTGCCTGAAGACGCTGGCCGGCGGGATCTTCCACCTGGAGCACGGGCCGCTGCTGCGCCCGGCGCTGCTGCGCGTCGGTCCCGAGGAGCACTACCTGTCGCTCACCGCGCACCACATCGTCATCGACGGCGGCTCGGCCGGCGTCATGGTGCGCGAGCTGACCCAGCTCTACACGGCCTTCCGTAGCCGCGAGATGAGCCCGCTGCCGCCGGCCGAATCGCTCGCGGACTACGTCCTCCGGGTGGTCTCCCGGTCGCCGTTCGCCGCGGACCAGCGGGCGGCCGAGGCGTACTGGAGCCAGGTGTTCGAGCGGCCGGTGAGCCTCCTGGAGCTGCCGCTCGACCGCCCGCGTCCGCGCACCATTCCGTGGTGGGGAGACCGGCTCCAGCAGGTCCTGGAGGTCGATCTGGTGAGCGGCATCCGGCGGTTGAGCGCCGAGCTCAAGGCGACGCCCTACGCCACGATCCTCGCCGCGTGGGGCGCGGTCCTCCACGAGATCACCCGGCAGGACGACCTCATCGTCGGCGTCCCGTCGCGCGATCCTTCGGTGACCGGTCCGATGGTGGGCTACTTCATCAACCTGCTGCCGGTGCGCATGCTGCGGGAGCCGGGGGAGACGTTCCGCAGCCATCTCGCCAAGGTCCGCCAGTCGGTCTTCGACGTGATGGAGCACCAGAACTATCCGCTCAACCGGCTGATCGAGCGGCTCGGCCTCGCGGGTGGCCTCGACGGGTTCATCATCGGGACGACGTTCAACATGGAACGGATCGAGGAGCCGCGGCCGATGCCCGGGCTCGACGCCGAATTCGCCTGGGTCTACGCCGACGCAGCCCGCATCGATCTCCACGTCAATCTCCTGGAGGACACCCGCACCGGTGGCGGCTTCCTGGATTTCGCCTACAAGACCACCACCTTCGACAAGACCTCCGTCGAGCGTTGGGCGGGGGCGTTCCACTCGGTGCTGCGCGCGGCGGTCGAGAATCCGGATGCGGGCCTCCGCGATCTGCCTCTCCTGTCGCCGCCGGAGCGCCAGCAGCTCCTCCTGGAATGGAACGACACCCGGGTCACCCTCGCGAAGGACGCCGCGGACCTCTGCCTGCACCAGCTCTTCGAGGCGCAGGCGGCGCGGCGGCCGGAGGCTCCGGCGCTCGTCCTGGGCGACGCGGAGCTTTCCTATGGCGAGCTCGACCGGCATGCGATGCGACTGGCCGGCGTCCTCGCGGCGGAGGGTGTGGGACCCGAGGTGCGCGTCGGCCTCTGCGTCGACCGCTCGTTCGAGCTGATCGTCGCCCTCCTCGCGATCCTCAAGGTGGGCGGCGCCTACGTCCCCCTCGACCCCTCCCAGCCGCGCGAGCGCCTGCTGTTCCTGCTGAGTGACTGCGAGATCCCCCTCCTCGTCACGCACCGGCGGGTGAGCGACAAGCTCGGCGAGGGACTGGGTGAGATCGGGACCCGCGTGCTCGACGTCGACGAGGGCTGGGCGGGTCTGCCGGAGACGTCGCGGGAGCTTCCGGAGGCGGCTCCGGACAACCTGGCCTACGTGATCTACACCTCCGGCTCCACCGGCACGCCCAACGGAGTGCTCGTCAGCCACCGCTCCGCGGTCAACGTCATCCGGCAGGGGCTCGGCATCTTCCAGGTCAGCCCGGACAGCCGGGTCGCGCTCGCCGCGTTCCTCGGGTTCGATGCCTCGGTCTTGGAGATCTTCTCCGCGTTCGCCGCCGGAGCGTGCCTCTGCATGATCCCGGAGGAGGAGCGGGCGGACCCGCACCTTCTGGCCGAACGGCTGGCCCGGCACCGGGTGACCACGGCGTTCCTCACGCCGTCGGTCGTGTCGGCCATGCCGGAAGCGCTCCTCGGCTCGGTGACCACGCTCTGCTTCGGCGGCGAAGCCTGCTCCGGGGAGATGGTGCAGCGGTGGTCGCGCGGGCGCCGCCTCTTCAATGTCTACGGACCGACCGAGACCACGGTCATCGTGGCTTGCGAGGGCTTCCGGGACGCGGTCCTCGGATCGAAAGGACCCACGATGGGCCGGCCGCTCGGGAACCTCGAGATCCACGTCGTCGATCCGCAGCTCCGGCCGGTCCCGGTCGGCGTGATCGGGGAGATCGCCATCGGCGGAGCGGGCGTGGCGCGCGGCTATTACAAGCGTCCGGGTAAGACCGCCGAGAAGCTCGTGCCGAGCCCGTTTGCCGCGGGTGCCCGCCTCTACCGGACGGGCGACCTGGCGCGCCGCAGAGCCGACGGCCGGATCGAGTTCATCGGGCGGGCTGACGGCCAGGTGAAGCTGCGCGGATTCCGCGTCGAGCTGGGGGAGGTCGAGTCGGTGATCGCCGCCTATCCGGGCGTGCACGACGTGGCCGTCGACGTACGCGGTGAAGGGAACGCCCGGATGCTGGCCGCCTACGTCGTGTGGGAGGCAGAGGCGGAGCGGGACCTCGCGGGGCTGCGGCGGCAGGTGGCGTCGCGGCTGCCGGAGTACATGGTGCCCGCCTCGTGGATCGAGATCCCGGAGCTGCCGCGCACCGCGAACGGCAAGGTGGACCGCCTGGTGCTGCGCGCAATGCAGGAGGAGCGGGGAGAGCGCGAGCACGTCGACCCCGAGACGCCGCTGGAGCAGTTCCTGGTCGACGTCTGGAAAGAGATCCTGCGGGTCGACAAGGTGAGCCTCCACGATCATTTCCTGGAGCTGGGCGGCAACTCGATCAATGGCGCGATGCTGGCCTATCAGATCCAGGCGACGCTCGGGGAGGAGCTGCACGCCGTGGCGATCTTCGACGCGCCCACGGTGGCCGATCTGGCGCGCCTCCTCGCCGAGCGCTATCCGGACCGGGTGATCCGCGTCTGGGGAGAGGAGAGCCTGCCCGAGAGCCTGCGGCAAGAGCTCCTGGCGCTGGCCGACCTCATCGACGAAGCCGACGTCGAGGCGCTGGAGCGGAGCCTCGATCACGAGGACGGGCAGCCGGTCGCGCGCGGGATTTTTAAGGGCTGAAGCCATGCCGACCCTGGAAGAGCTCTTCAATCAGCAGCTCCAGGTCATGGCGCAGCAGCTCCGGCTGCTCCAGGGCGGATCCGTCGCGCAGCCGCTCGCGCCAGCACCTCAGCCTGCCGCACCCGCCGCACCGGTCACCTACACCCAATTCGCCAACGATCACCCCATCGACCAGCGGCCGCCCGAGGAGCTGACGCCGCAGCAGAAGGCCTATCTCGACCAGTTCATCCGGCGCTACACAGCGCGGACCGCGAAGTCCAAGGAGCTGGCCGAGAAATACCGCCTGGCGCTGGCCGACGGCCGCGGCACCGTCGCCTTCCGCCGCCTGTGGAAGGAGATCGTCTACCCGATCCACAGCGAGCGCTCGAAGGGAGCCCACATCTGGGACGTCGACGGCAACGACTACGTGGACGTCACCATGGGGTTCGGGCTGCACTTCTTCGGGCACTCTCCGGGCTTCCTCGTCGAAGCCCTGGAGCGCCAGATGCGGCAGGGGATGGAGGTGGGGCCGCAGTCGCCGCTCGCCGGGCAGGTGGCGGAGCTTCTCTGCTCGCTGACCGGCATGGACCGCGCGATCTTCTGCACCTCCGGGACCGAGGCGATCCTCGGCGCCTTGCGGGTGGCCCGGACGGTGACGCATCGCAGCAAGGTGGCGGTCCTCTCCGACTCGTTCCACGGGACTCTCGAAGACATCGTCGTCCTGGAGCACGACAGCCCGGAGACGATCCGGCAGCTCGAAACCCTCGGGAGCGAGCTGGCGGCGGTGCTCGTCGAGCCGGTGCGGAGCCGGTTCCCCGGCCGGCAGCCGCGCGAATTCCTCCATGCCCTTCGGCAGGTCACGAAGAAGACAGGGGCGCTCCTGATCTTCGACGAGATCGTCACCGGCTTCCGCATCCATCCCGGAGGAGCGCAGGCGTGGTTCGGTGTGGAGGCGGACCTCGCGACCTACGGCAAGATGGTCGCGGGGGGCCTCCCGATCGGCGTGCTCGCCGGCCGGCGTCGCGTCATGGATGCGCTCGACGGCGGCGCCTGGCAATTCGGAGACAGCTCCTATCCGCGGGCGGAGAAGACGCTGTTCACCGGGACCTACTTCAAGCACCCCCTGAGCCTCGCCGCCGCCTGGGCCGTGCTCGACCACCTGCGCCAGGCGGGGCCGATGCTGCAGGCCGGGCTCGCCGTGCGCACGGGGCAGCTCGCCGCGGACCTGAACGCCTGGTTCCGCGAGAGCTCGGTGCCGATCGAGGCGGTGCATTTCGGATCTCTGTTCCGCTTCCGCCCCGCGCGGGAATTGCGATACCCGGAGCTGTTCTACTTCCACCTTGTCGATCACGGGGTGTACTTCACCCAGGAGGCGGGCAACTGCTTCCTGACCCCCGCGCACAGCGAAGAGGACATCGACAAGATCCAGCAGGCCGTGCAGCGGAGCATTCAGGATCTCACGGACGGCGGCTTCCTTCCCGGCGCCCGCCCGGTCCCGCTGCCCGCCCGGCGGGAGATCCACCGGTCCGGCCAGGGCGACAGCGGTCTTCTGGCCCTCGTGGATCTCGGACCGGGCGGGACGGACACTGCAGCGGTCCCGGCCGGGCCGGACTTCATCGAGCTGCCGGTGACCGACGGCCAGCGCGTCCTCTGGATCGCCTCGAAGATCAGCCCGATGGCGAACCGGTCCTACAACGAGCCGCTGGCCCTCCACCTGCGCGGCACGCTGGGCGTCCCGGAGATCCGCGCGGCGGTCCAGGAGGTCTCCGACCGGCATCAAGCCCTGCGCTCTTCGTTCACCGCGGACGGCACGCGCCAGAAGATCCCCCGCACCCGGCCGGTCCACGTCCCGCTCATCGACTACTCGGCCCTCCCCGAGCCGCACCGCGCGCGCGAAGTCCGCTGGTGCCTGGAGACGCTGGCCGGCGGGATCTTCAACCTGGAGCACGGGCCGCTGCTCCGCGCCGGCCTGCTGCGGGTTGGCCCCCGGGAGCACTACCTGTCGCTCACCGCGCACCACATCGTCATCGACGGCGGCTCGGCCGGCGTTATGGTGCGCGAGCTCTCGCAGCTCTATACCGCCTTCCGCCTCGGCCGGCCCAGCCCGCTGCCTCCCGCCGAATCGCTCGCGGACTACGTCCTCCGCGCGGTCTCCCGCTCGCCGCACGCCGCGGACCAGAGAGCGGCGGAGGCCTACTGGACGAAGGTCTTCGAGCGGCCGGTCAGCCTGCTGGAGCTGCCGCTGGACCGCCCGCGGCCGCGCACGATCCCGTGGTGGGGACGCCGGCTCCAGCAGACCCTGGACGCGGACCTGATGGGGGGCATCCGGCGCCTCAGCGCCGAGGCCAGGGCGACCCCCTACGCCGTGATCCTCGCCGCCTGGGGTGCGGTCCTCCAGGAGATCACGCGGCACGACGATCTCATCGTGGGCGTGCCCTCGCGCGATCCCGAGGTGACCGGCCCGATGGTGGGCTACTTCATCAACCTGCTGCCGGTGCGCATGCTCCGGGAGCCGGGCGAGACCTTCCGCAGCCATCTCGCCAAGGTCCGGCAGTCGGTCTTCGACGTCATGGAACACCAGAACTATCCGCTCAACCGCCTGCTCGAGCGGATCGGCCTCGCCGGTGGCCTCGACGGCTTCATCATCGGCACGACCTTCAACATGGAGCGAATCGAAGGGCCGCGGCAGATGCCCGATCTGGAGGGCGAATTTGCCTGGGTCTACCACGACGCGGCGCGCATCGATCTCCACGTCAACCTGATGGAGGACACCCGCACCGGCGCCGGCCTCCTGGACTTCGCCTACAAGACCACGATTTACGACCGGACCTCGGTCGAGCGCTGGTCCTCGGCGTTCCGCTCGGTGCTGCGCGAGGTCATCGACAACCCGGACGTGCCTCTGCGCGCCCTGCCCCTGCTGACTTCCGCGGAGCGCCAGCAGCTCCTCGTCGAATGGAACGACACTCGGGAAAAGGATGCGGCGGACCTCTGTCTGCACGAGCTCTTCGCGGAGCAGGCGGCCCGGAGGCCGGAAGCTCCAGCCCTGGCCCTGGGGGAGACGGAGCTGTCGTACGGCGATCTCGACCGGCTGTCGACCCGCTTGGCCGGCCTCCTCACGGACGAAGGAGTGGGACCCGAGGTGCGGGTCGGCCTCTCCCTCGACCGCTCGTTCGAAGCGATCGTCGCGCTCCTCGCGATCCTCAAGGCGGGAGGGGGATACGTCTTCCTCGATCCCAACCAGCCCCGGGAGCGTCTGCTCTTCCTCCTGCGCGACTGCGAGATCCCGCTCCTGATCACCCACCGCCGGGTGATCGACAAGCTGGGCGACGGACTCGCCGAGACCGGGACCCGAGCCCTCGACGCGGACGCGGGCTGGCCGGACTTGCCGGAGACAGAGGTCGGCCGACTGCCGGATGCAACGCCCGACAACCTCGCCTACGTGCTCTACACCTCCGGTTCCACGGGGACGCCCAATGGTGTGCTGGTCACCCACCGCGCGGCGGTCAACGTGATCCGGCACACGCGGGAGCTCTGCCGGGTCGGCCCAGAAAGCCGGCTCTCGCTGACCACGTTCCTGGGTTTCGACGTGTCGGTCCACGAGATCTTCGCCGCGCTCGCGCACGGGGGTTGCCTCTGCATCATCCCCGACGCCGAGCGGACGAACCCGTACCTGCTCGCCGAGCGAGTGGCGAAGGACCGGCTGACCACCGTATGCTTCACGCCGTCGATGCTCGCGGTCCTGCCCGAGGCGCCCCTGGCCTCGGTAACCTCGCTGAGCGTCGCGGGCGAAGCATTCGGAAGCGACCTGGCGGAGAAGTGGTCCCGTGGCCGCCGCTTCCTCAACTTCTATGGTCCGACCGAGACCACGATCTTCTCGACCTGGGAGATCTTCGAGGACGCGGTCCTGGGATTGAAGGGACCCACCATCGGCCGGCCCCTCCGGAACCTCCAGATCCACGTCGTCGACGGGCAGCTCGAGACCGTCCCGATCGGAGTGACCGGAGAGATCGTCATCGGCGGCGTCGGCTTGGCGCGCGGCTACGTCAACCGTCCCACGAAAACCGCGGAGAAGTGGCTGCCGAACCCATTCGCCGAGGAGCCCGGCTCCCGTCTCTACCGCACCGGCGACCTGGCGCGCCTGCGGGCGGATGGCCGCATCGAGTTCTTGGGGCGCGCCGACGGCCAGGTGAAGCTGCGCGGCTTCCGTATCGAGCTGGGGGAGGTCGAGTCGACGATCGGAGCGTACCCGGGAGTGCGCGAGGTGGCCGTGGACATCCGGGGCGACGGCGCGGCGCGGTCGCTGGCCGCCTACGTGGTCTGGGAGGAAGGGAAGAAGGATCTGGAGACGCTGCGGGAGACGATCGAAAGCCGGCTGCCGGACTCCATGGTCCCCTCGGCCTGGACCGAGCTTCCTGCCCTGCCGCGCAACGCGAACGGCAAGCTCGACCGTCTCGTGCTGCGCGCCATGCAGATCGAGCAGGAGGTGCGGGAACACGTCGAACCGGTCACTCCGCTGGAGCGCTTCCTCGTGGACACCTGGCGCGACGTCCTCCGCGTCGACCGGGTGGGGCTCCACGACAACTTCCTCGATCTGGGAGGCAACTCGATCAGCGGAGCCATGCTGGCCTACCAGATCCAGGCGACGCTCGGCGAGGAGCTCCACGCCGTCGTGATCTTCGACGCCCCCACCGTCGCCAAGCTCGCCCGCCTCCTCGCCGAGCGCTTCCCGGACCTCGTGATCCGCATCTGGGGGGAGGAGAGCCTGCCGGACAGCGTGTGTCAGGAGATCCTCGAGCTCGCCGACCTCATCGCCGAAGGCGGTCTCGAGGCTCTGGAGGGGAGCCTGGGACAGGAGGATGGGCAGCCGGTGGGGGAGGGGATCGGGGCGTGAGGGTTTGGCGGCGTATGTAGGGGGCAGGTCTTGTGTCTGCCCGCGATATACTTCAGGTCATGGTGACCAGCATCCACATCCCGAAACCGCTTCTGGAGGCCGTGGACCGCAAGGCCCGAGCCCTCAAGGTGAGTCGCGACCGGCTGATCGTGCAGGCGATCGAGAGAGAGCTCGCACCAGGTGCCGATTGGTCGCCGGGGTTCTTCGAGCAACTGCGCGAGGTGGACGCCGACACCGCGGCGGCGGTGGACGATCTCCTGACCTCGGTACGGCAAGCCCGAACGACGAAGCCCCCGAGAGCCCTTTGAAGCTCGTCCTCGACACGAACGCGGTGTCGGCGCTCATGAAGGGCGACGTCCGTTTTGTCGAGAGGCTCCGCCAACGTAGCAAGGACGAGGTGACCGTGCCGCAGCCCGCTCTGGCGGAAATCGCCTACGGAATCGAACGGCTCCCGCCCTCCAAACGGAAGGAAGCCTTGCAAGAGCGCTTTGACCTGGTGCGATCCGAGCTCGCCCGAGCGGAATGGACGGACGAGGTCAGCGAGTGCTTCGGGAGGATCAAGGCGGTCCTGGAGAAGAAAGGCCGGCCCATTGAGGACTTCGACGTGGCGATTGCAGCTCATGCGGTTGCGACGGGTGCGGTTCTGGTCACCGCGAACCTTGATGACATGGCCAGGGTACCGGGGATCCAGGTGGAGGATTGGTCGGCCGCGTGAGTCAACCGGTCGGCAGACCACGGCTGCAGATGATTCAGCGACACACCGCCCTGCCGCGCGTTCTTTTGGCGGTCTTCCTGCTCACCGCCTGCGGCCCGCGGGCGGCACTCCGCGTCCTGCCGGAGCGCCCTCCGACCGCCCCTCCCGCCGTACCGGTCGTCTTCGTTCCCGGCGTCACCGGAGTCGTCCTGCGGGATTCCAAGACCGGTGAGGTGGCCTGGGGGCTCGGTCGGAACCTGCTGCGGCCCCATGATGGGGGCTACGGCCTCGCTCTCCCGGTCATTCACGAGGATCCCGGCCTGCCGACCCTCGAGCCTGTGGCCCCTCTTGAAGAGATCGCCCTCTTCGGCATCCACGGCGATGCGGCGGAACGGGACGCCTGGCTCCGCCGCACCCTCGCCGCGGCCCGCCGTTTCCAGGAGCTCCTGCGAGCGGATGCCCCCCGCTTCGGAGAGACCCGGGTCTATGTGGTCGGGAGCGCCGACCAGCCGACACCCGACCGGGCCATCCTGATGCGAAAGGGAGAGGAATGGCGGACGCTGTTCACCGGAGACGCTGCCCTGCGCCGCAAACCCGTGCTTTACGGGCTGGCCACGGCCGAGGGCGATGAGCATGCGACCCTGACGAGCCAGGACTGGTTGTCGCCGCAGGAGCGGGCCGCCCTGGCTCTGCCGCCCCGGCGTGTCCGCGGCGGGCACTTCGAAGCGCTCCTGACGGCCGAGGTCCAGAAGTTTCTCCTGGAGGCGCTCGGGCAGAGGGCCTCCGCAGGCCGGAATTACGGCCTCTTGAACACCTCACCCGCCTTCATCACAAACGCCACCCGCTCGAAGACCGCGATGTCCTTGAGCGGATCTCCCTCGACCGCGATCACGTCGGCGTATTTGCCGGGCTCGACGGTGCCGAGGAGCTTCTCCAGGCGCAGCAGCTCGGCGCCGCGGATGGTGGCGCTGCGGATTGCTTCGAGCGGGGACATGCCGTAGTCGACCATCCTCTCGAGCTCGCGGGCGCTGGTGCCGTGGTCGAAGGCTCCGACGTCCGTACCGAAGACGATCTTTACTCCCTTCTGCATCGCCTTCTGGAAGACCTCCTTGTGGTGGGCCACGATGCGGCGGCGCAGCTCGGTGTCTTCCTCCTTTGAACGGGGGATGTAGACCGAGAGGGTGGGGCACCACCAGGTGCCGTGCTGGACCATGAGGTCGATCCCCTCGTCGTCCAGGAGCATGCCGTGCTCGATCGAGCGGACTCCGGCGCGGATGGCGTTCTTCGCCCCTTCGCCTCCGTAGGCGTGGGCGGCGACGTCCTTGCCCCAGCGATGCGCCTCTTCGACCACGGCTCGCAGGTCGTCCTCCGAGAACTGGCTGAGCGGCTCCAGGGTCTCCGGGTTCACGTAGCGCATGGGACCGGTGGCGTAGACCTTGATCCAGTCGGTGCCGTGCTTCACCTCCCGGCGCACCTCGGCGATCATCGCATCCCGCGAGTCGGTCAGGGCCGCCGGATCGGGGACCTCCAGGTCGGGATTGAGCCCATTGTTGTTCATGGCTCCGCCGGTGATGGTCAGCGGATTGCCCGAGACGAACAGCCGCGGCCCGGGGACGATCCCGCGCGCGATCGCATTGCGCAGGTCCACGTCCGCGAATCCCGCTCCTTCGCTGTCCAGGTCGCGCAGCGTGGTGAATCCCGCCTCCAGGTCCTTCTTCGCCGCCGCCACTCCCTCGATGGCCCGGAACGCCTGCGACTTGGTGATCACCGGCGGATCGCCGCGCTCGTCCTCGGGCTCCAGCAGGACGTGGGTGTGGCTGTCGATGAGCCCGGGCAGGCAGGTGTAGCGCGACAGGTCGATCATCTTCGAGCCCGCGGGGATCGCGAGCCCGGCGCCGACTCGCTCGATGCGGTCGCCGTTGACCAGGACGACGGCGTTCGAGGTGATCGAGCCGGTGACAGGATCGAGCAGACGGCCGCAGCGCAGTGCGGTCGCCGCAGTCGCCGCAGCATTGGCCGGCAGCGCGGAGGCCAGGAAAAACAAGAGGAGAGCCAGGGAGAAGATCGGGCGCATGGCGGAGGCGAGTATACCCGGGAGAGGGGCCGGGGCAGGCCGGGCGATCGTGGGAGGCATCGCCGCTCCTTCTGGAGTTAAAATACCACGATAGCCGTCCCGCGTGGGGGCGCCCCCCGCAGTGGAAACTGCCGGACTCGTCCGTCTACAGCGAAGACAACGCACGCTCGCGGAGGATCCATGGCAACCGCAAAGAAGGCTTCCAAAGGTGGGAAGAAGGCCGGCAAGGGACAAAGCTCCGCAACGGCGAAAGCCGGTTCCAAGGCGCCGAAGGAGATGGCCCATCCCGAAGGGGAGATCCCTCCCAAGGAAGATCTCATCACAGGCCAGATCCAGCCCCAGGGTGTCGTCTCGGGTCCTCGCAAGCAACGCACGGTGGGTCCGCCGCCGCCCCGGCTGTCCCATCACAAGAGCCGGAGCGTCTGGTTCCAGGCCCGCGCCGCGTGGCCGGTCCGCGAGGCGCCCGTCCGCGCTCTGGTGCGCGAACGCATCCGGACCACGAAGACGCTCGCTCCCGTGCCGGGCACCTCGCAATGGGTGTGCGTCGGGCCCACGAACATCGGCGGCCGTCTGACCAGCCTCGTGGTCCACCCGGCCCATCCGGACCGGATCTGGGTGGGAGCCGCGGGCGGAGGCGTCTGGTTCAGCCCGGACGCCGGTCAGAGCTGGCAGGCGCAGTGGCACGACCAGGACGTCCTGAACGTCGGCGCCCTGGCGATCGATCCCTCCAACCCCAACGTCCTGTACTGCGGGACCGGCGAAGCCAACCTGTCCGCGGATTCCTACGCAGGCGTCGGGATCTATCAGTCCAAGGACGCCGGACAGACGTGGCATCTCCTGGCGTCCGCCGAGACCGCCAGGATCCCCCGTCGCATCGGCGTCATCGCGATCGATCCCAAGGACCCGCGCCATCTGCGGATCGGCGGCGTCGGATATGGAGAGGTGGGGCAGAACGACGATTTCGGAGGGATGTACGTCTCGCGGGATGGTGGAGTGACCTGGATTCGCGAGACATTCGTCTCACCGCTCAATTACTGGTGCCATTCGATCGTGTTCCACCCGACGCAGGCGGGTACCATCTATGCCACGATGACGGCGCGGGGCGCCAGGAACGGGATCTACCGTTCCCAGGACGGCGGCAAGAGCTGGAAACAGCTGAAGACCGGGTTGCCCGCGCCCGAGCGCATGGGCCGGACGAGCCTGGCGATCTGCCGGTCGAATCCCAACGTCCTCTATGCCTTCACCGCCGACGAGGGGAGCGAAAATGCGGATCGCCTCCTGGGCGTCTTCCGCAGCAGCGATGCGGGAGCGACTTGGACGAACGTCGCGGGGAAGCACTTCGCCGCGGAAGGTCAGATCAGCTACGGCAACACCATCGCCGTCCATCCAACAGATCCCAATTTCGTCATCTGTAGCGGCGTCGATCTCCATCTCAGCCGCAACGGGGGGAAGACCTGGCGGCAGGTGACGCGGTGGGATTCCGACCGGGGCAAGCCGGACTATGCGCACGCGGACCATCACTGCCTGGTGATCCCCGACTCCCTCCCGAGCCGGATCTACAGCCCCAACGATGGCGGGCTCGATCTCACCGACGACGGAGGCGCGACCTGGATCAACCGGAGCAATGGGCTCGCGGTGACCATGTACTACGACATGGATGCCTGCCAGCTCGACGGCAAGTCGTTCGGTGGAGGCGCCCAGGACAATGGCACGCTGATCACCACGACCGGCCAGGCGAACGATCATTTCGAGATCCTCGGAGGGGACGGGGGGTGGATCGTCTTCGATCCGCAGGATCCCAGGCATCTGTATGCCTCGTACTACAACTTCCACATCTTCCGCTTCCGAGCGAACACCTTCAAGGACGTCTCGCCGCCCGCCGGTGACGACGAGAGAAACTTCGTCTGGATGTGCTACATCGCCATGGACCCGAATTCTCCCCGCACTATCTTCACCGGAACCTACAGGGTCTGGCGGACCAAGAACGATGGAGACAAATGGGATCCCGTGTCGCCGCCTCTTGACAGAGCCTCGATCAGCGCTATCGAGATCGCCGTGAACGATTCGCGCCGCGTGTACGTCGGAACGGAGAACGGAGGGTTTTTCCGCAGCCTGGACGGCGGCACCACCTGGAGCGCCAACCTGGCGAGCTCGACCCTGCCCGGTCATGCCATCACACGCCTCGCGACCGATCCCCGCGATACGAAAGTGGTCTTCGCCACGGTCGCCAACTTCGGGCACTCCCACGTGTTCCGCTCCCGGGACGGCGGAGACACCTGGGGGGACATCGACAAGGGCCAGCTCCCCGACGTCCCGCACCATTGCATCCTGATGCCGAATGACGGGTCCAACCGCCTGTTCGTCGGCAACGACGCAGGAGTCTTCGTCTCGACGGACTCCGGCTCGACCTGGGCGAGCCTGTCGAGAAATCTGCCGTCCACCATGGTGGTGGACCTGGTCTATCACCTGAAGGACCGGACGCTGAGCGCGGCGACCTACGGCCGGAGCATCTGGCGGCTCTCCATCTGAGCCGCCGCGGCCAGGTCAGGAATCGCCGGACCGCTTGCGGAACCAGTCGCTCCGCTGGCGGAGGTTGCCGCGCGCTTCGCCGATCTTCTGGCGGACGGGAGCCACGGGGCGCTCCTGTTCCTGCGTCTCTGAGGCGGGAGGGGTTTCGGAGGTCTCCGCCGATTCACAGTCATTCGGACTGCTGGGAGTTTTCTTTACCATCTCGTAGTCTCCTGCTGCGGATGCCGGCCGGGCCTCCACCGTCACAGGATAGCAGCTCCGGAGCCACGGCCCCTCGAGTCCTCGCCGTGGTAGCATGCCACCCGGTTTCTGACGAAAGGAGCAGGACATGACGGGATGGCAAAGGGCGGTCACGCTCGGCCTGGGCTCACTCCTCCTCTGCGCCTCGCCGCCGGCGGCACAGCCGGTCCTCACCTCTGAGCCCCCGCACGAGGTCGCGGCACCCGGGGACAAGGACGCCTACGACAACTACTCCTGGGCCATATTCGTGGCGCTCAACTGGCCCGCCGTGCGGAGCGGCGCGCCGCAAGGCGAGAAGAAGATCGGCGACGAGCCGCAGACCCCGCGGGTCTGGGAGACGTTCCAGGATCCCATCGAGGTTTTCCAGAAAGGAGATCCGGCGCGCGAATATCCCGAGGTCCTCCGGCGCCCCGCAGGCAGGAAGGTGATCTATCTGAGCGCGGCCAAGAAGACGCTCCTGATGGAAAGGGACGTCCAGGGCCTCAATCTGCAGGCCGGATCGAGCTGGCCGCTGATCGATCAGCTCGGCAACTACGCCATCTACGAGATCCGCCTCAATCCGCGGATGGTGAGCTACATCAACGACAACAAGCTGACCACTCCGGAAGGTCTCGAAAACCATGGCGATCTCGATTTCCCCGACGGCTCGATCGTCGTCAAGGCCGCCTGGCGGATCTTCCCGCGCTCGTGGATTACGGAAAACCGCAAGGTTCTCGACCGCTATTACTGGACGACCGCGGACATCGACGTGAGCGCGTCCCAGGACCCCGGAAAAAAGGGATTCGTCATCGAGCAGGCGCCGATCGGCCTCGTCGGGCTGCACATCATTCAGAAGACCGCCGGCCAGCCGCAATGGATCTGGTCGACGTTCGAGCAGGTCGACAACTACGAGATGGTGGAGGGAAACCCCGCGTCGACTCCGACCTACAACAACGGCAAGGCCACCGTGGATGACGCGGTGAACAACCGCCAACCTCTCCTGTCGTCGGGAGCCCCGCCGCCACCCGACCCTTCGGACAACAAAGTCCATTATCTCTGGAACCGCCCGGCGAACCTGACGACGGCGGAATACACGCCTCTCGCGCCGTATACCCGGCCGCAGATCCAGCGCGCGAGCAACGAGATCCCCCTTCCGGCGGCCGTCAACCAGACCTGGCAGGCGAAGCTGCCCGCCCCCTGGAACCACTACCGGCTCATGGTCACCCAGTGGACGGAGGGCGGCAAGCCCGGCGGCCGGGCGATGCCGCGGAACCGCGACGACGTCTCCGTCCCGCGGAACACGGCCCTGGAGAGCTTTCTCCTGGGAGATCAGACGCTGGCGAGCCAGGTGCCCGCGACGCGGGTCCGCGACCCCGGCGATCCCACCAGGCCGCCGCAGAGCTCGCTCGACGACATGATCCAGGCCACGATCAAGGCGACAAAGTACCCGCCGGCCGACGAGACCGGTCCCCTGACCTGGTCGAGCTGCCTGCTCTGCCACGAGGTGGCGCAGTACGATGTGAAAGACAAAGACTGCGCCATCAAGAAGGTCGTGATGACGGACATGAGCATGCTGTTCCGGTCCTACCTGCCCGGCTGCACGAAGGAGTGACCCTCACCCCTCTCCCGCTTGCGGGAGAGGGGACGGGGGTGAGGGCTCTTCCCCGCCCCCCTTGGGTCCGCTGCGGCGGCGCCGGCGCCGGCGGCCCCGCCGGGCCGGAGACGCGCCGCCCTCGGCTTCGCCATGGGGCTCGTGGAGCTCGTGGGATTCGCCGGGCTCGAAGTCGCCGCCCTCGTCCCCTCCGGATACCTCCACGTCGAAGATGCCTTCCGCGACCGGGGCGGCCTCGGTAACCGGTTGGTGACCGTTCGCGACGCCTGCCTTCTTCTTCTTGCGTCCGCCGCGGCGGCGCTTGCGACGCTTGGCCTCGGCGGTCTCTTCGGCGGGTCCGCCCGCTTCTTCGCGGTGAACCTGGACCTCCTCGCGCGGCGCCCGGACCTCTTCACGCGGTCCGCGGGCGGCCTGGCCCTGGCCTCTGCGGCCTTTCCTCTCCCGCCGCTCCCTGCCTGGCGGCCTCTCTCTCTTCTCCTGCGGCGGCTGGACCTCCTCCTCTTCCTCTTCTTCTTCGGGAAGGGCCAGATCCGACGGGCGGAAGGTGACCGGGGCCTGCTTCGGCTTCTTGGGCGGCGGGAGCGGCCTCTCGCGGCGGACCCACTCGACCTGCTCCTCGGGACGGTGCAGGCCGGCTGCCGCGATGATCTCGATCTGCAGGTCGAACTCCTCTTCGAGGGACGCCAGCTCCTTGCGATAGTGGTTCTGCATGGCGTCGGCGAGCTCGGGATGGAGACGGATGCGCACTCCCTGGATGGCGCCGGAGGCGGCCTGGGCCTCGATCCGGCGGATCAGGCTCGAGCTCACCATCTCCTGGCTGGGCAGCCGCCCGAGGCCGTTGCAGGTGGGGCAGGGACGGTGCGTGCGAAGCTGCAGCGCCTGCTGGATGCGCTGCCGGTTGATCTCCAGGAGACCGTTCGGGCTGATCCGGCCGATCGAGGACCGCGCCTTGTCGATCTTCATGGAGTCCTTGAGAGTCTTCTCGACTTTGCGCTGGTTCTTCGAGGCGCGCATGTCGATGAAATCGACCACCACGAGGCCGCCGATGTCGCGCAGCCGGAGCTGGCGCGCGACCTCCTGGGCCGCCTCCAGGTTGGTGTTGACCGCGGTCTCCTCCTGGGTCGCGGCGCGGGTCGAACGGCCGGAGTTGACGTCGACGGCCGTGAGCGCCTCGGTGGGATCGATGACGATGTGACCACCGCTGGGGAGCTCGACCTGGCGGTCGTAGATGCGGTCGATCTGCGTCTCGATGCCGTAGCGGGCGAAGAGCGGGAGGCGCTCGGAGTAGCGGATCAGGCTCGTCTTGGCCCGCGGCATGAACGCCTGCATGTAGGCCTTGGCTTTCTCGAACGCCTCGTCGTCGTCGACCAGCACCTCTTCGACGCTGTTGTCGAGGTGGTCGCGCAAGGCCTGGAGGATCAGGTCCTGGTCGGTATAGAGGAGGCGGGTGCCCTTGCCCTGGACGGCGGCGGTCTGCACGCGCTTCCACAGGCGCAACAGGGCATTCAGGTCTTTCGAGAGGGTCGCCTTGGTCTGCTCCAGAGCGTTGGTGCGGACGATGACGCCGCACCCTTGCGGCAGGTCGAAGCCGTTGGCGATGACCTTGAGCTTGCGGCGCACGTCCTCGTCCTCGACCTTGCGGGAGACCCCGCGGGTGTCGTCGAACGGAGTCAGGACGAGATAGCGGCCGGCGACGCTCAAGCTGGTGGTGAGGGCGGCGCCCTTCTGGCTGAGCGCGTCCTTGACCACCTGGACGACGATCGGCTTGCCCTTCTCGAGGACGTCCTCGATGCGCGGATGTCCGCCCTTGGGCTGGCGGTAGTAGGCGTCGGGGACGACGTCCTGGATGGCGAGGAAGCCGTGGCGCTCGACGCCGTAGTCGATGAAGGCGGCGTTCAAGCTGGGCTGGATGTTGGCGATGGTCCCTCGGTAGATGTTGCCGCGGGTGACTCCCGATTCGGCGACCTCCACCTTGTAGCTTTCGAGGGTGTTGCCATCGATGATGGCGACACGCAGCTCTTCCGGACGCTGCGCGTTGATCAGCATTCTGCGAGTCAAGTGGTCTCCGTGTTCTTCTGGGCTGTGGGATGGATGAGTCGGTCAGGCTTGCATGACGAGGGACGGGCAGGGGAGGGCAGGCAGGGCGACAGCATTTTCCGCCCGCTATTGTGCAGAATTGCAAGGAGATCCGCAAGAGGGGGCGGCGGGCGTCTCGCCGGGGGGGCGTCGCCCAGGCGGTTATCCGCCGGTGCAGGCCGGAGCGCCCGGGCAGATCGGGATGTCCACTCCTCCGGAGACTGCCGTATTGGCGTTGTCGAGTTGGATTGCGTCGAACCCGACGCTGAAGCGCCCCTCGGCATCCATGACCGCCGTGACCCAGGCCTGGGCGATATTCGTATAGCCCGGACCGAGGGTGGCGTCGCGGTTCGTCGAGTTGTTCAGGTTCAGGTAGATCCAGCCGAAATCGGAGTCGGTCGGGATCTGCTCGCCACCGACGGAGACGCGCTGCGCTTCATCGCAGAACGTGCAGATGTCGGCAGGGGGCGGTCCGCCCGAGGGACCGCCGCCGCTGCCTGCGACGAACGGGTTTTCGGTCTCGTCGAAGACCGCGATCTGGCCTTCGAAGAGCGAGCCGTAGTTCGGGCCGGTGGTGCAGCTCCCTCCTGGCGGGAACTTCGAGTCGCGCCAGACGATGAGGTCGGTGCCGCCGGTGAAGCCGCCGCCGCTCAGGTAGCGGACGGCGAAGGTCGTGGCCAGCGGCTCGCGGTTGTCGGCCGCGGTGCCGCCGACGTAGCGGCCGTAGAAGGTGTACTCACCCGGGGTGTTGAAGACGTTGGCGTCCGCCTCGATGTGGACGAGCGTCTCGCCCTGAGCGAAGTTCTGTGCCGCATCGAAATAGGTGTAGTCGCCCCAGAGCACGTTGTCGTTGCCGGCGATCCCGCCACCGCCGCTCACGAAGTAGCCGGTGGACGAAGGGAACAGCAGCGAGCAGCTGTTCACGTCGTCGACCGTGACGTAGCCGCGCGCGATGTTGTCGCCGTAGTTGACGCCGGCGCAGGTGTTGTCCGCCGGCGAGCGCTTGCCGGTCAACAAGGCTTGCAGATGCGCCTGGAAATTCGTGCTGATCGCCGGAATCGAGTAGACCGGCGGGCTCGGCGGGTTGCTCGACAGGTTGCAGCCCGGGAACGGCACGTCGGGGCGTGAGTAGGGGCCGACCGGGCTGCCCGGCTCGTTCGCCGCGGTCGAGGTGCCCGGACCGGTCTGCGGCAGGAGGCCTTCGACCAGGATGTCGCGCAGGTTGAAGACCTGCACGTCATAGCCCGTCAGGTACACGTCGAAGTCGAGCACCGGGATCGACCAGTCACTCCACACCGTGACGTGCGCGAGCTGCGCCGTCGCCGAGGCATTGTTGAGGGAGAACAATGTCGAGATGCCATCGGAGTGGTCCAGGTCGACCTCGAAGTAGGGCAACAGCAGAGTCGCCGCCGGGACATCGTCGATCGTGCCGGGAACGGCATGCGCCTGAGGAGCGGAGGCCAGAAGTCCGAGGAGCGCGAGGCAAAGGACATCTCGGTTCATGCGGTCGACCTCCTCTTTGCCCCGTCAGGGGACCAGAACAGGAACACCAGGGCTTCGACATCGACCTGCTTGGACTATGAGATTCTAGCATGAAGACGGAAGGGAAGGGGGCGGATGATAGGATCTCTCCGACCCCCTCCCTTTTTTCGTCGGCACGAGATAGGATCTTCCTGAGGAACGACTGCGAAAGGAGGACGCCATGAGCCAGCCAGCCGTCTCGGCGCTCGCGCCTCTGCCCTTCGATCTCGTCTACGAGGATGGAGAGCCTTTGGAATCCGAGTGGCACGTCTGGGCCTTCATCCTCCTCCTGGGGCTGGTCCGCCGGCTCATGGAGGAGCAGGAGCGCACCGATTTCTACGTCGGTGGCAACATGTTCGTGTACTACTCCGTGGAGCAGGCGCGGGATGTGGCGCAGGGGCGGCAGTACTTCCGCGGCCCGGACGTCTTCTGGGTGGGTGGGGTCAAGCCCGGGCGTCGCAAGGCTTGGGTGGCCTGGGAGAATGAAGGGCGCCTTCCAGACGTCATCGTCGAGCTGGCGTCCCCCTCGACGGCTTCTGTCGACCGCAACGAGAAGAAGGCCCTCTATGCCCGGACCTTCCGGACGTCCGAGTACTACCTGTACGACCCGGACCTCCGGCAGTGGGAGGCCTTCCGTCTGGCGGGCGGCGTCTACGTGCCGATGGTGCCGGACGCCCAGGGCCGGTTCTGGAGCGAGCAGCTCGGAGCCTTCCTCGGCGTCTGGCATGGTGTCTATGAAGACATGGAGGATGACTGGGTCCGGCTGTTCCGGCGCGACGGAGGCCTGGTCCTGACAGGGAAGGAGCGGGCGAAGGCTGCGGAAGCGGAGGTCGAGCGCCTGCGGGCTTTGGTCGAAGATCGCGGCCAAGGCTGACACACCGGAATCCTCACCTCCAGAGCACACTTTTGCGGCGGATGTATCATCGGCATGCCGCATGTTCATCCTCGAAAGCTGGAATGGCCTGCTCCGCCTCGTCGTCTGGATGGCGCCCCCGCGTGATCCACGGGAATTGCCCGGTCCGTCCGGTGGGGGAGGGAACGGCTCCGCCGGCGGGGAGAAGGGACCCGACCTGCGGGACCCCGAGGAACGGTTCCGCGAGCTGTTCGAGAAGTACTTCGAGCCGGTGCTCCGGCTGTTCGTCCGGCGGGGGGTTCCGCGCGAGACGGCACGCGATCTCACCCAGGAGACGTTTCTCCGGGTCTACCGGAGCTTTGGGAGGTTCCGGGGCGAGGCCAGCCTCCGGACGTGGGTCTTCCACATCGCCGGCAACGTCTGGCGCAATGAGGTCCGCCGGTTGCGGGCCGAGAAGCGGGAGGGGTGGGAGGTCTCGCTCCAGGGGCTGACCGAGAGCGGGCCGGCGATCGCGGCCGATCACGCCTTCGAGGGGTGGGGACGAGCGCCGGGGGCGCTCGACCAGATCCTGGCCGACGAGAAGCAGAAGCAGCTCTATACGGCCCTCGAAAAGCTGCCCGCGCGGATGCGCCGCTGCGTTCTGCTGCGCATCCATGGCAATCTGAAGTACCGGGAGATCGCGGTGCTGATGGGGACCTCGATCGAGACCGTCAAGTCGCAGCTGTCGCAGGCGCAGGATCGCCTGGAACGGGAGCTGGGGCCTTATTTCGATTCTTTCGATTTGCGAGGAGATCGTGACTGACCGGCACGGCGAACGGGATCTGACGGCCGCGGTCCGGGATCTGGCGGCGGCCCTGGAGCGCGGCCTGGGAGACCATCCCGCGCCCGGGGAGCTGCTGGATTTCGTGGCCGGCGACCTCTCCGAGGCGGAGCGCGAGCGCATCGAGGAGCATCTGGCGCTCTGCCGCGAGTGCGCGCGGACGGCCCTCGAGCTGGCCGAGCCCCCCGGGGCGGAGGCTGCGCCGGCGGGCGAGCTCCTGACGGAGAAGGAGCTCGCGGCCGAATGGCGGCGCTTCCGG
>DASPXX010000222.1:0-18189 GCA_035637095.1 Thermoanaerobaculia bacterium
AGGTCGACCTGGAACGCACGAGCCCGGGGACGTTCAGCGTCAACCTCGGGCCCGAGGACGTGCTGGCGCCCCGGGGGCTGCAAGTCGTCTCGGTCGAGCCCAACGCGATCCAGGTGGAGCTGGACCGGGAGACGACGCAGCGCCTGCCGGTGGTGCCGAAGCTCGTCGGCGAGCCCGCCGCCGGATCGGTGGTCGACGAGCTGGAGGTCTTCCCCAACCAGGTGCTGGTCTCGGGCCCGGAGTCCCTGCTGCAGCGCACCGCGTCGCTCGAAACCATCCCCATCCATCTCGATGGGCACGCCCTCTCCTTCGAGGTCGAGGTGCCGGTCGTGCCGCCGGACCCCCTCATTCAGATCGTGCAACCCTCCCGGGTCACCGTGCGCATCCCTCTGCGGCAGCCCGGGACTGACGACGGTCCCGCCGGGGACCAGGGAAAGAAACCATCTTGAGCCCGAGCTCCCGACACCTCTTCGGCACCGACGGCATCCGCGCCCGCTTCGGCGAATCGCCTCTGGACCGCTCCACCGTGACCTCCCTGGCGGCACAGCTGGCCGCGATGCTCCGCGAGGCCGCTCCGCGGCACGAGCGCGCCGGGGACTCCCCCCTGGTGGTGCTCGGCGGCGACACCCGCGAGAGCACGCCGGTGATCTGCCGCTGGCTGGCCGAGGGGCTGACCGCGGGCGGCGCGCGGGTCCAGTACGCCGGGGTGATCCCGACCCCGGGCATCGCCTGGCTCACCCGCGAGCTCGGCGCCGCCGCGGGCGCGGTGGTCTCCGCCAGCCACAACCCCTGGCCCGACAACGGGATCAAGCTGATCGACCCGCGGGGGTTCAAGTGGAGCGAGGAGGAGGAGGCCGCCCTCGAACGGCGCCTCGCCTCCGCCTCCGTGGAGGTCCCCGCCCTGGCGGCCGACCTGCCGGCCGACTCCTCCCTCCGAGAGCGCTACCTGGAGCGCCTGGCCGCCACCCTCGGACCGGCCGGGCGGCCGCTCGCCGGGCTCGAGGTGGTGCTCGACGCGGGCAACGGCGCGGCCTCGTTCTACGCCGGCGAGCTGTTCGAGCGGCTCGGCGCCGCGGTCACCCGGCTGCACGTCGCGCCGGACGGCAGGAACGTCAACGAGCGCTGCGGGTCCACGGCGCCCGAGGAGATGGCGGCCCGGGTGGTGGCCGAAGGGGCGGACCTGGGAGCCGCTTTCGACGGCGATGCGGACCGCTGCATCCTGGCCGACGAGCGCGGCGAGGTGCGGGACGGCGATGCCATCCTCTATCTCTGGGCCACCTGCCTCCGCGCCCAGGGGAAGCTGGAGCCGCCGCGGATCGTGGCCACCACGATGAGCAATCTCGGTCTCGAGCGCGCCCTGGACCGGGAGGCGATCAGGATCGAGCGCTGCAACGTGGGCGACCGCTACGTCGTCGAGACCCTGCAGAGCGAGGGGCTCGCCCTGGGCGGCGAGCAGTCGGGGCACATCGTCCACCTGGGGCTGTCGAGCACGGGAGACGGCCTGCTGACCGCGGTGCAGATGGCGGCGATCGTGCGGCAGGCCGGCCGCCCTCTGTCCGAGCTCCTCGCCGGCTTCCGCCGCTATCCCCAGATCTTGAGGAACGTCCGGGTGGCGGAGAAGCCCGACCTCGAGACCCTGCCGCGGGTGGCGGCGGCCAAGCGGTCGGTCGAGGAGCGGCTCGGAGCGGACGGCCGGCTGGTGCTGCGCTACAGCGGCACCGAGCCGCTCGCCCGCGTCATGATCGAAGGCCCCGACCAGCCGTCCATCGAGGCGATGGCGGGCGAGCTGGCCGGGGCGATCCAGGAGGCGATCGGGGCGTAGGCCCTCAACCTCCGCTCATCGCCGCCAGCATCTCCTTGACCGCCGCCTCGATGCCGACCATCACGGCGCGGGCGACGATCGCGTGCCCGATGTTCAGCTCCTCGATGTTGGCGATCGCGGCGATCGGGCCGACGTTGTCGGTGCGCAGGCCGTGCCCGGCGTAGACCCGCAGCCCCTTCTCCTTGCCGATCGTGGCCACCTCCTGGATCTTGTCCAGCTCTTCCTTGAGCTGCGCCGGATCGGTGGCCCGGGTGAAGGCGTCGGTGTTGATCTCGAACCCCTCGATCCAGCGGGCGCCACCCCCCGGCATGCTGGAGAGAGCCTGCAGCTGGCGCGGATCAGGGTCGATGAACAGCGAGATGGCGATGCCGCCGGCCGCGAGCTGCTCCGCCACCTCGGTGATCCGCCGGCCGTAGAAGATCAGGTTGAGCCCTCCCTCGGTGGTGACCTCCTCGGGCCGCTCGGGCACCAGGGTCACCTGGTGCGGCCGCAGCCGCAGAGCGGCCTTGAGCATCTCCGCCGAGATGGACATCTCCAGGTTGAGCTTGCCGCGCACGCTGTCGCGCAGCCGCTCGACGTCCGCATCCTGGATGTGGCGGCGGTCCATGCGCAGGTGGACCGTGATCCCGGAAGCTCCGGACTCTTCGGCGACCCAGGCCGCCTCCACGGGATCGGGGAATGGGGTGCGCCGCGCCTGGCGCAGCGTGGCGATGTGGTCGATGTTGACGGAGAGCTTGGCCATCAGCGTTCGACCTCCAGGGTTTGCCGCGTGGTGTCCTCCGGCTGCCGGCTGATCAGGACGGTCCCCTGGATGGGGAAGAGAGTGCGGTGGACCCGCTCCCCGACCGCGAGGTTCACCTCGTAGTAGCCGTCCGTATTCACCTGGAGCAGGATGCCCAGGCTGCCCTTCGCCCCCAGCAGCGCGCTATGAATCATGACTTCGGTCGGTAATTCCATCAAAACCCCTCCTAATCATTGTCCTGGAGATAGCCTTCGTCCTTGTACTCCTTGAGCTTGCGCTGCAATGTCCGCAGCCCGATGCCGAGGAGGTCCGCGGCCTTGGCGCGGTGTCCGCCGGTCCGCGCGAGCGTCTCCAGGATCGCCTGGCGCTCGATGTCCGCCATGGTCCGCGTCCCCCCCACCACGGCCTGGACCGGGACCCCCGCGGCCGACAGCGACGTCGACTCGCGCACCTCGACCGGCAGATCTGCGGGCTGGATCTCGTCGCCCTGGTGGAAGATCACCACCGATTCGATCACATTGCGCAGCTCCCGGACGTTGCCCGGCCAGGGATAGCGCAGGAGGAGCTCCACAGTCTCCGGGCTCAGCCGCTTGGCGGGCTTGCCGTGCTCCTGGCAGAACAGGCCCAGGAAGTGATCGGCGAGCTGCTGCAGATCGCCCGGCCGCTCGCGCAGGGGCGGGATGCGCAAGGTCACCACCTTGAGGCGGTAGTAGAGGTCCTCGCGGAAGCGCCCTTCGGAGACCTCTCTCTCCAGATCGCGGTTGGTGGCCGCGATCAGACGGAAGTCGACGTCGATCAGCTCGCTGCCGCCCACGCGCATGACCTGCCGCTCTTCGAGGACGCGCAGCAGCTTGACCTGGAGCTCGGGGTAGAGCTCGCTGATCTCGTCCAAAAACAGCGAGCCGCGATGCGCCAGCTCGAACTTGCCGATCTTGCGCGAGACGGCGCCGGTGAAGGCGCCGCGCTCGTGGCCGAACAGCTCGCTCTCCAGGATGTCGCTGGGGATGGCGCCACAGTTGATGGCGAGGAACCGCTCGTTGCGGCGGGGGCTCGCGCGATGCAAGGCATTCGCGACCAGCTCCTTGCCCGTGCCGCTGTCGCCGATGATGAGGACGCTGGAGCGCGTCGGCGCCACCAGCTTCATCTGCTCGAACAGGCGCTCCATGGGCGCCGAGCGGCCGATGATGCTCTCGAAGCCGTACCGCTTGTCGAGCATCTGGCGCAGCGTCGAGACCTCCTCCTTGAGCTGCTGCTTCTCGAGCAGGTTCATCACCCGCTGCCGCAGCTCGTAGAGGTCGACCGGCTTGGTGAGATAGTCGTCCGCGCCGACCCGCATGGCCTCGACGGCCGATTCGATCGTCCCGTAGGCGGTCACCAGGATCAGACCGAGGTCGTATTTCCGCTCGCGGACCTCCTTGAGGAAGGCCACGCCGTCCATGCCCGGCATCCGCAGGTCGCAGACCACCAGGCGGACGCTGTCGTTCTCTTCGAGGAATTCCAGGGCCTTGCGCGCATCGTCGAAGGTGCGCACGCCGAAACCGGCCTTCTCGATGGCGATCGCCATCGACTCGCGCGAGCCGGTCTCGTCATCGATGATCAACACGAGAGGGTTATCCTGCATGCAGGGCCATTCTGGCACAGGAATGAGCAGAACTGGAATTCGCCGGCAGATCCCCGGGGCGTCTCCTGTCGTAAACTGGCCCGCCGATACGGTATGACTCTGCCTTTCGAATCCCGGCCGGCACGCGACGAGGACACTCTCGAGGGGGTGCTGGAGCGCATCGTCTTCGCCAACGAGGCGAATGCCTGGAGCGTGGTCCGCCTGGCCGTCCCCGGACAGCGCGACGAGGTCACGGCGGTCGGCAACCTGCTGGGGATCCAGCCCGGCGAGAACCTGCGCCTCCGGGGAGCGTGGGTGCAGGACCCCAAGTACGGCCGGCAGTTCAAGGTCAGCTCCTACCGGACGGTGGCGCCCGCCACCAGCGCCGGGATCGAGAAATACCTGGGCTCGGGCCTGATCCGCGGCATCGGCAAGGGGCTCGCCGGCCGGCTCGTCCAGAGCTTCGGCCTGGAGACGCTCGACGTCATCGAGAACCATCCGGAGCGCCTGCGGGAGGTGGAAGGGATCGGGCCGCAGCGCAGCACCGCCATCCAACGCGCCTGGACCGAGCAGCGGGACATCAAAGACGTCATGGTCTTCCTGCAGTCGCACGGAGTCTCCACACATTTCGCCATCAAAGTCTACAAGACCTACGGCGCGAACGCTGTGCGCGTCGTGCAGGAGAACCCCTACCGGCTGGCCGCCGACGTGTACGGGATCGGTTTCAAGACGGCGGACACGATCGCCACCGCCCTCGGCATTCCTCCGACGGCGCCGCAGCGGATCGAGGCCGGCGCCCTGCATCTCCTGGGCGAGGCCGCCGACCGCGGCCACGTCTACCTGCCGCGCCGGGAGCTGCGGGAGGACGCGACCAAGCTCCTGGGCGCCGAGGACTGGCGCATCGATCAGGCGGTCGCCGCCCTCGCCGAAGCCGGACAGGTGGTGGTCGAGCCCGTCGCCGCCGCTCCGCTCGATCCGGCGGAGGCGGCGATCTTCTTGAAGCCCCTGCACGCCGCCGAAGCCGGGATCGCGGCGCGCATCCGGGGTCTGCTGGTGCAGCCGGCCCTGCCTCTGGAGATCGACCTCGACCGCGCGGTCGAATGGTTCGAGAAGCAGGAGCGGATCGCGCTCGCTCCCCAGCAGCGCCAGGCGATCCGCGCCGGCCTGACGCGCAAGATCCTGGTGGTCACCGGCGGACCGGGGACGGGCAAGACGACCCTGGTGCGCGGCATCGTCCAGATCCTGGAGAAGAAGGGGCAGAAGATCCTCCTCGCCGCCCCCACCGGCCGCGCCGCCAAGCGGCTGTCCGAGGCGACCGGGGGCGAGGCCGCCACGCTCCACCGGCTCCTGGAGTTCAATGCCCAGACCCGGGCGTTCGACCGCAACCGGGAGCGCCCCCTCACCTGCGACCTCCTGATCGTCGACGAGGTCTCGATGCTCGACACGGTCCTCGCCTACCATCTGCTGCGCGCCCTGCCCGACAGCGGCCGGCTCATCCTGGTGGGGGACGTCGACCAGCTCCCGTCGGTGGGACCGGGGCGCATCCTCGGCGACCTCATCCGCTCGGACGCCGTCGAGGTGGTCCGCCTGACCGAGATCTTCCGCCAGGCCGAGCGCAGCCTGATCGTGGTCAACGCCCACCGCATCAACCAGGGGACGATGCCGATCCTGGAGTCGGTGGACAGCGACGGCGACTTCTTCTTCTTCGAGCGGCGCGACCCGGAAGAGGTGGTGGAGACGATCTGCCAGCTGGTCGCCCGGCGGATCCCCGCCGGCTTCAAGCTCGATCCGGTGGAGCAGATCCAGGTCCTCACCCCGCGCAACCGCGGCCCGCTGGGCACCGAGGCGCTCAATGCGCGCCTGCGCGATCTGCTCAACCCCGAGGGGCCGGCGGTGACCCGCGGCGGGAAGACCCTGCGGGTCGGGGACAAGGTGATGCAGATTCGCAACAACTACGATCTGGAGGTCTGGAACGGGGACATCGGCCGCGTCGCCGAGATCGACGAGGTGGACCAGCTGGTGCGCATCACCTTCGACGGCCGCGCGGTGGTCTACGACTTCGCGTCGCTCGACGAGCTGGTCCTCTCCTATGCCTGCTCGATCCACAAGTCGCAGGGCAGCGAGTACCCCTGCGTGGTGATCCCCTTCCACACCACCCACTACCTGATGCTGCAGAGGAACCTCCTCTACACGGCGCTGACCCGCGCCAAGCGGCTGGCGATCCTGGTCGGCGAGGAGCGGGCCCTGCGCATCGCCGTCGCGAACCGCAAGACGAAGGGGCGCTTCACCCGGCTGGCGGAGCGGCTTCGCGAGCCTTCAGATTTTTGAGTGCTGGGGTTTGACCGGAAGGAGGCCAAAAGCGCGGAATCGGAGTATACTCCGCCGGTGCTCCAAGTCTTGATCCTCGACGATGAGTCGATGGTGGTCGACACGCTCGCGGTGTGGCTCCGCATGCCGGGCGTGCACCTGACGACCTGTCTGGAGATCGAGGCGGCCGAGGCGCTCCTGAGCACCTTCCGCTTCGATGTCGTGGTCACCGACCTCTCGGTCTCCGAGCTCGGCGGGCTGGAGGGGATGCGTCTCATCCGCTTCGTGACCACCCATTTCCCGGATACCACGGTCTACGTGCTCTCCGGCTACGTCGACGAGAGCGTCCGGTCGCTCTGCTCGGTGCTCGGGGTCACCGCGGTGCTGGAGAAGCCGGAAGGGCTGTCACAGCTCCGCACGCTCCTCCTGGAGCACCGGGCGAGCCAGGCGAACGGCGCGGTGATCACCGGCGACGGCGAGGTCCAGCAGGTGGAGCGCCTGGAGGACTTCCTGCAGGCCGACACCATCCGCTCCGTCCTCCAGCCGGTGATCAAGCTGAAGGACGGCGGCGCCCCCTTCGAGGTCTTCGGAGCCGAAGGGCTGGCGCGGGGGACGACCGGCTCGGCCCTGGGCAATCCGTCCTTCCTGCTCGCCTACGCCGCGCGCAAGGAGCTGCTCTTCGAGGCGGACATGATCTGCATCCGCGCCGCCCTCCACGAGGTCTCGGTCCTGGGGCATCCGCTGATCACGTTCCTGAACGTCCAGCCGCGCTCGCTGACCAACCCGGAGCTCACGACCAAGCTCTGCTCGGCCGTGGCGGCGGCGGGCCTCGAAGAGAAGAGCATCGTCCTCGAGCTGACCGAGCAGCAGACGATCGTCAATCCGCGGGCCTTCGCCGCGACGCTGCAGAAGCTGCGCGACCGCGGCTTCCGGATCGCTCTGGACGATTTCGGCGAGGGGTCGTCCAACCTGAACCTCTTCCAGGACCTCCGCCCCGACTACCTGAAGATCTCCGGCACCTTCTGCCGCAACCTGGCTCACGACCCCTTCAAGCAGATCATCGTCCAGAGCACGGCCGAGATGGCCGCCCGCGCCGGCACGGCGACGATCATGGAGGCGGTCGAGACCGCCGAAGAGGCCGAGGTCCTGCGGCGCCTGGGCATCGACTACGCCCAGGGGTACTTCTTCCTCAAGCCTCTCCCGGGCCGCGATCTCGCGCGGGTCCTGGAGGAGGGGCCGGTCCGCTCGTCGCGCTCCGGCGCGGTCGGCGCCGTCGGCCTCCTGCCGTCCGCTTCCTGAATCCATCTGTCAATTTGTCTCTTTCTGCAAACGTCCCGGCCTCCATCGGCCGGAACGTGAAAATCGATTCTCGAAAGTGTCACGGTTGACCTTTTGAGGTACACTCTTGGTACGGACGGGCGCGCACGTCCTGCGCAGTCACAAGCTGCAGCTAACTTTTGATGCTTTGACGTGGAGGGACTCTTCATGACCGGTCTGTACCCCTAGCACCACTGCTGCTGCTCTGCCCTTATCTCTGCTGTATTTGTTTCCGTTGTCGTCTGGTTCGTTAACCTTGAACGGCAGGGGATCGTGCATCCTCTGCATTGCGGGAGAAACTACGCCCATGTCCATCCATGATTTTTATTCGAAGTTTGTGTCGAGCGAAGAGGAGAACACGTTGCTGGGAACGCTGCGCAGGCTGAGCCTCTTCGAGGATCCCAAAGCGATGTTCGATGAAGATCCGATGGGAGATTGGGGCCCCTGGGCGGGCTCCGATGTGGCAGCCGAAGGAATGGCTCTGTAGGACTCGGCTGAGCCGGTCCTGAGCAGCGTCCGCGGGCTGGGATCCCGACCCGCGGACGCCTTACAGAGAACAGGGTTCGATCGCGGAGACGAAACCAATGACCTTCGAAGCCATCAAGGCGGCAGCTCGCCGGCTGCATGAATTTTCCGAGTGGCCGGAGATCCTCGATCTGATCGAGCGGGTCGGGCACAGGGAAGGAATTTCCGTGTGGGACCATCCGTTCGCTTCCTGCCAGGCCGTCGGCGGAACGGAAGCGGCGGCCCTGCCTGGAGCAGCCGCCGTCTTCTGCTCCCTCCTCAGCATTCATCTCGTGGACGACATGCTCGACGACGAGCCGTGCGGCCAGTTCCGCCGCCTCGGCGCGGGCCCGGCCGCCAATCTCGCGCTCGCCTTGCAGGCCGGCGGCCATCGCCTATTGAGCGATCCATCTCTGGAGCCGGGTGTCAGCGCGGCCGCCCAGCGGATCCTCGCCCGGATGGCTCTGGGCACCGCCTATGGACAGGGGTTGGACATCCGAGAAGCGCGCAGCGAAGAGGAGTACTGGCGGATCGTCGAGGCCAAGACGCCTCCCCTGTTCGGCGCGGCCTTCGAGATCGGTGCCTTGCTCGGCGGCGCTCCGGCCGAGGTCTGCGAGCGCCTGGAGCGGATCGGACGCCTTCTCGGCCGCTTCATCCAGGTCAGCGACGACCTGTCGGACGCGCTGCAAACTCCCGCCAAGGTCGACTGGAACAGGCCCAGCAACAATCTCGCGATCCTCTATGCATTGACCGCGCATCACCCCGCACGGGGCCGGTTCCGGGAGCTCGCCGCGCGCTCGGGAGATCCGGAGGCGCTCTCCGAAGCACATCAGGTCCTGCTCAAAAGCGGCGCAGTGAGCTATTGCACTTTCAAGATGATCGAGTTCTCCCAGGAAGCCCAGGAGATCCTCAACCGGACCCCTCTCCCGGACCCCGAGCCCGTGGCCAGGGTTTTGCGTCTCAATTTGCGACCGCTCCATCGCCTCCTCGAGAACGTGGGAGTCGAAGAGCCCGAGCTGATCACCGTGTGAGCCTGCGCCATGACCCTCGTGACCCGGAGACCCCGCTGGAAGCTCCAGCCGCGCACGGCAGCCGACGACGATCTGCCGTCCCGGCGATCGGTGCGTAGGTATACTGTGCTGCTGCGCACCGAAAGGACGATCTCCGCCGAGATCGACTGAGGTCATGCCGGCGACCCTCCCCTCCCGCGTGCCCCTGCGGCTTGCCATCAAGCCGGGCGAAATGGGAACGCGCGCCGAGGTCGAGAGAGAGCCGTTCCGCTCCCGAGCGCCCCCCCTTCCCTCGCAATCCAGAAGTCCAGCGGTGACTTGTCAAGATAAATGATTTCACCTTCCCCGAGGGAGGATTTGCAATGTCTATTCAAGACTTCCATTCGAAGCTCTCATCCCGGAATGAAAGCAGCCCTCTGTTCCAAGCTCTGCGTCATCTGAGGAAACTGCAGAACATCCAGGGCGTGCTCTTCTCCGAAGAGACCTCAGCGAACGGCTGGGGCCCCTGGGCCCCTGACGGAACCCAGCCTCTGGAGCATTCCGCCGCCGGCGCCTGAGTGCCGCTCTCCGACGAGCCCCCGGGGCGCCGGCCGGGTCGGCGTCCCAGGGGGCCGCTGGTGAGCTGCCCGCGGAGGCTCCGCAGAAAGGCGGGAATGTTGTAGACTCCGCCAGAACAAAGCCTATGAGCCTCCAGCGCATGAAGGAGTTGATCCTTGGGCTCCGCCCTGTCGCGGCTTGGCCACAGATGGTCGAGCTGGTCGAACGCGTCCAGCCCCGGGGTTTCTCCGGTATCTTGGAGTACCCGACCGCGGCCTGCGAGGCGATGGGGGGATCGGCGGAAGCGGCCGCGCGAGGCTCCGCGGCGATCCTCTGCTCACTGATCAGCATCCATTTGGTTGACGACATGCTCGATGAAGATCCCGGCGGCGACTACCACCGCCTGGGGCAGGCCGTCACCGCCAATCTGGCGTTGGCCTTCCAGGCTGCGGGCCATCAGGTCCTCGACGACGACACCCTCGCGCCGCAGACCCGCTCGGCCCTCCAGGAGATCCTCTCCAGGATGGCGCTCTCGACCGCCTACGGCCAGAGCCTCGATCTGCACGATCTGCGCGACGAGAGCGAATATTGGGAGGTGGTGGGCCTCAAGACCCCTCCTCTCTTCTCAGCTGCGCTCTCGATCGGCTCTCTGCTCGGCGGAGCCTCACCCGAGGTGGCGGACCGGCTCGGCCGGATCGGCGGTCTGCTCGGCCTCTGTATCCAGTTGTCCGATGACCTGCTGGACGCCCTGAGCACCCCCGCGGCCGCCGACTGGAACCGGCGCCCGAACAACCTGCCCATCCTCTATGCAATGACGGCGGAGCACCCGGAGCGGGAGGTCTTCCTGGAGCTCGCGGCGCGCGCCGCCGAGCCGGAAGCCCTCGCCTCCGCCCAACAGATCCTCGTGCGGAGCGGTGCTCTCAGCTACTCTGTTTTCAAGCTCCTCGAGATCCTCGGCGAGGCCCGCGCTCTTCTGGAGATCATCGACCTTCCGCGTCCCGAGCCCGTCCTGCGGCTGTTCGATGCGCTGACCCAACCTGTCCATCGTCTGCTCACGGCGGCGGGCGTTTCGAATGCGAATTCGCTTCTTCTCCATCGGCCATGAAACGAAAGCTCCTGGGCTGGAAGACGACGGACCTCTTGTGGGCGGCTGTCTCTGTGCTCGCCCTGCTCCCCTGTCTCTACTACCCCTATCAGGCGATCCGGCAGAGCGTCGACTTCCTGCCGGCCTACTACACGGGAGACGTGGTCGCCGCTCCCGCCTGTCCTCCCGCGCGCGAAGACTGTCTGCGCCGGGGAGACCGGCTGCTGGCGCTGGGAGGCGTGGAGTGGAAGACCTTTCTGCGCTCCCGGATGTTGCCGATGAATGACGCGGCGGCGCCGGACGGCTCGGTCGCGGTCCGCATCGAGCGGGGCGGACGCGTGCTCGAATTCCGCCAGCGCCTCTTCTTCCAGGGTGAGACGCGGCATTACGAACCCAACCCGGCGCCGTTCCTGCCTTTCGTGCTGTGGCTGATGGGCACCATCGCCATCTTCCTCTTGCGCCCCCGGGACGAGAGATGGCTCCTCCTGGTCCTGTTCAGCTACACGACCGCCATCTGGTTTGCCGCCGGCCAGATCTCATTCCAGCACCTCGGTGGATCGACCGTCGTCTTCCATCTGTTCATCTGGTTCTTCCTCCCTCTGTCGATCCATCTGCACCTCATCCTCCCGTCCTGGCTGCTGGGCACGAGAAAGCGCGTCGTCGCTCTGGCGCCGCTCTACCTTCTCGCGCTCATCCTGAGCGTCCTGGATGCCTTCTACCTGCTCGGCCGCTTCGAGTCGTTCTATCTCTGGACCTCGCTGGCCGGAGTCGCCGGCTCGCTGTCGCTGTTCCTCGTTCGCCTCTTACTGCCGCTGCCGCAGGAAGTGAAGATCGCCAACCGCACCATGCTCTACGGCCTGGTGCTGGGCCTGGGGCCGTTCATCTTGGTCTACGGGCTGGTCTCCCAGTTCTCCACCGCCTTCTCCGAGCGGTTCGGTGACGTCCGGGTGCTCTATCCCTGGTTCGGCGGCGCCGCGTTCTTGAGCCTGCTCATCTTTCCGATGAGCTACACCTATGCGATCTACAAGCACCATCTCGGCACCCTGGAGTTCCGGGCCAACCGGTTGATCGGCGTGTATAGCTACATGGTGCTTGCGACGATCCCCTATGTTGTCGTCCTGATCGCAATTGCCAGCCGGTGGCCGCCGATCAACCAGGAGCTCCTCGCCTGGCTTCTGGGAGTCTCCCTGCTCTTCATCACCACGACTCCCTTTCTGCTCAACCGGTTCCAGACGTTCGTTGACCGCCATGTCTTCGGCATCCGCCATAGCTCCGAAGAGATCATCGAGCTCGTCTCCGAGCACATTCCCACCGCCTTCGACCGCACGGTCCTGGCCCACGTGATCGGCGACGAGATCCTGCCGGCGCTCCTGATCCGCCAGTCCGCCCTCTATCTCTTCGAAGGGAACCGGGTCGAGCCGCTCCACCGCCTGGCCCTGCCGGAAGGCGAGCCCGAGCCCGATCTCCAGGAGATTCAGGGCCTCCTGACCCGGAGCGGCCGCTACAACCCCCCGTCTCCCTCAGGTGTGCGGTTCGGCTGGGTCCGCCTGAGCCTCCCCCTGACCGTGCAAGGGCGGACCGTCGGCGCCTGGCTGATCGGCCGGCGCGATCCGGACGACTTCTTCCCGGTGAGCGACATCCACCTGTTGACCACCGTGGCCAACCAGGTCGCTCCGATGCTCGAGAACATCCGCCTCTTCGAGCGGGCGCAGCAGGAGATCGCCCAACGCAAGGCGGCCCAGGAGGAGATCCGGCGCAGCGAGGAGCGCTTCCGCACCCTCTTCGAGGCCACGCTCGAAGGGATCGCCATCGTGCGCAACGGAGTGATCCTGGAGGTCAACCACGCCCTGCTCGGGATCCTCGGCACCACCCCCGCGGAGGTCATCGGCCGCCGGCTCGCCGAGGTCGTCGAGGAGACCGGAGCCGATCTCGACCACGTGCCGCGCGAGAGCGTCGCCCGCCGGCGCGACGGCACCCTGGCCGACATCGAGATGGCGGGCAAGAAGTACGTCTTCCAGGGCGAGGACGTGACCGTGGTGGCCATCCGCGACATCGCCGAGCGCAAGCGCAACGAGGCCGAGAACAAGATGCTCCAGCGCCAACTCCTCCACTCCCAGAAGATGGAGGCCATCGGCCGCCTCTCCGCCGGCGTGGCGCACGACTTCAACAACTGCCTGCTCGCGATCTTCGGCTACAGCGATCTCCTGCTCGACCGCCACCGCGACGATCCGTTCCTCTCCCGCAACCTGACCGGCATCAAGGAGGCGGGCCAGAAGGCGGCCTCGCTGACCAAGCAGCTCCTCGCTTTCGCCCGGCGCCAACCCATGGAAGCCCGGGTGCTCAGCCTGAACCCGATCATCACCGGTCTGGAGAAGATGCTCCACCGCCTGCTGGGCGAGGACGTCACCCTGATCAGTAATCTCCAGGCGGAGATGGCCAAGGTCCGCATCGATCCCGGGCAGATGGAGCAGGTCATCATGAACCTGGTGGTCAACGCCCGCCAGGCCATGCCGACCGGCGGCCGTCTGACGATCCGCACCGCGCAGATCGCCGTCACACCCGAAGGCGCTGCACCGCACGCCAACCTCCCCTCCGGCTCGTACGTCTTGCTGAGCGTGACCGATACGGGGAGCGGCATGGATTTCGAGACCCAGGCGCGCGCCTTCGAGCCGTTCTTCAGCACCAAGGGGGAGGGGACCGGGCTCGGCCTCTCGACGGTCTATGGGATCGTTCAGCAGAGCGGCGGTTTCATCTTCGTCGACAGCGCCCCGGGCCAGGGTGCCTGCTTCACGATTTACCTCCCCGTGACCTCCGCGCAGGAGAGCAGCGAGACTCTCGTGGCCCCCGTCACCGAGGACACGGGATCGGAGACGGTCCTCCTGGTGGAGGACGAGGACGAGGTCCGCAAGGTCCTCCACCAGGTCCTCATCGGCAAGGGATACCGGGTCTTCCAGGCCGGCTCCGGTGAAGAGGCGCTGGCCATCTCCCGCCTGCATCGCGGCACCGTCCACCTCCTGCTGACCGACGTCACCATGCCGCGGATGAAGGGCACGGAGCTCGCCGCGCGCCTGCTCTCCGAACGGCCGCAGACGCGCGTCATCTTCATGTCCGGATACAACGAGGAGCGGCTCTCCGGCGGCGAGTCGACCTGGACCTGCCTCCAGAAGCCGTTCTCGCCGCAGACCCTGACCCAGACGGTGCGCGCCATCCTCGACACGCCCGGCGATCCGGTGCGGCGCAAGGCCGCGATCGCCTAGACGCCCTCGTCCGGCGGCTCAGGGCTCCGCCGGCGAGCCGGTCCCATCCAGCGCCGGGTCGTAGGGGACCGGTGCCGGAGGCGGCGCCGGAGGTGGTGGCGCCACCGGATAGGAGCTCCCGCGGGCGCTCCCGAACCGGGCCAGCAGCACGGCGCCGAACCCGACCGTCCAGGCCGCGTACTGCACCACGAAGCCGAACGCCAGGACCGTGAAGGCGAGGAAGTCGAGGAACCCTCCGCCGAGACCGATCACCCGCCCCAGCAGGCTCCAGATCTCGATCGCCATCACACCGACCAGGGCCACGGCGTACGGGCTGCCGAACCGGCGGCCGAAGCGGACCTCGAGGAAGCGCCCGAGCCGGTGGGCCACGGCCGCATAGCCGAGCAGGGCGGCCAGCCCCAGCGCGATGAAGAGGAACGGGTACAGCGCGATCAAAGCACATCCGACGATCGTGATCACCAGGAGGATCGTCAGAGCGACGAGGAGCGGGATGAAGGCCAGCTGCGCCACCAGGCCAACGAGACCCGCCACCCAGGGCTCGTTCTCCACATGGCGCTCCACCCTCTCCAGAGGCCCGCGCGCCACCAGGAGGCAGAGGCAGACCAGCAGAGCCAGGATCCCCGCCGCCGCGAGCTGCCAGAACAGGTCCATCGCGTCGCTCAGGAACGGCGACCAGGGATGGAACGTGATGTCGACGTCGTGGTCCCAGTCTCTGTCCGAGGGGACGACACCCGCCTCGGTGGTCTTGCCATGGACCCGGGCTCCCTCGGAGCGCACGATCTTGCCGCCGGCGCTGGTGACGTCGCCGTCCACCACGGCGTTCGGCCCGAGGCGGACGTTGCCGCCGACCGCAGTCACGTTGCCGCCGACGCGGCCGTTGATCGTGACCGATCCGCCGACCGCCGTGACGTCGCGGCTCACCTCGCCGTCGACGCGGACGGAGCCCATGATGGCGACCGCCTCCTCCGCCAGCTCGTCCTTGTCGACGGTGATGCCGCCGCCGAACCGCAGCCGGCTTCCCGAGGTCGACGACGGGAAGTTGGGTGGTTCCGGAGCCCCGGGAGCCGGTGGGGTCTCCGGCTTGTCCGGAGATCCGGGAGCAATCTCTCCCTCGGCAGGGATGTCGGTCTCGCCGGCCGGCCCCGCGGGAGCCGTCCGCTCGGCGGGGATGCCTTCAGTCGTCGGCAGCCCGAACAGCGCCTGGCGTTCGCGCGGAGGCAGGTGCGCCAGACGGAGGACCGGCTCGGCGTCCGCGACGAGCCAGGCGCGCAGCACCCCTTCGGTGACGCGCTCGCCGTTGACCGCGATCGTGTCGCCGCTCAACTCGATGGTGCGCACGCCGACCCGCTCCTTGCGCGGCCGCAGCATGACGCCGTTGTGCAGAGGGAGGACCTCGTAGCTCTGCTCGATGACCGGGCGCAGATCGCTCGGGGCCTCCGCCGGCGCGGCGGGCGTGGGAGGCGTGGCTGTGGGAGCCGGCGGCGCGGCGGAAGGGGGCCGCTCCTGTGCCAGGGCGGGCCCGGAAAGGGCGAGGGCGAAGACGGCCAGTCCGGCCCGGAGCAAGCGTTGCGCGGCGGTTCCGCGCCTCGTGAAATCAGATGGGTTCCACATGGATCCAGCTCCTGTCTCGTGTGATGAGGTCGCGGAGAAAGTGGAACGCCACCAGGGACACCAGCAAGCAACCGAACAGGACCACGGTAACCGCCGGCGTCGCGAACGGCAACGCCAGCACCCGTCCGATCTCCAGGAGCCAGTCCCAGAAGGCGAGCGCCGTGGCCAGAGCCTGGCTGGTCGCGACGAGCGCTCCAGCGCCGAGGCGGACCACGTCGCCCGCGCTCCACCATGCGCGCGTGAGGCCCGCTACCGACCGCAGGACCTCGGACAGCCACGGCAGGGCCAATCCGGTGACCAGCAGGGAGAGCGTCACGAGCGCGCGGAGCCCGTACGAGGCGAAGAGGCTCCGCCGCGCCGGCACTGCCGCCACCACCCCAGCCCGCGCCAGGACCCGGTCCGCGAACCCAGCCGGCGGCACGAGCGGGGGCAACGCCTCGAACAGCGCAAGGAGCGCGGTTTCGGCGGCGTCGTCCCGGCCTTCGTGCTCGGCGGCGAGCCAGCGGTCCAGGATCTCTTCGTGGGAGGGGTGCATCCGTTCTTTCTCCTTCTGGTCCGCCCTACGAGCCGGGCGCGCTCCGGGTTTCGCGTCCCCAGCCGAGCGCCGCCATTCCCTCGGCGAGCTCCTTGCGCGCCCGGTGGAGGTTCGTCTTGACCGTCCCGAGCGGCAGGCTCGTCGCGTCGCAGATCTCCTGGTAGGAGGCCCCTTCTATATAGAAGAGGACCACCACCTCGCGGTAGTCGGGGCGCAGCCGGGCGATCGCGCGCTCGAGAGATCTTGCCATGTCTTTGCGCTCGGCGGCAGCGGCAGGGTCCTCCAGGGACTCGTCGGCGAGGACGGCCGCCAGCCCTCCGCGGTGCTCCTCGTCGCGGTCCTTGCCCCCTTCGAGGGGGACCGTCTCCGGAGCATGCCGCCGCAGATGGTCGATCGTGGTGTTGTGAGCGATCTTGAACAGCCAGCTGGAGAATTTCCGGGCCGGGTCGTAGGTTTCGAGCCGCCGGAAGGCCTTGATGAAGACCTCCTGAGCGAGGTCTTCGGCCGCCGCCGGATCCTGGAGCATGCGGGCGATCAGGCTGTAGACCGGGCGCTCGAAGCGCACGAGGATCTCGCGGAAGGCCTCCTGGGCCCCGCGCATCGCCTCGGCGACCAGCTCCGCATCGGTCTTCATCTCGCGGATCGGCTATGCTCTTCGCACTGCGAACATTTCTCGGAGGACTCTACAATGCGAACCCGTCTCGCCGCTCTTCTCGCTCTGTTCCTGATCGCCTCGGCCGCCTCGGCCGGTACGCTCGCCGGGGTCACCCTGCCCGACAAGGTGGATGTCGACGGTCATTCCCTGGTGCTCAACGGCATGGGCCTGCGCACCAAGCTCTTCATCAAGGTGTACGTCGGCGGCCTCTATCTCTCTCAGAAGGAGAAGTCCGACAAGAAGGTCCTCGCCGCGGACGCTCCGCGCCGGATGGCCCTGCACTTCATCTACGACGTGAGCAAGGACCAGATGTGCGACGCCTGGGACGAGGGGTTGGAAGCGAACACCCCCAACGCCTCGGCGGAGGTGCAGAAGAACTTCAAGACCCTCTGCAGCTGGATGGGCGGGGTCGGCAAGGGGCAGGTGCTCGCCTTGACCTACCTCCCCGGCGAAGGGACCCGCGTCGAGATCGCCGGCAAGGCCAAGGGGACCCTCCCCGGCAAGCCCACGGCCGATGCCATCCTGTCGACCTGGATCGGCCCCGACCCGGCTCCCGGCAAGGACTTCAAGAAGGCCGTGCTGGGCGGCTAAAAAAAGAGGAGCGCCCGGAGCGCTCCTTTTGGAGGGATGAGAGGAGGTCTACACCTCCCCGCATCCGGAAGCTTAGGCTGCCCATCGCTACTTGTCAATAACCTTCGCGTGAACCTTTTCAACCACGCAGGAACACTGTCGCCAGGATCACCGCGCCGAGCAGCAGGCGGTAGACCATGAACACGGTCAGGCTCCGGCTGCGCAGCCAGCTGAGCAGCCAGGCGATGGCCGCATAGCCGACCACCGCGGAGCCGACGAGACCGATCGCCATGGGGAGAAGCTGCGCGGCGGGCAGGCCCGTCTCGAACAGGTCGAACCCCTGCTTCGCCCCGGCGAGCACGAAGACCGGAATCCCCATCAGGAACGAGAAGCGGGCGGCGGCCGGGCGGGTCAGGCCCAGCAGGAGCGCCGCGGTGATGGTGATCCCCGACCGAGAGGTCCCGGGGACGATCGCGAGCGCCTGCGCGATCCCGATCACCAGCGCCGCCTGCCAGCCGATCTCCCCGATCCGGTTCGCATGGCGCCCCAGGCGGTCGGCGATCCCCAGCAGCAATCCATAGACGATCGTGGTCCCGGCGACCAGCAGGGCGGAGCGTGCCTGGGTCTCCACCCAGTCC
>DASPXX010000223.1:0-26897 GCA_035637095.1 Thermoanaerobaculia bacterium
GCTCTTCATCCCGCGGGTCCTATGGCAATGGATGCCATAGCAAAGATTTCGGATCTTGACGCTCCCGGCGCCTGGATCGAGACTCGGGGAGTGACGGAGATCCGCAAACCCATGATTCAACCCATAATAAGGAGAGACTCGATGATCAAGGGAATCAAGTTCGCCTCGATTCCGGTGACGGACCAGGATCGCGCCCTCGCATTCTATACAGAGAAGCTCGGCTTCACCGTGTTCACCGACCAGCCGTTCGGCGACCAGCGCTGGATCGAGCTGCGCATTCCGGGCGCGGAGACCGGCGTGGTCCTCTTCACAGCCGACGGGCACGAGGACCGCATCGGCACCTTCCAGGGCATCTCGTTCATCGCCGACGACGTGAACGCCACCTACAACGAGCTCGTAGAGCGCGGTGTCGAGGTCGGCGGCCCGCCGAAGTCCGAAGACTGGGGCACCTACGTGACCTTCAAGGACCCCGACGGCAACGCCTTCGTGCTGGGGTCCCGATCCAGGTAGATCCAGAGAGCCCGGCGCCGGTGATATCGTGCGAGCCCCATGGTCCGCCGTCTCACCCTTCCGATCTCAGGCCAGGGGCTCCACGAGATCACCCGCGAGGTGGCCGGGGTGGTGCGCGAGAGCGGTGTGCAGGAGGGTCTCTGCACCGTCTTCCTCCAGCACACCTCGGCCAGCCTGACCATCCAGGAGAACGCCGATCCCTCGGCACGCCACGACCTCGAGCGCTGGCTGAACCGGCTGGTCCCCGAGAACGATCCGCTCTACACCCACACGGACGAGGGGCCGGACGACATGCCCTCGCACATCAAGGCCGCCCTGACCGCCACCTCGCTGGGAATCCCCATCCTCGACGGCAAGCTGGGTCTCGGCACCTGGCAGGGGATCTACATCTGGGAGCACCGGAGATCCCGGGGCCAGCGCAGCGTGCTGGTGCACGTGGGGTGATCGGCTACGCCGGCCCCTTGCGGTAGAAGCTCAGCGAGCTCTCCCCGTATTTTCGCGTATCGATCCTGACCAGAGAACCGGCCTGGACCGGCATGTCACGGCGGGAGGAGTGCTCCACGACGGCTTCGCCGTCGCTCGCGAGGAGCGGAGCCACCCCGGCGATGAGAGCGTCATAGGGTTGGAAGTTGTACGGCGGATCGATGTAGATGAGGTCGAAGTGCGCGGCGTCCGCGAGACGGGCAAGGCCGCCGGGGAGGGTCAGACGGCGGATCTCCACGGTCTTCTCACCCAGGCGGGACACGTTCGCCTCCAGGGTCTTCACCGAGCGGAGGTCCTCGTCCACGCAGAGCGCCGAGAGAGCGCCGCGCCCCACCGCCTCCAGGCCCACCACACCGCTGCCGGCGAAGAGATCGAGCACCCGCGCGCCCTCGACACGCTCCCCCCAGATCGAGAAGAGGGCCTCGCGCACCCGTCCCTCGGTCGGCCGCGCTCCCGGCGGGACCTCCAGACCGCGGCCGCGATGCTCTCCCCCTGTGATCCGCACCCCCGGCTTCACCGCCGCCTCGACACCAATGCCTTGAACTCCTTGCGCAGGTCTTCTTTGCGGATGTAGAGCGCGAGCGGCTGCTCGACCCCATCCAGCTCCACCCCCTTGCCGTCCACCGAGAAGGCCGCCACGCGATAGAGATTGCCGTCCACCCGCTTGAGCACGTCGTGGAGACGGGGCTCGTAATCATCCGGCAGCCGGTCGGTCCCTTCGAGGACGGTCACCTTGGCTGCCAGGTCCTGCGCGACCGAAAGGACGCGCGACAGCGAAAGCGGCAGGGTGTCGTAGCGCCCGAAATGGAGGATGCGGGGAGCCCGGTCGGGAAGATCGAGCGCCAGCATGCACCGCTCGACCCACTCGCCCTCGACCCCCTCCGGCAGACGCCCCACCTCCGAGAGGTCCTCGGCTTTCAGACGCTCGACGAAGCCCTGGTACTCCACCGGGCCGAGCTCGGCGAGCCCCATCAGCTCCTCTTTGGGCTTCCCGTCGCGCAACCGGATGGTGCCATTGGCAAACAGCGTCACCTCCCGCCGCCCCAGCGTATTGGCGCAGTCGAGGCGCACGACCTCGATGGACCGGGCATCCTTCCCGGGAGCCGCCAGGGCGGGGGCGGCGAGGGCGAGGAGGAGGGGGAACAGCCGAAGGCGGTGAGGCTTCACGGAAAAAGGATAGCAGGCCTCGGCCCGCCCCAGATTGAAATCTGGGGCTACGAATGGCTGTCCCTGCGGGACAGAGGTTTGGGCTCCAGAGAACCCTCCGTCCCATCGGGACGGCCATTCGTAGCCCCGGGTTTCAACCCGGTGCCGGGGGTGAGGGCTCCCAACGCAAACTCCAGCTCCGCCTCCCGCCCTCCCTCCACCACCCCATCCAACCGCGCCCGCCGGGTCGCTTCGAGCGCGCGGCCGATCCCGGGTCCCGGCGGCACTCCGGCGGCGACGAGATCGGCCCCCCGGATTTTCAGCTCGAGCTTGCGGAGATCGGTGAGGATCCGGCGCACCCAGGAGCGGACCTCCTCGTCGCCCTCGGCCAGGAGCAGCAGGAGCTCCTCTCCAGAGAGCGGCTCCAGGATCTCGACCGCCCGGTGCGGCGGGAGCCCGGCGGCGGCCAGGGATTCCCGGGCACACGCCAGGCGCTCCGGAAAGCCGGTCAAGAGACGGCGGTCCTCCCCCACCAGCATCAGGCGGTCGGCCAGACGATCCAGCTCGGCGGTCTCGAAGCCGAGCGCCAGGGCCATGAGGAGCAGCCGCCAGGGTTGGACCGGCGGATCGCTCAACCCTTCGAGCTCGTACCAGTCGAAGGCGGCGCGGGCCGCGCGCAGCCGCTCGCGCACAGCCGCTCCGAGCTCCAGGCCTGGATGGAGGACGCGCAGGACTCCCAGCTCGTCGAGCCGGTCGAGTCCGCGCAAGGCCAGGGCCGGATCGTCGAGAAGCTTCTCCAGCTCGTCGCGCAGGCGCGACCCGGAGAGGCGGTCGAAGATCCCCTCGGCGAGCGCCACCTCGACGAGCCGCCGCGTCTCCGGCGAGACGTGGAAGCCGAGCCGCAGCTCCAGTCGGACCGCCCGCAGCACCCGCGTCGGATCATCGATGAACGACAGGCTGTGGAGGACGCGCAGCGCCTTTTCCTTGAGGTCGTTCCTGGCGCCGAAGTAGTCGATCAGCTCGGGCGTCTCGTCCGGCCCGAGGCGGATCGCCAGGGTGTTGATCGTGAAGTCGCGGCGGAAGAGATCCTGGCGCAAGGCCGACATCTGGACCTCGGGCAGGGCCGCGGGGGCGCGGTAGAACTCGCTCCGCGCCGTGGCCACGTCGATGTGGAACCCCTCGGGGTCGACGACCACCGCGGTGAGGAACGCGCGGTGCTCGCGGACGCGGCCGTCCACGGCCCGGGCAAGGCGGGCGGCGAAGTCGAGACCGTCCCCCTCCACGACCAGGTCGAGGTCCCGGTTCTCGCGTTCGAGGAGGAGGTCGCGCACGAAGCCGCCCACCAGATAGACCGGCACGCCCGCCTCGCGCGAAACGCGGGCCACGGTCGCGATCCGCGCCGAGATGGCTTCCGGCAGGCGCTCCTCCAGGAGACGGGCGATCTTCTCGCGGCGCTCGCGGTATTGCTCGGCCCGCCGGTCCAGGCGCTCCTCGAAGTCCTCCAGCCGGCCGTGAAGATGCCGCAGGAGCTGCATCCGGGTGATCAGCCCCAGGGGGCGGCCGGTCGCCGGATCGCCCACCAGCACGAAACGGGGATGGCGGGTGAGCATGCGCTCCCCCACCTCCTCGGCGGGCGCCTCGGGATCGACCCATTCGAGCTCGCGGGTCATCACCGTATCGACCGGCCTCGCCCCCAGCTCGTGCTGGATGGAGGCGTCGAGCATCTGCCGGGTGACGATGCCCACGACCCGGCCGCCGTGGGCCTCCACCACCGGCGCGGCGTTGACCCTCCAGGTGATCAGCTGGGTCTTGGCCTCCGCCACCGGGGTGCCGGCGGCCACCTCGAAAAAAGAGGCGATCAGCAGGTCGCCCGCCCGCGCGGCCGGCGGCAGGGCGCCGCGCAGGAATTCCAGCAGCTGCTCGCGGACCTCCAGCAGGGTGCGTCCCTTGACGCGCGCCGCCGCGGCCGTGGCATGACCGCCGCCGCCCGCCAGCTCGTCCAGCGCCTGGCCGAGGTCGAACCCGGGCAGCTCCCCGCGCGCGATCAGGGTGACGCGGTCGTTCTGGTCCCCCTCGCCGAAGAGGGCGAAGAGGAGCGGCAGCTCGAAGACTTCCAAGCAGCGGGAAACGAGAGGCGCAAGCTCCTCGACATAGCCGCCGAGGTCGAGCTCGACGATCCCGACGCGATGGCCGCGGACGCGGTGGACCTCCAGCCGCTGCATCATGCGATGGAGGATGTCGAGATGCTGCGCGTCGAGAGGCCGGGTGGCCCACCGCCGCACCGCCGCCAGATCGCCGCCGTGGGCGAGCAGCCAGAGGACGGCTTCGAAGTCGCGCGGCACGGTGGTGGCGTGGGTGAGCGACCCCGTGTCCTCATAGATGCCGAGCAGGAGGAGCGTCGCCTCGGTCGGGCTGCACTCCAGACCGCGCCGCCGCATCTCCTCGATCAGGATCGTCGACGTCGATCCCACCCCCGGATCGACCAGGCCGCCGCGCACCGGGACGTCGGCCGCGGTGTCGGGGTGATGGTCGTAGGACCAGACCTCGATTTGGGGATACTGCTCCAGCCACTCCCCCACGATCCCGATGCGGTCGCGCTGGCGGACGTCACAGAGGATGATTCGCGTGATCTCCGCCGGATCGATGTCCTTGCGCTTGAGCTCGGTCACCTCATAGAAGCCGCTGTCGAGCATGCGGCGGACCGACTCCTCGCGGGAGCCCGGAAAGAACATCTGCGCCCCGGGATGGAGCCGCTGCGCCGCCACCAAGGCCGCGAGGGCATCGAAGTCGGCATTGATATGGGTGGTGAGCAGCTCCATGAGGAGGGATTCTATGCGCCACCGGGACCTCACCCCCGTCCCCTCTCCCATCGCCCATCCCCCCAACCCCGGGAGAGGGGCGCCCCCACCCGGACCCGCGGGGGATGGAACGGGAGGGGGGCTTCCCCCTGGACTTCCCCCTCTCCCGGTGGAAGGGTGGGAGATGGGAGAGGGGGATTGAGGGGGTCGGGCGGGCGGAGGCCCCGACGGCGATGACTTCTTGCATATGGAAGACGCCCCATGACCGCCTCGCCTCCTGAATACACCCCCCACGGCCTGGACGTCCTGCGCACCTACGGCGAGGGCTTCCCGACCAGGCCCGCGCCCGGCTCTTTTTCGCGACCGCGCGGCGCTGGAAGAGGCCCGGCGGCTGATCGAGAAACATGGGTACCACCGGCGGGATGGAGAGCTTGCGGATGCGCTCGAGGCGGCGAAGGCGTGGGACCTCAGCCTGGGCCGGCCCCCCTCCCGACCTCACCCCCTCGATCCCCCTCTCCCATCTCCCACCCAGCCCCCGGGAGAGGGGGAGGCGGCATCAACGGCGCGAGATCAGGTCTTCATCAGCTACAGCCATGACGACGAGAAATTCTTGAAGGAGATTCTCAAGCACCTGAAGCCTTTCTCGCGCTCAGGTTCCGTCACGCACTGGACGGACCAGCAGATCCCCTCGGGAGCGAAGTGGTTCGAGGAGATCCAGGCGGCCTTGGGAAGGACCAAGGTCGCGGTGTTTCTCGTGAGCCCGGATTTCCTGGCGTCCGATTTCATCCACGATCATGAGCTTGGGCCACTGCTGAAGAGAGCCGAAGCGGGAGGCGTCAAGATCCTGTGGATTCCCCTGCGCCCGAGCGCCTACACGGAAACGCCTCTCAACGACTATCAGGCCGCCTTCCCGCCAGACCGGCCCCTGGCCCAAATGAGCAAGGCCGACCGCGACGAGGCGTGGGTCCAGATCTGTGGCGAGATCAAACGCGCCGTGACCCCGATCGTGGCGCCGGTCCCCACGGCGTTGCCGTAGAGACGCCCCAGTCGAATGGCACGACTCTTCCCCTGACCACACCTGCCGGGGCGTCTCCCCACGACGGATCGGGCTGTCACCGCCGGTTCCGCAATGCCTGAATCCCCGCAGCGTGGCGATGGGCTGGGGCGTATCCTGCGATACCGCGGTGGACTGCTGGGCGCGCTGCCGGCGGCGTTGGTGGTGACTGGGGCCATGAGACGCCCCCGGCAGTGGGGTCACCGGACCGATCGTGCCATCCGACTGGGGCGTCTCTACGCGATTCCACGCGATGGCTGCTGTGGACTGCGGGGGCGATTCCGTGCCGCAAATCGGTCGGGGATGACCTTATCCCTTCAAGGGAACGCGCAACCCCGAGACAATTTGCGGCACATTCACGGACAAGCTGCCGCTCTGTCGTAACTACCCCCACGGATCCCAGCAGGAGCAGACTCCGCGGCCACCGCACGTAACATAGACAGTACACACACCGAAGCCAATCCCGCACCAGTCGTCGCAGTCGCTATTTACCGCGCACTCCGAGTTCGGACACGGATAACTCTCCGCGGGCCGAGCCTGCGCCCCGAGGATTGCTACGCTGAGAGCGACGAGGAGTAGGAAAAGACGCGATTTTCTCAAAGTACACCTCCGTTGGCTGATTCCCGAACCACCTCTGTTCAATTACTAAGGTGAGCCGGGCATCGCTAACGGGACACGCCGTGCCGCAAATCAACCGGGGATGACCTCGTCCCTTCCAGGGAACGCCGCAGCCCCGAGACAATTTGCGGCATATTCTCAGGGGGCGCTCAGCGCCCCCTGGCAATTTGCGGCATGGAGACAGCGCCACGCCGCAAATTCGCGTCTGGCACCCTCCGCCCCGCGCAATGGAACGATCCGGAGAGGGAATTGTGCCGCAAAAACCGGAGAATGTGCCGCAAATTGCCGGCGTTGGGCTCCTCCCGAAGGGGAATGTGCCGCAAATTGTCCGGTACTGGCGGCATATTTCTCGGTGCGGAAGCTCCTCCACCCTCGATTTGCGGCGCGCACGGCTCTGGCGAGCGGGTCGAGAGGCTGTTTTGCGGCGTTTTTACGGTGATTTGCGGCGCCAGATCAGCGGGGATCCACCGGGGGTGAGCTGAGAGTCTCGCCTCAAGGACATTGATCTCCACCTCGGGGGTCGTGGTATCCTCTTTTGGTCATGAGCGCACCGCACGCCAAGGATGCTGCTGCTCGCCGACTCATCCAGTGGCACTTTACGGTCGAGCCTGAGCTCCGTGAGGTCTACCGGATCGTGATGGACGACGAAGGCTCTCAAGAAGGCCCGATCCGGCTTCTCGAGATCAACGCCGCCACCGTGCCCACCGGAAGTGTCGAGCCGTTCGCTTTCTCTCCAACTGAGGAGATCCCCTTCCGCACGGTCATCGCTGAGATCACCCCGGAGGAGCTCGAGTCGGTCCAAGCGAACCCGGAGGCCCTTCCGAAGGGCTGGAGCCTATCCCGAGCCGAGCGCTTCGTCCGCCCCAAGTCCTGATGCCTTCCCGAGAAGCGTGGGCTGCCGCCTTCGCCGCACAGAGCCGATCCGACTGGCAGGTCTATGGACGGCTCGCTGCCGACGACCAGATCCCCGCCTGCCATGAGCTTCACTATCTCCAAATGGCATGCGAGAAAATCGCGAAGGCGTACCGCTGCCGAGACACGACGGCGCACCTGGAGGACCTCTTGAAAAGGCATGTGGGATTCGCCAAGTTCATGGGGAGCTTTCTGGCGTCACCGTCCATCAAAGAGGCGTATCGGGGGCGGGACGCGCAGCTCCGACAGGTGGCCAAGCTCGCCAGGGCCCTTGCCCGGGAGGTCGAGAAGCTGGCGCCGGCCGTCGACCGTGCCGGCTCACCTGAGAATGCCGAATACCCCTGGGAGGCAGGTGAAGGAGTGATCCCTCCCTGCCAGTACAGCTACCCGCGGCTCTCCCTTCTGGTGAGTCCAGGAGGACGGACCCTCCTCAAGCTGTTGGCGAGAGCGATTCAGGAGTTTCATTCGCCGTCGGCGTTGGCGATCGGCTGAAAGGAGAACCCGGAGTGGGTGCCGGCGTCACCCGCCCCTCCAGCACCCGCTCCCCCGCCGGCGCCCGCAGGTTGTACCAGGAGCTCATCACCCGGCCGTAGGCGCCGGCGTTGGCGATCAGGAGGACGTCCCCTTCGGCGGCAGGGGCGAGGCGGCGGGAGCGGCCGAGGACGTCCCCGGTCTCGCAGATGGGTCCGACGATGTGGGCGGTCAGGGTGGCGGGCTCGTCGAGGCGGGTCAGGTTCACGATCGGGTGGTAGGCGCCGTAGAGGGCCGGGCGGATGAGCGAGTTCATCCCGGTCTCCAGACCGACGTAGACCACGTCCCCCTTGCGCTTCACCTGGACGACCTTGGCGAGGAGGACCCCGGCCTGCGCCACGAGGAAGCGGCCGGGCTCCAGCCAGAGCTCCAGGCCGGGATGGTCTTTCTTGAAGGCGAGGAGCGCGGCGTCCACCTCGTCCAGATCGAGCGGGCTCTGGCCGGGCCTCTCGGGGATCCCCAGACCTCCTCCCACGTCGAGCACCCGGACGGTCGGGAAGCGGCGGGCGGCTTCTCCCAGGAAGGCGGCGGTCTCCCCCCAGGAGCCGGAGAAGCGGATGCCGCTGCCGGCGTGGGCGTGCAGACCGATCACCCGGACACCGCAGACGGCGGTCAGCCGCTCGGCTTCGGGGAGCGCCTCGGGGGCGATGCCGAACTTCGATTGGACTCCGGCGGTGCGCACGTGCGGATGGTGCCCCCGGCCCTGCCCCGGATCGAGGCGCAGGAAGACCTCGCGGCCGGCGAACAGCTCCGGCCACTCGCGCAGCGGATGCAGGCTGTCGAGCGTCACCCAGGCGCCGAGAGAAAAGGCCCGGCGGTACTCCTCGCGCGGCGCGAAGTTGGGGGTGAAGAGGAGCCGCTCCCCCGGGAGATCCGGAAAGAGGCCGCGGATGTGCTCCAGCTCCGGGACCGAGACGCACTCGAAGCCGAGCCCCGCGTCCGCGAAGCGGGTGAGAACGCCGGGGCAGCAGTTCGCCTTCACGGAATAGAAGACGCGATCCACCGCCGTGAGCCCGCGGACGGCCGCGGCGGCGCGGTCCAGGCTCTCCGCGTCGTAGACGTAGAGCGGGCTCTCCTCGGCGGTCAGGGCCAGCAGGTCCTCCCGCCTCCGGCGCCACCACTCTCCCGCGGCGCGGACCTCCTCCGGTCCCTCGGAAGGACGCGCGTGCAGCTCCTCCCAGGTGGGACCGAACAGGGGGCCTTCGGTCTGGTGGTGGAAGAGGAGCCCGTGGAGCTTCCGCACCAGGCGCTCGGCCTGGTCCTGGTCCACCACGAAGGTCAGATTGAGATCGCTCGCCGACTGGGAGACGAGGTGGACCTTCATCTCCTCGAAGACCTCCAAGACCGGCCCGATCTCGTGGAGGATGGCGCGGATGCCGCGGCCCACCAGCGACAGCGAGGCGGTCTCGGTGATCGCCCGCGCCTCGCAGATCGTGCCCAGGTCGCGCAGCAGATCGTCGAGGTCTTCCGGCGAGACGGCGTTGACGTCGGTGTCGAGAGAGACGGTGACGTTGGTCTCCGCGGTGGAGATCGAATCGATGGACAGCCCGTGGTCCGCAAAGCGGGCGAAGGCCTCGGCGAGGAAGCCCACCTGGTGGAGCATCCCCAGGGAGTCCATGGAGATCAAGGTGGTCCCCGGCCGGACGAGCACCGCCTTGACCTGCGGCCCGAGGTCGGCGCCGGTGCCGGAGACGACGGTGCCCGGCAGGTCGGGACGTTCGAGCCAGCGGACGTGCAGCGGAATGCCATGGCGGCGCAGCGTCGCGATCGCGCGGGTGGGGAGGACCCCGGCGCGGGTGATGGCGATCTCCAGGGCCTCGTCGTAGTCGAGGACCCGCAGCAGCCGCGCCGACGGCAGGAGGCCCGGATCGGCCGTGAACATCCCCGGAATGCGCGTCCACACCTCGCAGCGCTCCGCCTGGGCCGCCGCGGCGAGAGCCGAGGAGCCGCCCTCGGGGGCCAGCTGGGCGGCCGGCAGGCCGCGAGAGGCGAGAAGATCCTGCAAGGGTGCGAGGGTCTCCTCGGAAACCACGAGCAGAGGCTGGAGCCCCTCGGCGATCCGCTCCTCGACGAGGCCGGCGAGGGTGGGCAGGTGGGCGGCGGTGGCGGCGGTGACGTCGAGGACGACCCAGCGGGGGCCCTCACCCCCGGCCCCTCTCCCGCAAGCGGGAGAGGGGTGTGGGTTAGGGGGCGCAAGCTCGGACGGTGGAGGGTTCTTGACCAACCTGCTCCCCTCTCCCGCTCGCGGGAGAGGGGCCGGGGGTGAGGGCTCTTTCACCCCTTCGCCGCCCGCACCGCCGCGGTCAGCGCGGGCACCACCTCGTGCAGGTCGCCGACGATGCCGTAGTGAGCGACGTTGAAGATGGGTGCTCCGGGATCCTTGTTGATCGCCACGATCACCGAGGAGCCCTTCATGCCGACCAGGTGCTGGATGGCTCCGGAGATGCCGGCGGCGATGTAGAGGCGCGGCGCGACGGTCTGGCCCGAGGAGCCGATCTGGCGGTCTCTCGGCAGCCAGCCGTTGTCGATCACCGGCCGGCTGGCGGCGATCTCGGCTCCCAGCGCCTTGGCGAGCTCCTCCAGAGGACCCAGCTTGTCGGCTCCTCCCACGCCGCGGCCCACGGCCACGATGGAGTTGGCCTTGGTCAGGTCGACCTTCTCGCCGGCGACCTCTTCATAGCCGAGGATCTCGCGGTCGGGTTTGACGGCCGCGAGGTCGACCGCGAGCGGCTGGGGATCGACCTGTCCCCCTTTGGCGACGCTGTCGGCCGGGAAGGCGCCCGACTGGACGGAGACGAGGACGGTCCCTTCGCCCTTGACCCGCACCTTCGACTGCAGCTTGCCGCCGAGGATCGGACGGGTCCAGACGAGACCGCCTTCGCCTGAGTCGAAGCCGGTCACCTCCGGCAGCAGCCCGGCCCCGACCTCCTGGGCCAGGCGCGGGACGTAGTCGACCGATTGATAGGTATGGGGGAAGACCACGAAGTCCGGCTTCCCGTCGCGGATCGCCGCCGCCAGCGCGCCGATATAGGCTCCCGGTGTGTAGGCGCGCAGGGCCTCGTGATCGGCCACGTGGACCGCGGCCAGATCAGCTTTGGCCACCTCGGCCGCGGCGAGCCCGATGCCGGCGCCGAGGACGATGGCCTCGGCTTTGCCGCCACCAGCTGACGCGGCCAGCTTCTGCGCCGCGGCGATAGCTTCCCAGGAGATGCGCGGGAGCTGGCCCTCGCGCTGCTGGACGACCACCCAGATCCTGGCCATCAGAGCACCCTCGCTTCTCTGCGCAGCTTGTCGACCAGCGCGGCCACGGCGGTCTTCACATCCCCTTCGAACATCTGCGCTCCGGCTCCGCTCTCGGGGAAGGCGACGGAGACGACCTCCAGACGCGAGCCGGCGGCGCCCACCTGCGCGGCGTCGAGCCCGAGGTCGGCCGGCGTGACGCGGGCGATCTCCTTCTTCTTGGCCGCCATGATCCCCTTCAAGGAGGCATAGCGCGGATGGTTGATGCCGGCCTGGATCTCCAGCACGGCCGGCAGGGGGACGCGCGAGAGCTCGTTGACGCCGCTCTCCATCTCGCGGGTCACCTTGGCGGAGCGGTTCCCCTCCTCCAGCTCGACCCCCATGACCAGCCAGACGTGGGGCCAGCCGAGGTGCCCGGCGAGGATCGAGCCGGTGCCGCCGAAGCGCAGGTCGTCCGACTGCGAGCCGGTGAGCACCAGGTCGAACGATTCGCGCTGGACGGCCGCGGCGAGCGCGCGGCCGGTGGCCAGGGCGTCGCCGCCCAGGAAGGCGGGATCGGCGAGATGGACCGCGCGGGCCGCGCCGACGGCGAGCGCCTTGAGCAGGGCGTCCTTGACGCGCTCGGGCCCGAGGCTGAAGACGACGACCTCGCCGCCGGTCTTCTCGGCGAGCTTCAGCCCCTCTTCGAGGGCGTAGCTGTCGCTCTCGTTGATCACGAAGGGCAGGTCCTCCTCCTCCAGCCACTTGCCGTCGCGGCTGACGCGCAGCCGGGCCTCGGTGTTGGGGACCTGCTTGATGCAGACCGCGATCCTCATGCGGCACCCCTCTCGCGGAGCAGCCGGCGCAGCAGCGGCGGATCGGGATTGAACGCCCACAGGCGGTCGTCGAAGCGCAGGGTCGGCACCACGCGCCGGCCGCCGCTGCGCTCCAGCACCATGGCCTCGGCCTGCGCGTCGCGGTCGATGTCGACCTCCTCGAAGGAGGCCTGGACCTCTTCGAGCACCCGCTTGGCGCGCCGGCAGTCGGGGCACCAGGCGGAGCTGTAGACGGTCAGCTGGCCGGCGCCGATGCCGGTGCCGCCGCAGAGCCGCGCGACCTCCTCGTCGCTCAAGCGCAGGCCGAGGATGCGGATCTTGCCGCCCGGCTCGGTCAGCAACACCGCCGGCAGGTCGGTCCGCGGCGAGATGCCGAGCCGGATGAGCTGGTGGCCCGCCGCCGGATCGGCGGAGAGGTCCACGCGGGCGCCGCTCTCGACCGGCGGCTCGGGTTGCCGGGTCGAGTCGTAATAGACATGACATTCCAAATGATGATTCATGGTTGCGGTCCGGGAACCCGGACGCCCGCGCCGTTGATGGCCGCGGCGGCCGGAGTCGTGAGGAAATGAATGACCGAGGCGACGGCGTCGGTCGTGACCCATTGCGCGGGGTCGGCGTCGGGCATCGCGGCCCGGTTGGCCGGCGTATCCATCGTGCCGGGCAGGACGGCGTTGGCGCGCGCCCCGAAGGGAGCGATCTCGCGCGCCAGCGATTCGACGAGACGGAGGACTCCCGCCTTGGTCGCGGCATAGGCCCCGACGCCCGCCTCCCCGGAGAGACCGGCGGGAGCCGCCACGGCGACAACGCTCCCCGCGCGCGCCTCTTCGAACCGCCTGGCGGTCTCGCGGAAGACGTGGAAGGTCGTCTCGAGGTTCACGGTGAGCAGAAAGCTCCAGTCGCGGTCGGACATGTCGGCGAGCCGCGACCAGCGGAAGCCGCCGACGAGATGGACGACCGCCGGCGGGACCTCGATCTCCGCGAACAGGCGCGCGACCTCCGCGGAAGAGCCGAGGTCGACCCGGCGGACCGCCAGGGTCTCCGACGGGGCGAGGGCGGTGAGCTCGCCGAGGCGGCCCTCGTCCTGGTCGACGGCGAGCACACGCTCTCCCGCGTCCAGGAAGCGTGCCACGACGCTCCGGCCCAGGGCGCCGGTCGCGCCGGTGATGAGGACTCGTCCGCTCATGTCTCAGGCAAGGGAAACGGGAACAACCCCCGCTTCTGGCTAATAGGTGCGGCAACGGGGGAAAGGGGAGCCTATCATGCTGCCCCACCCCCGTCCTCTCTCCCATCGCACAGTCCAGGATCCGTCAAAGTCGCGCGGAGGCTGAGCCTTCCCCCGCCCGACCTCACCCCCCCGGCCCCCCTCTCCCATCTCCCACCCATCCCCCGGGAGAGGGGGGAGTCCCCTCCCGTTCCGTCCCCCGCGGGTCCGGGTGGGGGCGCCCCTCTCCCGGTTGGCGGGTGGGAGATGGGAGAGGGGTCGGGGGTGAGGTCGGGCGGGGGAAGGCTGGCAGGAGAAGGAGCTGAGCCAGGGGGTGAGGTTACAATCCCCCTGCCATGTCGTCCTCCGTCCGCCGCATCAACCTGCCTCAACCTCCCGCGCCGCCGGGGGAGACCCAATGGCAACGCTGGCGCCGCAAGCGCCGGACCTGGCTGCTCCGCCGATTCGACCAGGCGATCCTCTATCTGTACTGGCTGATCCACCGGCTGGACCGCGCCGCTCCTGGCGAGAAGCGCTATTTCCGCGTGGCGATCTTCGGCTCCAGCCGCATCCAGGAGAACGACGCGGTCTATACCGGCGTCCGCGAGCTCGCCCGCCAGCTGTCCTTCATGGGGTGCGACATCGTCACCGGCGGCGGACCGGGGCTGATGCGGGCGGCGAACGAAGGGGCGCGCCACGGCGCCTACCGGCACAAGACCCGGTCGTTCGGCTTGACCATCCTCCTCCCCATCGAGGAGCAGCCCAACCCGTTCCTCGACGAGGTGGCGCACCACTCCAGCTTCTTCTCCCGCCTCCACCAGTTCATCCGCCTCTCCCATGCCTACGTCGTGGTCGACGGCGGCATCGGCACCACCTTGGAAGCCCTGATGGTCTGGCAGCTCCTGCAGGTGCGGATGCTCTCCGACCGGCCGCTCGTCTTCGTCGGACCGATGTGGCGGGGGCTGCGCAGCTGGGTCGAGGCCGAGATCGTCAACCGCGGCCTGGCTTCGCCCGGCGATCTCGACGTCGCGGTCTGGGTGGACACGATCGACGAGGCCCTGGAGGTGGTGCGCCGCGCCCGCGACGAGTTCCTGCGGCGCAACAAGGTGACCCTGCCGCCGCCGGTGGTCGAAACGCCCGCCGAGGGACGAGGGGCGATCGACGGGGTGTGAAAAGATTGCAGCCGGGCACGCCGCTTGCTTTCCGGGGGGCGGGGGTACCATGGACACGCCTTTGTGGCACGGGCGTCGGAATCCGTCATAGGGAGCGCGCATGGGTCTGATCTCTTTCCTGTTTTTCCAACTCGGACCGCAGCGGGGTCCGGGCCTGTTCGATTTCTTCTTCCAGTCGGGTCCGATGGCGAAGGTCATCCTCGCCACGCTGGCCGTGTTCTCCCTCTGCTCCTGGGCGATCATGATCGGCAAGGCCGTGCAGCTCAACCGGGCCGACCGCCAGAGCGAGAAGTTCCTCGAGGCGTTCCACAGGAGCCAGCGCTTCAGCGAGGTCAATGCCACCGCGGGCAAGCTGTCGAGCTCGCCGCTCGTCGGCATCTTCCAGGCCGGCTATGCCGAGATCGACAGCCAGATCAAGAACGCTCCCGAGCCGGAGCGCCCGGGCGAGCGCAAGGCCTACCGCATCACCTCGCTCCCGGCGCTCCAGCGCACGCTCCAGCGGGCGGCCGGCGTCGAGCTCAACGGCATCACCCGCTGGACGTCGTTCCTCGCCACCACCGCTTCGGCGACGCCGTTCATCGGCCTCTTCGGCACGGTCTGGGGGATCATGGTGTCGTTCCGCGACATCGGCATGTCCGGCTCGACCTCGATCGTGGCCGTCGCCCCCGGCATCGCCGAGGCCCTGATCAACACGGCGGCCGGCCTGGGCGCCGCGATCCCGGCCCTGATCGGCTACAACTACTTCGGCCAGCGCATCCGCCGCGCGCGCATGCGCCTCGACGACTTCATCCTCGAATTCCTCAACCTGGCCGAGCGGAACTTCACCTGAGGCGCGGCAGTCCAACTCTGGAGAGACGGCATGGCGTTCACTCTCGGCAACGGCAACGGCGACGACGATCCGGTGATGGCGGACATCAACGTCACCCCTCTGGTCGACGTGATGCTCGTCCTCCTGATCATCTTCATGATCGCCGCCCCGATGCTGCACCAGGGGATCGAGGTGGCGCTGCCGCAGGCCCAGGCGACGCCCCTCCCCCTGCGCATGGAGGACCCCCTGATCGTCTCCATCGACCGCGACGGCAAAGTCTACCTGCGCGAGACGCCGGTCGAGATCGACGACCTGGTCGACCAGGTCAAGGCGCAGACCGAGTCGCGCGGCGACGATTCGGTGTTCCTCAAGGGGGACCGCGAGGTGCCCTACGGCCGCATCATCGAGGTGCTCGACGTCCTCCACCGCGGCGGGATCGTCCACGTGGGCATGGTCACCGACCAGCCCAAGAAGGGGAAGCGGGGCTGAGGTGAGCCAGGAGGTCCACCGGATCCTCGCGGCGCGCAGCCGGCGCGAAGGGCGCCGCCCCGAGGCGGCGAGCCTGGCCGCCGCGCTCCTCCTGCACGCCCTGGCGATCGCTCTCGCCCTGATCCTCCCCCGCCTGCAGCCCGCGCCCAAACCGCTGGAGTTCGTGCCCGTCCAGGTCATTCCGGCGCAGGCGCTCGGCGTGCGGCGGCCGGCGCCTCCGAAGCGCAAGCCCGTCGAGGAGGAAAAGCCCGCGCCCGCCGAGCCCGAGCCGGAGCCCGAGCCCAAGAAAGAAACCGAGGAGGTCGCGCCTCCCCCCAAGCCGGACGTCCCCGTGCTGCCGAAGCAGGACGAGGCGAAGAAGCCGGAGCCGAAGAAGCCTGCCAAGCCCGAGCCCGCGCAAACCGCCCCTTCGGACGCGCGGCCGGGCGTCGCTCCCGGCGAGAGCGGCGACCAGCTCGGCCGGCGCGGCGCGGACACCGGCAGCCCGCTCGGCACCACGGCGTTCGGCTCCCGCATCGGCGTCGACAACCCCGATTTCACCTACGGCTACTACCTGGACCGCCTGCTCTCCCTGATCGACGCCCAGTGGCAGCGCCCGAACATGGGCGAGGTCAAGGCGGTCCTCCATTTCGAGATCGCGCGCGACGGCTCGATCAGCGACCTGCGCATCGCCGAGTCGTCGGGGTACAATTCCTTCGACTTCGCGGCCTTGCGGGCCGTGAAGAGCGCCGCGCCGTTCCCTCCCCTCCCCCGGGGATACAAGAACGACTCTCTCGGGGTCAACCTGATCGTCTATTGAACCCGGCTTTATTGAAGAGGACTCATGAGATCGAGAGCCATCCATCTCGCCGTCGCCGCCCTCCTGCTCGGCATGGGGCTGACGCTCCCCCGCATCTTCGCCCAGGAGCCGCCCGCGCAGCCTCCGCAGGAGGAGCAGCAACCGGGCAACGTCACCCTCGTGCTGCCGGGAAACCAGCAATTCAAGCCGATCAAGCTGGGCATCCCCGCCTTCCGCCGGCTGGGCGCCCTGGCGGGCGACGCGGCCCGGGCGGCCGACGAGATGGAGCAGGTCGTCCGGCAGGACCTGCAGAATTCCGGCTACTTCACGATCAGCGGCCCCGAGGCGTTCCAGGGGCTCCAGCTCACCGGCGACCTCGCGCGCGACCTCGAGGCCTACCGCACGACCGGCGTCGAGACGCTCCTTTTGGGCGACCTCCGCGCCGAGGCGGACAAGATCGTCTTCGAGGGGCGCCTCTTCGACGTGGCGAGCGGCCAGGCGATCCTCGCCAAGCGCTACCGCGGCGCCTTGCCCGTCGCCCGCCGGATCGGCCACACCTTCGCCGACGAGGTGATCCTGTTCTTGACCGGACAGCGCGGCATCTCCCTCTCCAGCATCGCCTTCACCAGCGACCGCACCGGGCAGAAGGAGATCTGGGTGATGGACTACGACGGCCAGAACCAGCGGCGGATCACCGGCCACCGCTCGACCTCGATGTCGCCCGCCTGGTCGCCGGACGGCGAGTCGCTGGCCTACACCTCGTTCTTCAACGGCCCGCCGGGGATCTATCTCGCCGAGCTGGCGAGCGGCAGGAAGCGGCCGATCGTCAATTCCGGCTCGCTCAACACCACGCCGACCTTCTCGCCAGACGGCCAGCGCGTCGTCTTCGCCCGCTCGGTCGACGGCAACGTCGAGATCTTCGTCACCGGCCGGAGCGGCGGCGACCTGCGGCGGCTGACCCATTCGGGAGCCATCGACACCAACCCGTCCTGGAGCCCCACGGGCGGCCAGATCGCCTTCACCTCCGGCCGCGCCGGCAATCCGCACATCTACCTGATGGACGAGGAGGGATCGAACCAGCGGCGGCTGACCACCGAGGGCGACTACAACGACGGCGCGGCCTGGAACCCGACCGGCGATCTGATCGCCTACACCAGCCGGCGCGGCGGCCGCTTCCAGATCGCGGTGACCAACGTGGTCACGCAGGCCACCCAGATCCTGACCTCCGGACCAGGTGAGAACGAGTCGCCGTCCTTCTCGCCGGACGGCCGCCACATCGTCTACGTGTCGCGCAAGAGCGGCACCAAGCAGCTCTATGTGATGGACCTCGACGGGAGCCACGTGCGGCAGCTGACGAACGAGGGGAACAACGACATGCCGGATTGGTCGCGCCTGCCGGCCCAGCGGTGATACTATCGGGTTCCGAGAAGTTCTTTTTAAAAGCCGTTCGATACGCCGTACCGGCTCTGAGGAGATATCGAGCATGAACCGCAAGTGGATGATTTGGATCGTGGCACCGGTTCTGTTGACCGTTCTGTATGGTTGCCCCAAGAAGAAGCCGGCGACCCCGGCGCAGGACCTCGACGTCAACACCACCACGGTAACGCCGCCACCGCCCACCCAGGAGGTGACGCCGGAGCCCGTGGCGACCCCGCCGCAGGACACGGTGGAGTCCAACCCGCTGGACTCGCCCGACCTCCAGGTGGTCAACGCCGAGCTGCAGCGCCGCGGCTTCAGCCCCGACGTCTACTTCGACTATGACGAGAGCTCTTTGTCCGACGACGCGCGGGCGAAGCTGGCGCGCAACGCCGACCTGCTCAAGACGACGCAGCTCCTCGTCACCATCGAGGGGCACGCCGACGAGCGGGGCACCAACGAGTACAATCTCGCCCTCGGCGACAAGCGCGCCAACGCGGTGCGCGACTACCTGACCTCGCTGGGCGTCGACGCCGGCCGCCTGCGCACCCTCTCCTACGGCGAAGAGCGGCCGGTCTGCACCGAGAGCGAGGAGAGCTGCTGGTCGCAGAACCGCCGCGGCCACATGGTGATCACCGGCCGGGCCAACATGGGCTGACGCGATGCGGCGGACGAGCATGCGCCGGCTCTGTCAACTCTCCTGGATCGGTTGCCTCGCGGCGGCACTCACCGCCGCGGGGTGTGTCAGCCCTCAGGACATCCAGGGCCTCCAGTCCCAGCTTTCCGACATCCAGCGGCAGATGCTCCAGCTCCAGAGGGAGGCACCCAGCAAGCAGGAGGTGCAGAGTCTGGGGTCCTCCGTCGACCAGCAGATGGGCTCGCTGCTCAAGACCGAGGCCGACATGCAGGTCAAGCTGCAGGAGCTGTCGAGCCAGATCGACGAGCTGCAGGCCAAGCTCGAAGACACCAACTACCGGCTCTCCCAGCTCTCGCAGGACATCGCGACGACCAACCAGGAGCTGAAGGCCTACCGCTCGCAGCCGGCGCCGGCCTCTCCCACGGACAACGGCCCGGGCGGGCTCACCGGTCCGGGAGGCGAGCCCAACGCGATGCCCCCGCAGCAGCCTCCCGGGCGCCCGGCCGGCCCGGCTGCCGACCCACAGAGCCTCTACAACTCGGCGTACAACGACTATCTGCGGGGGAAGTACGACTTGGCGCAGCAGGGCTTCGAGGAGTACCTGAAGAACTTCCCCGGCACCGAGCTGGCCGACAACGCAACCTACTGGATCGGCGAGTGCTACTACCGGCAGAAGCGCTATCGCCAAGCCGTCGATCAGTTCGAGGCGGTGCTCAGCCGCTATCCGCGCAGCGACAAGGCGGCGAGCGCCCTCCTCAAGAAGGGTTACGCGCTGATCGAGCTCGGCGACCGCTCTGGAGGGGTGACCCAGCTCCGCCAGGTGATCCGCCAGTACCCGACGAGCGACGAAGCGAACCTGGCCCGGCAGCGCCTCCGCGAGCTCGGGATTGACGCAGGCTAGGCACTAGTGCTATAAAGTTTCGCCGCACCCACTCGTGGTGCGGCTTTCCAGATCAATCCACTCGGGAGAGAGATCGTAGGGTTATGGCCAATACCAAGTCTGCTGAGAAGAGAAACCGCCAGAGCGAAGAGCGCCGCGTCCGCAACCGGGCCGACCGCTCGCGCCTGCGCACCGCGATCAAGAAGCTGCGCAGCGCCGTCGAGAGCGGCGACGCCTCGCTCGCCCAGGAGCTCCTGCCCGGGACGCTCTCCATCATCGACAAGACCGCGCAAAAGGGCGTCATCCACGACAACGCCGCCGCCCGCTACAAGTCCCGCCTGGCGCACCAGGTCGCGGGGCTGTAGAAAGCTCCCGAGCCCATCCAGCAGAGACCCTCACCCCCGGCCCCTCTCCCGCGAGCGGGAGAGGGGTGGAGGATAGGGGTTGCCATTGAATGCGGAGCTCGCGCGGTGTAACCCACACCCCTCGCCCGCTTGCGGGAGAGGGGCCGGGGGTGAGGGTCAGAACCCTTCCAGCAGATCGCTGACCATCGTCTCCGCGAAGCGCTCCGCGGCGCGGTCGATGGCCGCGTCTTCCAGGTCGACGTAATTGGCGCTCGTGGCGTCGATCGGATAGGTCTCGCGGAAGGTGTAGCGGTCGTTGCTCCAGATCGGCGTCTCCTGCCCCGTCCGCTTGAAGATGATCTGGGCGGTGAGCGCGATCTCGTACTCGGTGGCCCGGCCGCTCGGATCGAAGGTCACCGGCGTGACGCCGAAGGCGACCACCGCGCCCGACAGCTCGGCATCGGCCCCTTCGGGGCTCCCCACCACCGAGAAGCGGTGCCGCCGGACCATCTCGTCGGCGATCGCCCGCGTCACCGACTGCTCCACCTGCGAGCGCGGCGTCCGGTTCTCCAGCGGCTTGATGTAGACGTTCTTGATGTCGGCCGGCAGGTTGCTCGCCCGCCCCACCAGCGCATACCCGCAGCCGCTCAGCACCAGCAGTGAGGCGCCCAGCAGGGCGCCGGTCCAACGTCTCCCCCATCTCGGGATCAAATTCATGCGGACCTCCGCGTCACCAGATTGATCAGACGGCCGGGGACCACCACGGCCTTGGCCACGTCGCGACCGCCCACATGCTCCCGCACCTTGGGGCTCGCCAGGGCGGCCTCGCGGATCTCCCGGTCGCTCGCCCCGGCCTCCACCTCCACCCGGTCGCGCAGCTTGCCGTCCACCTGGACGACCAGCTCGATGCGGGCGCGGCGCAGCTTCGCCTCGTCGTGCTGCGGCCAGTCCGTGTCGATGATGTCCTCCACGTGGTCCCGCCGCTCCCACAGCTCGGCCGTGATGTGCGGCGCCATCGGGTGCAGCAGCTGCAACAGGGTGTCGAAAGCCTCCTCGCAGATCAGCCGCGAGGCCGTCTTGTCCTCGATCGCCCGCGACAGGGCGTTCGACAGCTCCATGAGAGCGGCCACAGCCGTGTTGAAGTGGAAACGCTCGAAGCTCTGGGTCACCCGCTGGATCGTCGCGTGCCGCTCCCGCTCCAGGTTGGCATCCGCCGGCGCGATGGGCGGCGTATCGGACAGCCGCTCGCCGATCCGCCAGACCCGCTGCAGGAAGCGCCAGGCGCCGCTGACCGCCTCGTCGCTCCACTCCGCCTCCTTCTCCGGCGGGCCGATGAAGAGAGTGTAGACCCTTTCGGTATCCGCCCCCATCTCCTCGATCAGCTCGTCGGGAGAGACCGTGTTGGCCCGCGACTTCGACATCTTCTCCACCCGCCCGGACTTCTCCGAGTAGCGCGTGATCATTCCCTGGTTGAACAGGTTCTGGAACGGCTCCTCGAACCCGACCATCCCGAAGTCGTGGAGCACCCGGCAGACGAAGCGGGCATAGAGCAGATGGAGGATCGCATGCTCCACCCCGCCGATGTACTGGTCGACCGGCGCCCATTTGGCGGCCAGCTCGGGATCGAACATCCGCGTGCTGTCGCGCGGCGAGAGGTAGCGCAGGTAGTACCAGGAGCTGTCGACGAAGGTGTCCATGGTGTCCGTCTCGCGGCGGGCCGGCTTGCCGCAGCGCGGGCACTTCGTCTCCACGAATCCCTTGTGCCGCGACAGGGGGTTGCCCTCGCGGCCGGTGAATTCCACGTCGTACGGGAGCTCGACCGGGAGCTGGTCGTCCGGCACGGGCACCGTGCCGCACTTCTCGCAGTAGACGATCGGGATCGGGGTCCCCCAGTAGCGCTGGCGCGAGATGAGCCAGTCGCGCAGCCGGTAGGTGACCTTGCCGCGGCCGGCCTTCTTCTTCTCCAGCCAGGCGATGAACTTGGCCGTCGTCTCCGGCCCGCTCGCCAGACCGTCGAAGGGCGGCGCGTTGCGGATCACCCCGTCATGGAGGATCGGCTCGGTCAGATCGGCCGGATCGGCCTCCCCCTCTTCAGGATGGTAGACCAGGCGGACCGGGAGGCCCTCCTGGCGGGCGAAGACCAGGTCGCGCGCATCGTGCGCCGGCACGGCCATGATCGAGCCGGTGCCGTAGTCGGGCAGGACGTAGTCGGCGATCCAGACCGGGATCTCCTTGGCCGTCGCCGGGTTCACGGCCTTGATCCCCAGATCGCGCCCTTCCTTGGCGGTGGCTTCCCCCTCGCGCTGGATGCGCGGCGTGTTGCGCGCCTTTTCGATCCAGGCCTCCAGCTCGGCGCGCCGCGGGTGCTCCGCGATCAGGCGCGGCACCAGGGGGTGCTCGGGGGCGAGGACCAGGAAGGTGGCGCCGTGGACGGTGTCCGGCCGGGTGGTGAAGACGGTCACCTTCTCCTTGATCGACGGCAGGGGGAAGTCGATCTCGGCCCCTTCGGAGCGCCCGATCCAGTTGCGCTGCATCACCTTGACCTTCTCGGGCCACCCCTCCAGGCCGTCGAGGCCGGCGAGCAGGCGGTCGGCGTAGTCGGTGATGCGGAAGAACCACTGCTCCAGGTCGCGCTGCACCACCGGCGTGCCGCAGCGCTCACAGGCGCCGTCGACCACCTGCTCGTTGGCGAGCACCGTACGGTCGTTCGGACACCAGTTGACCGGGGCCGCCTTCTTGTAGGCCAGCCCCTTTTCGAACATGCGGAGGAACAGCCACTGGTTCCAGCGGTAGTACTCGGGCGTGCAGGAGGCGATCTCCTTGGTCCAGTCGAAGAGGATGCCCCAACGCCGGAACTGCTCCTTCATCACCTTGATGTTGCCGAGGGTCCAGTCGCGCGGATGGACGCCGCGCTGGATCGCCGCATTCTCCGCCGGCAGGCCGAAGGCGTCCCAGCCCATCGGATTGAGCGCCTTCTTGCCCTTCATCCGCAGGTAGCGGTAGAGGGCATCGCCCAGGATGTAGTTGCGCCCGTGGCCCACATGCAGGCGGTCCCCCGACGGATAGGGGAACATCATCAGCATGTAGTACTTGCTGCGGGCGTGGCGGAGGTCCACCTCGGCCGCGCGCTGCCGCTCCCACCGGTCCTGCCACCTGGCCTCGATGGCCTTGGGCTCGTATTCGCTGCTCATCGATCTTTCCGTTCCTCCCGGAGGGGCCACACTCCCCACGGCGGCGGGACGCGTATCCCGGGTCGGTCTATTTGAGGGTTCCCGGGAAGGTGTGCTGCTTCAGGAGACCGTCGAGGAGGCCGTTGACGAAGCGCCCCGACTGCTCGGAACCGAACTTCTTCGCCAGCTCGATGGCCTCGTCGAGCACCACGAGCTTGGGCGTGTCCTCCTCGAACATCATCTCGTAGATCGCCAGGCGCAGGATATTGCGGTCGACGGCGGGCATCCGCTCCAGCCGCCAGTTGTCCGCCTGCGTGCGGATCAGGTCGTCGATCCGCTCCTGGTTGTCCAGAGTGCCGCGCACGAGCCCCTGGGCATACTCGAACGCCTCGTCCGCCCGCTTCCGGCCGCGCTCGGCCTCCGCGCGCTCCTCCGCGGTCAGCGGCCCTTTCTTGCGCGGGACCGCCACGTCGCGGGCGTCGCGGGCGCGGTATTCCGCCAGGTCGAACGTCGCGAAGATGTGCGGCAGGGCGCTCCCCCCCAGGTCGCTCTGATAGAGCATCTGGACCGCCATCTCGCGTGCCATACGCCTTTTCCCTGCTGTCATTCCCGGCTCAGACGCGCAGGCGTGCGAAAAGATCGGCCATCTCGAGCGCCGCGACAGCTGCTTCCCAACCCTTGTTGCCGGCCTTGCCCCCGGCCCGCTCCTCGGCCTGCGCGGAGGTGTCGCAGGTCAGCACGCCGAAGCCCACCGGCAGACGGTGGCGCTCGGCGAGCCGCGCCAGCCCCTGGCTGCACGCGGAGCAGATGTAGTCGAAATGCGGCGTCTCGCCGCGGATGACCACCCCGAGGGCCACCAGGGCATCCACCTTCCCCGCGGCCGCGATCTCCTCGGCGGCCTGCGGGATCTCCCAGGCGCCGGGCACCCGGACGAGCTGGACGTCCCCCGGCTCGACCCCGTGCCGCCGCAGACAGTCGAGAGCGCCCGCAACGAGCTGGTCGCCGATGCGCGAGTTGAAGCGCGACGCCACGACCGCGAATCGCCGGCCGGCACCGTTGAGAGAGCCCGTGATTTCTCGAATCTGGTCCATTCCAAGCCCTTTACGGGACGAAGAGTATACGTCCAGAAGCGCGTTTCAGCGCAGCACGCCGTACGCCATCTGGCGCAGGAAGACTCCATAGCCCGGAGCGAAGAAGGCCTTGATCAGGACGTCGGCCACCAGGCCGCTCGCCGCCAGGGCCATGAGCTTCACCTCCTCCTGCTCGAACGGCCAGAGGCGCCGCACCAGGAGAGGCCGGGCGAACAGGCAGCCGAACAGGATGTAGGCGAGCACTCGCAGGACCGACCAGGGGACCCAGGCGGCGAGCGCGCCGAGGAACGGGTGGCCGCTCACCGCGGCGTAGCTCCCCACGAAGTAGCTCATGTACCCCATGAGCACGGCGCCCAGCACCAGCCCCAGATAGCCGCCGCTCACCCAGGTGAGCACCAGGAAGACCGCGAAGTGGAGGGCGTGGGTCGGCAGGAAGACGCGCCAGTCGTTCTCCGGAGCGACGCCCGTGTTGATCCAGCCGAACATCTCCTGGCGGTACGGCTCGCCGTGCAGGATGCCGGCGCGCGCCGCGCCGGGCAGCCAGAAGACCAGGGCGATGACGCCGGCCGAGAGCAGGACGGCCCAGGCGATCCCGAGCTGCCAGGCCTTGAAATAGTCGCGCTCCCGCACCCTCTCCACCAGGGATGGGTAGAGGGTGAGCGGCGCCAGCAGCGGCAGCAGCCAGGTGCCGCCGGGCAACGCCGCCAGCAGGGGGAGGAACGGCGTGAGGAGGATCCAGAGGGACCGGCTCACAGGGCTCCTCCGACGGGACCGAGATGGATCTCCTCGACCAGGGTGGAGGGATCGGCGTCCAGGGCGGAGATCACAGCCCGGGCCACCTCGCGCGACGGCACCATGAGAGCGCGGTTCCAGTCGCCCGGGAGCTCGTCCCACAGCGGGCTGTCCGTCGCGCCCGGATAGAGGGCGGTCACCCGCACGCCCGAGCCGCGCAGCTCCTCGCGCAGCGCGGCGACCAGGCCGGCCAGGCCCCACTTGCTCGCGCAGTAGGCCGACCAGCCGGGGAAACCGCGCTCTGCCGCGGTCGACAGGATCGGGAAGATCCAGCCGCTGCCGCGGCGCTTCATTCCGGGGAGGAAAGCGCGCAGGAGGAGGAACGTCCCGGTCAGGTTCGTATCGATCAGGTCGCGAAAGCGCTCCGGCGCCGTCTCCTCGAATGGGGCGATGGCGGCGAGGCCCGCGGCGGGCACGACGATGTCGACACAGCCCCAGCGCCGCTCGATGTCGGCCGCCGCTCTGGCGAGCGTGTCCGCATCCCGCACATCGCAAGCCAGAGCGAGGCCTCCTCCGCCCGCCTCGGCGAGGGTCTGCTCCAAGAGCGCCCGGCGCCGCCCGAGCAGAGCCAACGGATGCCCCCGCCGGGCCAGCGCCAGCGCAATCTCACGGCCGATGCCACTGCCGCCGCCACTCACGACGGCCACACTACGGGATTCCCAGCTCATCGTCTCCAGATCCTGCGAACGAGGAGGGCCAGCGCCCTCCGCCTGCGGGAGCGCCATCCTATCATCTCAGAGCTGGGGTCATGCCTCGAACAGCGCGCTGATGTCGCGGAAGCTCACCGCATCCTCCGCGAACGTGAAGGTGCCGTGCTCGCGCATCTCCCGGGCGGCGCGGAGAAACGCGCCCAGGGCAGCCCGCGAAAGTGCGCTGCCCACGCTGACCCGCTTCACCCCGATCTCCGCAAGCTCGGCGAGGCTCAGCTGGACTCCCTGCAACCCCATCACGACGTTCACCGGACGGTCGACGGAGCCGACCACAGCGGCGATGTCCTCCCTGCTCCTGAGGCCCGGGGCGTAGAGCACGTCCGCCCCGGCCTCCTGATAGGCCTGCAGCCGCTGGATCGTGTCACCGAGATCCGGACGCCCCACCAGGTAGTTCTCTGCGCGGCCGGTCACGGTGAACTGGAAGGGAAGAGTGCGCGCCGCTTCCACCGCGGCACGGACGCGCTCGGCCGCCAGCCCGAGCTCGTAGAGCGGATCCTCCTGACGGCCGTTGTTGTCTTCGATCGAGCCGCCCACCAGGCCCGTCGCCGCGGCCAGTCGAAACGTCTCCGCGACCTCCTCGGGGCGGTCTCCAAAGCCGTTTTCGAGGTCGGCGCTGACCGGCAAGTCGGTCGCCGCCACGATGGCGCTCACATGCTCCATCATCGCGTCGCGGCCCACCGCGTTGTCCTTCTTTCCGATCGAAAACGCGTATCCCGCGCTCGTCGTCGCCAGCGCCTCGAATCCCAGCTGCGCGAGGAGCCACGCCGTGCCCGGATCCCACGGATTGGGAATGATGAAGGCTCCGTCCCGGTCATGCAGCGCGCGAAAAGCTGCCGCTTTCTCTGCCTGAGATCTCATGCGCACCTCCCCTCGAAAATGGGGTCACACTGCCCGCGCGAGAAGGTAGCACCGGCGGCTCGGATACTCCACCCCCTCATAGGGCTCACGCTCGGTCTGCTCGATGACCTTGAAATCCGCCGACCGCAGCGCCGCGATGACCGCGCCGGGAACATGAAACCGAAAATCCAACGACACGGACGCACCGAACAGATCCTCGACATGCACCACTTCGTCTCCAATATGGAACGCGAGGAAGGCCAAGCCTCCGGGCACCAACACCCGCCTCGTTTCGACCAGGACCGGCCCGAGCTCTGACGGCTCAAAGTGCACGATCGAATAGAAGGCTACGATGCCCGCGAATGCCGCGTCAGGCACTTGGAGCTGTCTCATGTCTCCCACCTGGAAGTCCAGACCGGCGTTCAGGCGCTCGGCGACCCTGATCATCTCCGGCGAGAGATCGAT
>DASPXX010000224.1:0-4458 GCA_035637095.1 Thermoanaerobaculia bacterium
AACGGCCATCCGCAGAGCGATGAGCGGCCGGACCGGCCGGCGCACCGCCCGCGCCAGACCCAGTCCCAGCAGCCCGAGGCCGCTCACCACCACGGTCACCGGCTCTCCGTTCAAAAGCTGCAGGGCGAGCGCGCCGCCGGCCAGGAGAGCCGGGCGCAGCCAGGCGCGCCGTTCGAGGGCCGCGTCGCCGGCGGCCAAGACCCAGGGGAACCACGCCATGCTGCAGAACAAGGTGAAGGCGCTGAGCAGCGACAGGAGCGCACCGCTCCCGGTATAGCCGAGCGCCGCCAGCGCCGCCGCCCCACGGCCGGCGCCGAGCCGCCGCGCCAGAAACCAGGCCCCGGCAAAGGCGACCGCGGCATGAAAGACCGCGAGGAGGCTCAGCGCATAGGCCGGCGAGACCACCAGGACCAGCCAGCTCGGCGGATAGAACGCCGCATAGCTGGGATTGGACAGGATCGGCTGTCCCCCGTGCAGCCAGGGGTTCCAGACCGGCAGACCGCCCTCCGCCAGACGGCGGAAGGCGGTGCGCAGCGGAAGATGGAACTGCGGGATGTCCCGGTTCGCCAGCACCCGGCCGGGCGAGAGAAGACGCCCGAACAGGGCGAGCAGCCAGGCGGCCGCCAGAAAGAGAACCGGGGCCCGGCGCCTCAGTGCTTCTCCGGCCACCGGACCATGAAGCCGTCCGCCCAGACGACGTCCTGGTCGTAGTCGGTGGGCTCAAAACCGGTCACCGTATAGTCGTCGGTCTCGGACTGCTTGTTGCGTCCCCGGCTGCGGATCGCCATCACGTGCTGGCTGTGCGGATTGGGGGTGTTCAGGTAATAGTCATAGGGGCTCTTCCAGCCATCCTTGACCGGCACGTCCTGAAGGTAGGTGGGCACGAGGGCCGAGGTCATCTCGGTCATGTTCCTCAGCCCCCCATAGGACGCGAGGTTGATCTGAGTGCTGGTCTGGCCGGCCGCGGCAGCCCCCACCTGGTCGGTGAGCCACGAGAACATGGCGCCGCCGGCGATCCGCATGTCCGCCATGGTCCGCTTCTGCTTCGCCTTCTGCATGGCATCGAGCATGTTGGGAATCAGCATGGAGGCGATGATCCCGATGATCGCCACGACGATCAACAGCTCGATCAGGGTGAAACCCGCACGGGTCGACAGTCTCCGATTCATCTTTGCAATCCCCCTGACGAGGAAATAAGGAACGGCGATCCGCGGGAATCGCAAGCGCCGTGCCAGTCGAGGAATGCTGGAAGTATACCTCTTTTCAACGGTTTCCGTCGAGCCCCCACCCCGCGGGGTGGCAAAAATGGTCACTCGCGGGGTGGCCGCTGCCACTCCATGTCACCCCTTGTCCTCGACCACGCTCTGCACGATCGCGATCAGAGAATCGACCGTTCCCCTCCTCCACCTGCCTCGCATGGTATCCTGTAGAGGCGACGCAAATAGCGGCGCTCGGAGAGCAGCAGCATGAGAATCGAAGAGTTGCGGGGCCTGAGGTCCGAGATTCTCCGGTTGGCCGCCCTTCATGGCGCGACCAACGTCCGGGTCTTCGGCTCGGTCGCGCGCGGTGAGGCGGACGAGAGGAGCGATGTCGACTTCCTCGTCGACATGAGGAACGGCCGGAGCCTGCTCGACCTCGGGGGCCTCCTCACGGACCTTCAAGAGCTCCTGAGCCATTCGGTGGACGTCGTCACCGAGCGTGGCCTGAAAGCGCGCATCCGAGACCGGGTCCTGGAGGAGGCGGTTCCTCTGTGAGGGATGTCCGGGAGCGGATTCTCGACATCCTGGAGTCCATCGAGCGGATCGAGAAGTACGGGCGCAGTGGCAGGGAAGAGTTCGAGCGAAACGAGCTGGTCCAGGTCTGGGTTCTTCATCACCTCCAGATCCTCGGCGAGGCGGTGAACGCCTTGAAGCCGGTACTCCAGCCGGACCATCCCGAAATCCCCTGGGCCTCCATCGTCGGCATGCGGAATGTCCTCGTCCACCAGTACTTCGAGATCGATACCGACATCGTCTGGACCGTCGTCGAGAACGAGCTGTCCAAGCTCAAGGCATCGTTTCAGGCGATCCTCGATACCCGGGACAGCGACTGAGGTGAGCCTCCTCACCCCTTGTCCTCGACCACGCTCTGCACGATCGCGATCAGGGAATCCATCGGAGCTAGACCGAAGGCCTTCTTCCAGAGCCCGGTGCGCTCGTTGCCGATGATGAAGAGATTCTGGTGGTCCTGCGGCGTCTCGACGGAGTTGCCGAGCTTGCGCAGGACCGCGTCGACGTTCTCCTTGGTGCCGGTGAGGAAGTACCAGCCCGGCTTCGCCTTGAAGCGGCCGGCATACTCCTTGAGCCTGGCCGGCGTGTCGTTGGCCGGGTCGACGCTGAACGAGAGGAGATAGACGTCCTTGCCGAGGCGGTCGCCGAGCCAGTCCTGGAGCTTGGCGAAGTTGGTGCTCATGATCGGACAGGCGCCGGTGCAGCTGGTGAACATGAAGTCCATCACCACCACCCGGCCGCGCAGCAGGTCGCTGTAGAGCCGCATGGTCTGCCCGTCCTGGTTGACCAGGGGGGTCTCGCCGAAGTAGCTCTGTGCCGGAGGGGGAGCAGGCGCCGCGGCGGCCGGCGCGGCCAGCCGGTCGAGCAGCTCGACGAGCTTGGCCGGAGCGGCGAGCCCGTAGGCGCGGGTCCACTCGCCGCGCGGGTCGTTGCCCGCCAGCACCAGCGGCGTGTGGTCGCTCCGGTTCGGCGTGAAGACGCCGAGCGCCTTGAGGAGCTGCGTGACCGTGTCGGGCGCGCCGGTGACCAGGGTCCAGCCCGGGCCGGCGCCGAACTTCTTCCCCCACGCCTTCAGCCGCTCCGGAGTGTCGGTGGCCGGGTCGACGCTCACCGAGATCAGATGGACATCGCGCCCCACCCGGTCACCCAGGAGCTGCTCCACCTTGCCGAAGGTGGCGCCCATCGGCGGACAGATGGTCGTGCACGAGGTGAAGATGAAGTTCATCATCACCACCTTGCCGCGCACCAGGTCGCTGTAGAAATGGACCGGCTTGCCGTCCTGGTCGACCAGGTCGACATCCGGGACTTTGAGGTCGACCTTCTCTTCGGCCGGCGGAACCTCCTGGGCGGCAGCGGAGAGAGGGAGAGCCAGGAGCGCGCAGAGGATGAGCAGGCCTCGGATGGGACGCATTGACTGCATGGGGAGTACCTCCGCGCGGATTCTACCTCCCGGCACCCGTGGTCTCCAGCTCGTACACGAAGATCCCGCCCCCCAGGTCCGCCACCCGCGGGGAGCGCCCGATCCAGGCGAAGGCGCCGGGCGGCACCGGCACGATCCGCCCTCCGGCGTAGGTGGCGTACGGATACCCGTGGAGGAAGTTGGCGCTCACCGCGACCGGGCCGGGCCGGCGGGGATCGGGAAAGTGCCAGCGGATTCCGTAGAGCGCCGCGTCGACGTGCCCGAAGTAGGCGAGACCGATCTCGTCGATCCCTTCGCGGTCCATGTAGGCACGGACCCGCTTCAGGCCCTGCCCCCAATCCAGGTTCGAGTCGAGGAGGACCGCCTCGCCCCGGCCTCCCGCCAGCAGGTTGAAGTAGGAGAGGGTGTCCGGCGTGGCGAGCAGGACGGAGAGGGGATAGACGGCGAGGAGGACGGCTCCGGCGCCGCGCAGCCCGCGGCCGCGCGTGCGCAGCCAGGGGACGAGCCGGGCGGACCAGATGGTCAGGAGCGGCACGACCGGAAGGATGTAGCGGATGCCGTAGTGGACTTTGGAGAAGAAGGAGAACCAGGCGAGGAGCGCCAGCGCCGGCAGCCAGAGGAAAACCTCGCCCCGCGGCGCGTCCTCTCTTCTTGCGAACGGCGCCGCCAGGAAGGCGAGGAGGAGCGGGAGCGGCGTCTTGACCACCAGCGAGACCAGGTAATAGGCCGGCGAGCCCTGGCGCGACCAGCGGCCGAAGAGGTACTCGGGGAACTCGCCGGCCTCGTTGATCAGCTGGAGCGCGTCGAGACCTCTCAGATAGGCCGTGGGGAGAGGCACCGGGAGCGCCCCCGGCAGGACGGACGCGACCGCCTGGAGCGACCGGCTCTCGAAGCGTTGCTCCCCGAGCGGGCTTCCGACCCCCTGGAACAGATAACCCGCATCGAGCACCAGCAGGCTGATCAGGAAGATCGCGGCGAGAGCGCCGAGGCCTCGGGTCGGGTGGGGGCGCCCTCTCCCGCTCCGCGGGGGAGGGTCGGGGAGGGGGCCGCGGACGAAGGCGATCCCCGCGAGAATGACGAACAGCGGATAGAGCAGCAGGGCCGACATCTTGGAAAGCTGGGCAAGCCCGAGAGCGACGCCGCAAACCGCGAGCCGGACCGGCGTCGGGCTCTGCACGAAGCGGTGGAACGTCCACAGGGCGAGGACGACGAACGCCGCGAATCCCACGTCAGTCGTGGCGAGGTGGGCATGGGCGATGAGCGACGGGC
>DASPXX010000225.1:0-3955 GCA_035637095.1 Thermoanaerobaculia bacterium
GATGGGAGAGGGGGCCAGGGGGTGAGGTCCCGGGCGGGGGCGTCGCCGGCGTCTCCATCATCACCGGCTCCGTCCTCTGGACTCCCGCCGCCGATCACGTCGTGGAGTTGGCCGCCGGCGACGCCCCGGTCCTGGAGTTCCCGGCCCTCAAGCCGATCGATCTCACCGAGACCCACGGGATCGAGATCACCCTCGCCCGCCTCGAAGAGATGGCCGCCGCCTACGACCCGGCCATCGAAATGGCCAGCCTCAATCTCGATCACAACTATGGCGGCCCCTCGCTCGGCTGGTGCGAGCGGATCTGGATGCAGGAAGGCGCTCTGTGGGTGCGCTACATCGACCTAGACCCGCCCACGGTCGAGCTGATCCGCACGAAGCGCTACACGCGGAGATCGGCCGAGCTCGCCCTGAATCATCCCGTCACCGGCGGCTGGTACTTCACCGGCTGCGCCCTTCTCGGCAACGCCCGCCCCGCCGTCGCCGGCCTTCCACCGGTAACTCTTTGCCGTACCCAGTACGTCCTCACCGCCAGAAAGGAAACCCCCATGGAACCCGATCCGCCCGCGCCGCCGGCTCCTGCAACGCCATCCATCAGCGAGGCCGAGGTAGCTACTCTGCGAGCCCAGGCCACCGAAGCCGTTCAGGCCTTCGCCGAAGTCCTCCGGCAAAACGCCGAGCTTTCCGTCGAGAAACGCCTCACCAAGCTCGGAGCCCGCATCACGCCCCCCATGGCGAAGCTCGCCCGCCCCCTCCTCGTCGAGCTGCTCGCCGCACGCACGCCGGCCACCGTCAAGCTCCAGGACGACCCCACAAAGCCGGCCGCCGATGTCTCCATCGCCGAGCGGATCCTCGAGATCCTCGCCGCCGTCCCCGCCGTCGAAGCTCTCACCGCCGGCCGCCTCGCCGACGAAGAGCGCCAGGCCGCCGCCACCGCCGGCGGCCTCTCGGAAGAAAGGCGCCGAGAGCTCGACGCCAAATACTCGTTCACCACCACCGCCTTCGGATTCCGGGGGAACTGAGATGCCACCGCTCACTCAAGACACGCAGCGCATCTGGGCTCAGCACCAACCCCAGATCCTCCCGCTCCCGGCCGCCGCCGGCGCGGTCCTCTTCGTCGGCGCCTTGATCGCCACGAACGCCGCCGGCCAGGCCGTCCCAGCGGCTGACACCGCCGGCCTCAAGGTCCAAGGCGTCTGCCGCGAAGGCCTCAACAACACCACCGGCGCCGCGGGCACCCTCGGAGGCATCGGCGGCAGCGCCGACTACATGGACGCCGTCCGCTATATCCGCGTGGACGCCCAGGGCGAGTGGCTCTTCGACGTCTCGGCGGGCATACCCCTGCCTGGCGCCCCCGCCTTCGTGGTCAACGACAACACCGTCTCCGCCGCACCCACCGCCAGCTCCATCGTCGCGGGGAAGTTCACCCGCCCGTACAGCGCGTCGGCTTGGTTTGTCGACGTCGAACGGAGATAGATCATGCTCAGCGAGCTGCAATCGATCGCCCGCGTCGTAACGCCCTACGCCCTCGACCTCTATGACCGGTCCGCGGCCAACGCCCTGCTGCCGCAGCTCACCGCGAACGTCCCGAACCCCACGAAGGCGAAGAGCGTCACCCTCGAATGGACCACCATCTTCGCTCAGCTCCACAAGTGGGTGGGTGAGCGCATCGTCCAGAAGTCTTTCGCCACCCCTATCACCATCGTCGGCGAGAAGTACGAGATCACCGACGCCGTTGATCGCAACGACATCGAGCGCGGCACCGCGCTCGCCACCGTGCAGCAGAAGTCCGCTGCCATCGCCGAGGGCTTCGCCGCGGGCAAGGTCATGCTCGCGGTGAAAGTCCTCCGCAACAACCGGCTCGCCTACGACGGCCAGAACTTCTTCGACACCGATCACGTTCATCCGGACGGCCGAATCTACTCCAACGTCGTGCCCGTCGTCCGGCAGACCCCCGCCAAGCCGGATGTCCTCGAAGCCCGCTTCGAGCTGAACAAAGCCCTCTTGCAGCTCATGTCGATCCGCCTCTGGGGCGACGCGCTGGCCTCCGCCGACCAGGTCCGGCAAAACCTGATCGTGATCACCCGCTCCACGGACGTCTTCCAGGCTTATGAGCTTCTCCGCACCGAGCCGAGCTTCGGCGCCGATCCCAATACCTGGCGAGGGGCGTTCAGCCTCTGGCTGGACTACAACCCTGTCCCCGGCACCGAGAACAAAGTCGACGCGATCATGTCCCTGCCGACCGGGCCGCGGCCCGTGCTCTGGATGCCCACCCGCGAGCCCAACGGCATCGAGTTCGACACCACAAAATCTTTCAGTCACGCCCAGATCAGCTTCGGAATGGATGGGGAGTACGGCGTCGAGCCGGGCTTCCCCCAGTGCGCAGTCCGGATCAATCCGGATTGACAACAACAACAAACGCAGCAGCAAACAGAAAGGAACACGACCATGCTTTACGAAATCCGTGCCGACCGCGACGTCACCTCCAAGGGTCCCGAGGGCTCCGGAACCCGCCGCCGCACCGTCAAGCTCCCCGGCGGCCCGATGACCCTCACCATCGGCGCCCAGCCGATCTATCTCAACGCCGACGTCCTCCCGCCGGAGATCGCCACCGACGAGCACCTCGTCACCAAGGCCGTGACCGCCGAGAGCTTCGATCCCGGCACCACCGTGATCGACCTCAAGGCCGAACGCGTCCAGGAGGAGATGGCCGCGGCCCCGCCCGATGACGCGGCAGCCTCGCCTGCCGAAGACAAGCTGAAGGCGGAGCGCGTGCAGAACCCAACCGCCGTCGCGGCGATCAACAAGCCGAAGCGGCGGTAATGCCCCTCCGCTACCTCACCCCCGCCGAGTTTCTCGCCCACCGCGGCGAAGCGGAGCTCCTCCGCCTCGCCGGCCCGGCGGGCGAGCCGGCCCTCACCAACGCCATCGAGCAGGCCGAGGCGGAAGCCACCTCGTACCTGCTCGCCCGCTATCGCCAGGCGCTCCCGTCCGCCCCGGACGGGGCGCCTCCCATCCTCAAGGCGAAGGTCGCAGCCCTCGCTCACCGCAAGCTCCTCGCCGGAGGCCAGCCGAGCCCCGCGCTTGAAACCGAAGCCCAGCAAGCCCTCGCCTGGCTGCGAGACGTCGCGAGAGGCGCCGCCAGCCTCGATCTCGCCCAGGCGCCGCCCGCCGACAACACCACCCCCACCGTCGCCGCCACAGGCCCCACCGGCCCCGGCCTCCGGCTCCAGGACCTGGAGGGCTGGTGATGCGCATCACGATCACGATCGAAGGCGCCACCGAGGCTGTGCAGCTCCTCGAAGCCGCCGCCGCCCGGCTGGAGCAGCCGCCCCGCTCCCTTCTCGAGAGCCTTGCCGCGGCGCTCCAGACGTACTTCCAGGCCCACATCCAGAGCCAGGCCGGCCCCGTAGGCCCCTGGCCGCCCCTCACGCCGGTCACCCGCAAGATCCGCGAGTACTACGGCTATCCGCCTGACGCCACCCTCGTCCGCTCCGGCGACCTCCTGCAGAGCATCACCACCCTCGCGATCGAAGACCGCGCTGTCGAAGTGGGAACCCGAGTTCCCTTCGCCCGCACGCTGCAAGACGGCGGCACCGTTGCCCATCCCACCACCGGCCGCACGCGCGACGTCCAGGCCTTCCCCTTCGCCTACGTCACCGCCGACGAAGTCCAGAACCTCGTGACCCTGATCCAGGAGCACTACTTCGATGCCTGATCCTTCGATCTACCCGGCCCTCCCGTGGTCCCTCGACGCCCAGATTCTCCAGGCCCTGCGCGACCAGCTCCGCGCCGATGCCCCCCTCCGCACCGCCTTCCCGCGAGACGACCAGATCTCCATCCTCGAAATGGCGACCCTGCTCCGCACGGAATCCATCCCGCCGTCGCCGTGTCTCGCCCTGTCGATCCTCGCCGATGAAGAGCGCGAGACCACCTCCGGCTACGGCGCCACCTACAC
>DASPXX010000226.1:0-12628 GCA_035637095.1 Thermoanaerobaculia bacterium
AATCTCGGCCATCACCCGCACTACCTGGAGCGCGAGAAGGACACGCTGCGCTGGCAACGCCCGGGAGGCTCGCCCCGCAGCTTTGTCGAATGTATGGTGAAGAACTTCGCCGGGCACCTCACTCTGACAATGACGATCGGCCGGCGCCATCCGAAGGTCTACCGCCGCTTCAAGATCATGACCGCCGTCAGCCTGGTGACGCTCTCGGTCCTGATCTATCTCGACCCCGTCAAGGCGATGATCGTTTTCGCCGGGCCGATGCTCCTCGCGATCTTCAACGTCGCGCGCCTGGGCTATGACCAGCACGCTGGCCTGGAGCTCGACGATCACTTCGGCGCCTCGCGCAACATCGAGAGCCGCCTGTACAACCTGGTGACGTTCAACTCCGGGTACCACACAGCCCATCACGTGAGGCCGGGGCTGCACTGGTCCCGGCTGCCCGAATTCCACCGCCAGATCCGCGACCGCATCCCGTCGGAGCTTCGCGTCTAGGGCTCTGCCGGGGGTCGGTACTCCGGGTGCTGCTCCAGGAACTGCTGCCAACCCTGCCGCGGCCGGAAGAACGAATTGAGAAGCGAGGAGGCGCGATAGATGCCGTAGGGCAAGATGTGGGCGCCGCCTGCGATCAGCTCGGGCTTCATCGCCGCATGCATCCGCGGCAGCTCGCTCCAGTGTGCTCCCGGCTCCTCGTGATGCTCGATGTGAAAACCCGCGTTGAACATCGTCAGGTTGAAGAAGTGGGAGAGGAAGGTCGTCGTGTGGCTGAACCGCTGCTCGTCCGTGCCCCCGGCGTGCTGGGCGTACATCCCCATCCCCATGATGATCGACCCGCCGACCCAGGCCGGAAAGAGCCACAATCCGAGAGCCATCCAGGGATCGATGAAGAAGGGGATCGAAAACGGCACTGCGAAGAGAGCGAATTCCCAGAGGAAGCGGCGGCGGATCGCGGCCGGCGCGGTCCGGACCTCGCGCGCGAAGTGATAGCCCCAGCGCCACGGCCAGTACAGGAGGACGTAGATCCACATGTTCTCGTAGCGGCCGTCCGCCCGCGCTGCAAGAAGTGGGCGGAAAACCTGGAGGCGAAGCGCGATGAGGTCATCGCGCGCTGGGGCAAGCATCTCTACCGCCGTTTCGTCCTCTATCTCTGGTCGGCGGCCAACTCGTTCGAGAACGGCACCCTCTCCGCACACCACATGATCCTGCAGCTGCCGTCTCCGGGCAGCGCCCCGCGGGCGGCTCTGGAGTCCTGGTCGTGAGCGAGCCGCCGGCCACCGCGGACGCCTTCGCGGTGGCGCCGTACACGCCGGGCGAGGTCCGCTTCCACGTCACCGGCGCCGCGCTCAACGGGGCGGTCCTGCTGGCCGGCCTCGTCTGGCTGTTCGCCACCTGGCGGGAAAGCCTGCCTTCCTGGCCCTGGGTGCTTCTCGCGGTCCTCGCCGGCGTCTACGCCGCCGACCTTGTCTCCGGCCTGCTGCACGGGGCGTTCGATACCTGGTTCGACGAGGACATCACCTTCCTTCGCCGCATGGTGCTGCAGGTCCGCGAGCATCACGTCTTCCCGAACCGGATCTTCCACATCAGCTTTCTTCACGACGTAGGAACGCTGTCGTGGATCTCGCTGATCCTGATCGGTCCTGTCGTCCTCGGGGTGATTCTTTCTGGCGCCGGGCCGGCCGCCGGCTTTGTGGTCCTGGCCACGGCCGTCTTCAGCGTTCTCCTGGTCAGCATGCTTGCGTTCCACAAGTGCGGGCACCGCGCCCGCCAGCCGCGCTGGATCCGTCTGCTGCAGAGGAGCGGTCTCCTGCTCTCGGTGTCGCATCACAGCCAGCACCATCTGGGAAACCACGACTTCAACTATTGCATCATCAACGGCTGGGCCGACCGCACCCTGGGCCGCCTCGGGCTCTTCCGCGGATTGGAATGGATGATCGCCCGTTGGAGCGGCGCCCAGCCGCAGCGCAACGATCACGAATGGCTCCGCCGCTTCGGACGCAAGGTGATGGGGCGTCGGCGGGCTGCATGAGCCGGCTGTCGCAGTTTGTCGAGAAGTGGCTCGCGGGCGAGCGCGAGCTGGCGCCGATCACCGCGCTCCTCGGCGTGCGGCCGGTGTCGCTCGGCGAGGGCGAGGCGCGGATCGAGCTGACCGCCGGGAAGCACCTCCACAACGCCATGGGCACCGTCCACGGCGGCGTCCTCTGCGACCTCGCCGACGTGGCAATGGGAGCTGCGCTCGCCACCGTCACCGAGGACGGCGAGTCCTTCACGACGCTCCAGCTCCAGATGAGCTACTTCCTGCCGGTCGTGGACGGCCGTCTCAGCGCCCACGCCCGCGTGATCCGCCGCGGCCGCACCACCGCCCATCTCGAATGCGATCTCGAAGACAGCGAAGATCGGCTCGTCGCTCGGGCTACGTCGGTGTGCGCGATGCGGCAGCGGGGGTGACGAACAATCCGAGCCATCGATAGTCGGCGTGCCTTGGCACGGCTGGTGCTTAAGTCCAGGGAGGAGGCGCCAGCCACGTGCGGCCGGCTGCGCCTGCTCAATTCATTCAGAGAGAGTGAAAGGAGGCCACAATGTTGAGCGATGCCAAGGTACAGCCGATGCTTCCGGTCAAGGACATGAAGGTGGCGGAGAAGTTCTACGAGGAGGCACTGGGGCTCAAGAGAGTCGACGGGTCGCCGGATACTGCGGTCGTGTACAAGAGCGACGGCAGCACGCTGTGCGTCTACCGTTCGGAGTTCGCGGGGACGAACCAGGGAACCGCCGCCTTGTGGGAAGTGAAAGACGTCGAGGAGACGGTGGGGGAGCTGAAGGCCAAAGGAGTGACCTTCGAGCACTATGACAACCTGCCTGGCTTGACGCTGCAGGGCGACATCCACGCCGCGGGCGATTTCAAAGTCGCCTGGTTCAAGGACCCGGACGGGAACATCCTCTCCATCCAGAACCGGCCGGCAAGTTCTTCGCAAAATTAGCGGGCGCGACGCAGGCAAACTCCGCCACTTCCGGCCCAGGAGGCGGATCGTGACCTCGGAGGCCCTGGTGTCCTCGGGCGAAGCTCATCCCTCATGGGGCGAAGGCCGTCTCTCGTGGGGCGGAAGCCGTCCCTCTCGGGGATGAAGCCATCCCTCTCGGGGATGAGGTCATCCCTCTCAGGGATGAGGTCATCCCCAAGAGGGGGAAGCTCCATCCCTTCTGGGGACGAGCCCATCCCCGTCCGGTACGACCTCATCCCTGCCAGGGACGACCCGCTCCCCACCGGGGACGGGCTCTTCCCCGCGAGGGATGGCTGTCGCCCAAACAGGGATGGCCTCCGCCCCAGGAGGGACGGCCTTTGCCCCATCGACGGCGGCTTCCGCCCGGTGAGGGATGACCTTCGCCCTGCGAGGGATGGCTTTCGCCCCATGAGGGATGGCTTTCGCCCGGCGAGAACCGACCACGGCCCGGAGAGGGACGGCTTCCCGCGCTCTACACGCGGCCGGCCGTCTCCAGGCAGGGTTGGTCCGCCGTACAGCCCGTGGGGCAGTCGCACGGATACGTGCAACTGGTCACGATCGCCGCGGCGGCTCCGCCGAGAGGAGCGGGGACAACCCGGGAGTCGAGGAGGGCCAGCGTTTCGCGGTTGAGGCGCAGCTTCTTGAGGTTTTTCTTCATGGGGAGCTCCTATTCCTGCTCGGGATCTTGTGGGGGGATTGTAGCGAGGTGCAGCCCGGAGAGCCAGGTGCTGTGCGATGATGGACCCGGCCAGGCTTCAACCCTTCGGAGGCAGCTCCCCATGTGCCGAAACATCAAGCCCCTCTTCAACTTCGAGCCGCCGGTGACGGACGGAGAGCTGCGCGCCGCTTCGCTGCAGTTCGTGCGGAAGATCACCGGCTTCAACAAGCCGTCCAAAGCGAACGAGGACGCCTTCAACGCCGCCGTCGAGGAGATCGCCCGGATCGCGGGCGACCTGCTGAGCAGCCTGGATACCAGCGCGCCGCCGAGGAACCGGGAAGAGCAGGCCGCCAGGGCCAAGGCTCGGGCGGCGCGGCGGTTTGCGACGTAGGGGCCGGGGCGCGCCGCGCCGCACGCCAGGGGATTCCGCCAGGGGTTCAAACCCCTGGCTACCACGGAAAAGACGACCCCTGAAGGGGGCGTGAGGGGGCGTCGTCCCCTCGGGGACTACCATTTACATGGTAGCCAGGGGTTTTAACCCCTGGCTACCCCGGCGAACCGATGGCGAGGAGAGGCGAGGAAAGGCGGGGCCGGGGCGCCTCCCTACGCCTGCATCAGCTGCTGGACGCGCTCGGGCTCCTCGCCGAGCCACTCCGGTTTTTTGGCGGTGCTGTCGAAGAGGGAGGAGGTCTTGAACGGCTCGAACTGGCCGGTGGCGGCGGCCTTGGCGGTCTTCGCGAGCAGGGCGTCGATCTCCTGGTTGGTGAGCGGGTTGAAGGTGCGGACGGCTTCCAAGGCCTGGTCGAGGATCTCCAGGCTGTCGATGCCCGTGATCACGACGGAGGTGGGGAGGTTCAGGGCGTAGTGCAGGCACTCGATCGGGGTCACGGTGTTCGACTTGAGGAGAATCCCGTTGGCCATGCTCTTCATGCCGAGCACGCCGATGTTGCGGCGGACGAGCTCCGGCAGGACGTTCTTCCCGAAGCTGCGGAAGTGGGCGTCCATGAGGTTCAGGGGCATCTGGACCGTGTCGAATTTGAAGCTGTGCCGGTCGGCCACCTCCAGCATGTAGAGATGCACGTGCGGATCTTTGTGGCCGGTGAATCCGATGTACCGGATCTTGCCCGCTTTGCGCGCTGCGACGAGCGCGGCGTTGGCCCCCTCGTCATCGAAGATCCGGTCGGGATCCTCGTAGCGGATCACCTCGTGGTGCTGGACGAGGTCGATGTGGTCGACGCCCAGGCGTTGCAGTGACTCGTCGAGCTGCCTGGCCGCTTCCTTCTTCGAACGACCGTCGATCTTCGTCATCACGAAGGCTTTCTCGCGGTAGCCGTCGCGCAGCGCTTTGCCCACCCGGATCTCGCTGGCCCCGTCGTTGTAATCCCAGCTGTTGTCCAGGAAGTTGATGCCCTCGTCGAGAGCCGAGCGGACGATGCGGATCGCCGTCGGCTCATCGACTTTCGGGAGCGCGAGATGCCAGCCTCCGACCCCGATCGCCGAGACCTGTTCCCCGGTGCTGCCGAGCTGCCGGTACATCATGGGTGACCTCCTTCGAGGCTCCCTGGTGCAAGATCGACGCCGATCAGGAGCTGTTCAACGCCTCACCCGCACCGCCACCTCCGGAAAATCGCTGAATACCCCATCCACCCCCAGCTCATAGAACTGCTCGTACTCCCGCTCCGGCCGGCCGCCGTACTCGGGAGCTAGGAACTGCGGATCGCTCCGGAACGTCCAGGGATGGACCAGCAGGCCGGCGCGGTGGGCGTCCTCGACGAGCGAGGTCGGTGGAAGCAGCCGCCCATCGTGGCCCTTGGGGACGATCAGCCGTTTGTCCGGCCCGATGCCGTCCGCGTAGGTGGCGATCCAGGCGAGCTCCTCGGGTGTGGCGAGGCCGTGGCCTTCCGCTTCCAGGAGCTGGATCAGGCGGACGCCGGTCTGCTTCCGGAGCTCCCGCAGGTTCGCGGTCTCGAAGGACTGGATGAACACGGGTGCATCCGGGTCCGTCCAGCCTCTCGCCTCCAGCGCCGCGAGGAGCGGTTCTTCGAGCGGCAGGCCGATCCTGCGGAAATAGCTCGGGTGTTTGGTCTCGGGATAGACGCCCACACCCCTGCGGACGGCCAGGTCCAGGACTTCCTCGAAGGTCGGGATCTCGAACCGTCCGTCCCAGGAGTGGTCGCGGAAGGGGAGCCGCTCGCGGGCGCGGAGCGTCTTGATCTCGGCGAGCGTGAAGTCCTCGGCGAACCAGCCGGTGACCTCCGCGCCGTCGATCCGACGGGTCCTCCGCCGGTCCGCGAATTCCGGCCGGGCCGAGACGTCGGTCGTCTCCGAGATCTCGTTCTCGTGGCGCGCGATGAGGACCCCGTCGCGGGTGATCACCAGATCCGGCTCGATGAAGTCGGCGCCCAGCTCGATGGCGAGCTCATAGGAGGCGAGCGTGTGCTCGGGACGGTGGCCGCTGGCGCCGCGGTGGGCGATGACGATGGGAGGCTGGGGGGCCTGCAACCTTTCCACGGCCTCCACCGTATCACCCCCTTGACGACACCTGTAGTCACCGTTAGGATGATTACAGATGTCGTCACCGGGGAGAGAGACACAGAGAGAGGAACCTGGAGCATGAAGACCGTTGGAGATCAGGAGCTGGCGCTCCTCCGCTATATCGCCGAGACAGGGGCGTCGAGCGTAGGGGAGGTGGCGGAAGGGTTCGGGGAGCCGCGCGGGCTGGCGCGGTCCACGGTGCTCACCATGATGGAGCGCCTGCGGCAGAAGGGGCATCTCACGCGCGAGCAGGTCGACGGGGTCTACCGGTACTTCTCGCCGGTTTCCGAGGGAGACCTGCTGCGCGGCGCGGTGCGGTCGTTCGTCGAGAAGACGCTCGCCGGCTCCGTCTCGCCGTTCGTGGCCTATCTGACCGAGACGGGAGAGGTGTCGGACGACGAGCTCGCCGGTCTCGAAGACCTGGTCGCCCGGCTCAAGTCCAGGAAGAAGGAGGGCTGAGATGGAGATCCTCGCGACCGCAATCCGCTGGGCCGCTCCCGTCCTCGCAGCGCTGGGGCGTGCCTCCCTCTCCGGAGCCGTGGCAGTCACCGTGGTCTGGCTCGTCTGCCGGCTGTTCCCGCGCCTGCCTGCCGGGCTGCGCTGCGGCCTCTGGTGGCTCGCCTGCCTGAAGCTGCTGGTGGCGCTGGTCTGGGCCGGGCCGGTGGCGCTGCCGGTATTGCCCGCGACGGCCCAGGAGGTCAGGGACCTAAAGGACATAAAGGACAGGCAATACCAGGTAGTCCCGGGAGCAGCGGTTTCCGTGGGGTCCTTTAAGTCCTTTAGGTCGTTGGCCATATCCTCGCCGGTTTCTCCCTGGCCGCTCGCCCTGGCCGGCCTCTGGGGAGCGGGCCTTCTGCTGCAGCTCGGCCTGACCGCGCGCCAGCTCGCCTTGGCCCGGCTGATCGTGCGGAGCGCGGAGCCGGTGGGGGAGCCCTGGATCTCGGCGCTCTTCGCGGCGTTGCGGGAGCGGCTCGGCATCCGGCGGGCGATGCTCCTTGCCTCGGCGGAGGTCGAGACTCCGCAGGTCTCCGGCGCCTGGCGGCCTCGGGTGCTGTTACCGCGGCGGGCGATCGGCCGCCTCTCGGCCGAGGAGCTTTCTCTCACGCTGGGCCATGAGCTGCTCCACGTGCGCCGGGGCGATCTCTGGCTCGGCTGGATTCCGGCTTTGGCAGAGCGCCTGTTCTTCTTCCACCCCCTGGTGGCTCTCGCCGCCCGGGAGTACGCGGTCGCCCGCGAGGCGGCCTGCGATGCGGCGGTGCTGCGCCTCCTCGATCCGGCGCCCGAGGACTATGGCCGGCTTCTCTTGCGGCTCGGCATCGCTCCCCGCGTCTCCCGGATGGCGGCCGCGGGTGCCGCGCCCACGTTCAAGACCCTGAAAAGGAGGCTCGAAATGTTGCAGCAGTCAGCGGACAACAAGAAGCGCATCCACCCCGGCTGGTGGGGCCTGCTCGCCCTCCTGGCTCTGGCGGTGTTGATCCCGATCCGGATCGTGGTCGCCCAGACATCTCCGGAGCCACCGGGAACGCCCGTAGCCGTTCCCCCGGCTCCTCCCGCGGTCGCGGCGATTCCGGCTCCGGGGGAACCCGCGGGGCTGCCGGCCGTCCATGGAACCCACCGCGGAGTCCCTCCGACTCCTCCTGCACCCCCGGTTCCGCCCACTCCTCCGGTGCCACCCGTGCCTCCCGCGAGGGACAAGGGATGGATGAGCTTCGGCGAGGATGGAGAGCCCTGGGTCCTGGTGCAGGACGAGAAAGCGGTGACCATGAGCGGCAACACGCTCGACGTCCACCGGGCTCGCGAGCACTACTCCGGCAAGCCCATCCTCTGGTTCCGGCGGGACGGCAAGTCGTACCTGATCCGCGACGAGGCGACCGTCGCCCGTGCCCAGGCCCTCTTCGAGCCCCAGAGGAAGCTCGGAGAGCAGCAGGGAGTCCTGGGTGACCAGCAGGGCAAGCTGGGTGACCAGCAGGGACGCCTCGGCGGGGAGATGGGCCGCTACGGGGCGCGCATCGGCGCACTGGCTTCGCAGCAGGCGGGGCGTGCCCTGTCCGGCCGCGACCGCGAGGACCACGACGAAAACCTGGACAGTCAGATGAAGGAGCTGTCGGACAAGATGGAAGCTCTCGGGCGCCAGATGGAGGCGCTGGGCAAGCAGCAGGAGGAGCTCGGCCGCCAGCAGGAGGCCCTGGGGCGCCAGCAGGAGCAGCTCGCCCACGAGGGAGAGCGCCAGCTGAAGAGCCTCCTCGATCAGGCGCTCGCGAGCGGGCTGGCGAAACAGGTGAAGGAGTAGGACACCGGCCCCCCGCCCCAGAACCTCACCCCCGTCCCCTCTCCCATCGCACACCCATCCCCCGGGAGAGGGGCGCCACCACCCCAAAGGCTCGCAACTGAGAGGGAGGCGGTTCCCCTCTCCCGGGAGGGTGTGAGTGCGTGTGGGAGAGGGGGTCAGGGGAGGGTGCTGCCCACACCCTCCGTTCGCTTTTCCGGGGACAGCACGCCGAGCGCGTAGCGGTTGGTGTCGAGATAGCGCCGCGCCGTATCCCGCATGCGGTCCGAGGTGATGGTGGAGATCAGCTGGTCGAAGTGGAGGATGTCCCGCGGGTCGAGCCCTTCCGTGTAGTAGAGCTCCAGGGCGGAGAGCCAGAACTGGTTGTCGGTCAGATTGAGCTCGCGCGAGCGGCGCTCGGCCTCGCGCACCTGGTTCAGATAGGGCTCGGCCACGCCGTTCGCCTGGATCGAGGAGATCTCGGCGAAGACGGCCTTCACCAGGTCGTCCACCTTCTCCGGAGCGCAACCGAACGAGATGCCGACCTGATAGCTCTGCCAGGGGCGCCGCGACAGGTCGCCGTTGACCGAGACCCCGTAGACCGCGCCCATGTCCTCGCGCAGCACCTCGCGGAGCCGGGTCTCGAGCACGGTGGAGAGGGCGCCCAGGTCGTGCCGGCCCTGGCGGTTGTACTCGGCGGGGCCGGTGAACACGATCTCCACCTGGCTCTTGGGCTCGATCCCCTTCTCGACCCGCACGTTGACCACCTCAGAAGGGGGACGCATGCCGACGTCGCGCCACGTCTCGTTGCGGCCGGTCGACGGGAGGCTCCCCAGCCAGGTGAGAACGAGGGGCTTGAGCTTCGACGGCGAGACGTTTCCCACCAGGATGAAGGTGAAGTCGCCGGCGTCGGCGAAGCGGTCGCGGTAGATCTGCTCGGCCTTGTCGAGATCGATCTTGTCGATCCACTCGGAGGTGATCGGCTGCCAGCGCGGATGGTGCTGGGTCATCGCCTCCTTCATCCGGTCCGCGAACACCGCCTCGGGCTCGGCCAGCCGGTTCTGCACGGCGGAGCGGAGGAGCGTCTGGAGGGAGCGGAAGGTGTCCGGGTCCTTGCGCGGCTGGGTGATCGTCAGATAGACGAGCTGGAACAGGGTCTCCGCGTCCGCGGTGGACGCCGTGCCCTGGACCCCCTCTTCGAGCTCGGTGATGTAGGGCTCGACCCGCGCCGTCGATCCGGCCAGGGCCTTCTCCAGGGTGACCTTGTCGAAGCTCCCCACGCCCCCTTCACCGATCACGGTGGCGGCGAACAGGGCGGAGGGGAAGTCCTCGTCCGGAACCAGCGAGTGGCCGCCGGGGCTGAAGGCGGTCAGCAGGATCTCGTCGCGCTGCGCGCTGGTCGGCTTGAGGATCACCCGGACGCCGTTCGACAGCTTCCACTCGGTGACGCCGAGCTCGGGGATCTTCGTTTCCTTGACGATCTTCCCCGGCTGCGGCGCCGTGGCCACCAGAGGGCCGGCCTGCACGCGGTCGACGTAGGCCGCGACGTCGCTCTGGCGGACCTTCTGGAAGACGGCGAGCAGGGCGTCGCGCGACGGCGGCTGCTCCCCGGGCTTGGCCGGCGCCTGGACCAGGATGACCCGGTTGCTGTCGCGCAGCCACTCCTCGGCGAGGTGGTTCACCTCCTCGACGCTGATCTCGGGGAGGAAGCGGCGCACCAGGACGAGCTCGGCGGGGACGCCGGGCAGGGGCTCGGCTTCCAGGAAGCCCCGGGAGTACTCGGCGGCGAGCTGTGCCGAGGGCATCACCCGGCGCTCGCTGTAGGCCTGCTCATAGGCGAGCTGCCAGTCCTTCTTGACCCTCGCGAGCTCGGTCGGCGTGAAGCCGTGCCGCCGCACCCGCTCGATCTCGGTGAGCAGGGCGGCCAGGCCGGTCTCCACCTGGCCTTCGCGCACCGCCGCCTGCTGCACGGTCATCTCCGAGGAGCGCACGAAGAGGCCCGCGCCGGAGCTCGCGTACAGGAAGGGCGCATCGGGCTTGCGCGAGATCTCCTCGAGCCGCGCGTTGAGCATCGCGTGGTAGAGCCCCTCGACGATCGAGGTGCGGTAGTCGCCCAAGCGGTCCTGCTCCCGGGCCGGCAGCTTGGAGTAGACGCTCAGCGTGGTGTCCGTGGCCTCCGGGTCGGTGGCGACGGCGACCAGGGTGTCGGCGTGCTCCGGGACCGGATAGAGGGGGCGCTCGCGCGGGCTCTGGGGGGCGGGGATCCGCGAGAAGTGCTGGCGGATCAGATCCTTCATCTGGGCCGGATCGACGTCCCCCACGGCGATCACGGCCATCAGGTCCGGCCGGTACCAGTCGGTGTAGAAGCGGCGCAGGTCATCGGGCGTCGCCTTCTCCAGGATCTCCTTCTTGCCGATCGGCACGCGCTCGGCGTAGCGCGATCCCTGGAAGAGGACAGGGAACTGCTGGTCGAACATCCGCGCCGAAGCGCCGCGCCCGAGCCGCCACTCCTCGATCACCACGCCGCGCTCCTTGTCCACCTCCTCGGGATCGAAGGTGATGCCGTGCGCCCAGTCCTCCAGGAATTGGACGCCCTTCTCGAGGAACTCCGGCTTGTCGGTGGGGACGGTCAGCGTATAGATCGTCTCGTCGAAGTTGGTGGAGGCGTTGATGTCCGCCCCGAAGCGCATGCCGATCGATTCCAGGTACTTGACCAGCTCCTGCTTGGCGAAATGCTGGGTGCCGTTGAACGCCATGTGCTCGATGAAATGAGCGAGGCCCCGCTGGTTCTCCTCCTCGAGGACCGAGCCCGCGTTGACCACCAGCCAGAGCTCCACGCGGTCGGACGGCACGCCGTTGCGGCGGACGTAGTAGGTCAGGCCGTTCTCGAGCTTGCCGGTCTGGATGGCCGGATCGGTCGGGAGCACCGCTGCCAGGTCGGTCGGCATCTCGGGCAGCGCGTGCGACATCGCGGCTTCGGGAGCAGTCTGCGGGGACGCGGGGGCGGTGGCGCAGGCCGAGCCCACCAGCGCGGAGAGGGTGAGGAGCAGGAGAAGGAATCGTTGTTTCATGGGATTCGGGATCACGGGCAGAGACGGCCGCAATTCCTCCTCATGAGAAAGCGGAAGAGAGACGGGAAATTCCTACCGCGCCGCCAGCACGTCCTGGAGCTCCCGGTGGCGGTCGATGTAGAGCCGCACGTACCAGCAGGAGGGGATGACCTTGTAGCCCCGGTTGCGCGCATCTTCCAGGGCCTGGTGCACGAGCTGCTCGGCGATGCCGCGGCCGCGCAGCGCCGGCGGAACAAAGGTGTGCCAGAAGTTCAGCGTCTTGTCGCCTGCCTCGCCGTACTCGCAGACCGATTCCTGGCCGTCCACCACGGCGTAGTACTTCTTCGCGGTTTCGTCGTGCCGTACCTCGATGTTCATGACCTTCCTTTGTTCAATCGCCGTGCCATGCGTCTGCGGAGGGCGGTTGGCTCGCCACCTCGCGGATCGCTTCCCGGAGCGCCGGCAGGCTCACCGGTTTGGTCAGGTGCCGCTCGAAGCCCGCCGCTTGGCTGCGTTGCACGTCCTCGTCCATGCCATAGCCGGAGAGGGCGATGCCGCGCAGCTGAAAGCGGCTCTTCAGCTGGGTCATCAGCTCGAGGCCGCTGACGTCGGGCAGGCCGACGTCGCTGATCACCAGATCGATATCGCCACCATTGCGGCCGGACCGGGCGGTCTCGGCGGCCGCCAGGGCGTCGCCGGCATTGTTGGCCACGGTGACCCGGTGCCCGACGACCGAGAGGAGCGTCTCCATGGCGTCCGCCGTGTCGGGATGGTCCTCGACGAGGAGGATGTGGAGGGGGCGGTCGCTCTCCGCGGCAGGAGCCGCAGCCGGACCTGCCGGCCGTTGATCCGCTGGTTGGGCCGGCAGATGGACCGCGCCGATCGGCAGCCGGAGCCGGAAGGTCGCGCCCTGGCCGGGACCGTCGCTCGCGGCCTCGATCCGGCCGCCGTGCAGCTCTACGATGGTCTTGGTGATGGCGAGGCCGAGACCGAGGCCGCCGTACTGCCGTGTGATGCTGCGCTGTCCCTGCTCGAAGGCATCGAAGACATGGGGGAGCCGCCGAGGGTCGATGCCGATCCCCCGGTCGCTCACCTCGGCCAAGATCTCGCCGGTCGCCTCGTCGCG
>DASPXX010000227.1:0-6658 GCA_035637095.1 Thermoanaerobaculia bacterium
CCGCCCGCCCCATCCTGGCGCCGGACGAGGAGGCCTCGGTCCTCGTCGCCGGCTGGAAGCTCGGCACGGACGACCTGCGGATGCAGATCTTCCGCCGGGTCCTCAAGGAACACGAGGAGACGTCGGAGCAGGTGGCCGACCTGCCGGTCCAGGTGACGGAGCGGCGGCAGGGACCGGACGGCCTGGAGATCTTCGCGGTCACCTTCCGCCCCGGGAAGCTCGACCCGGGCGAATACGACCTGCGCGCCACGATCCCCCGCTCGGCAGCCGATCCGCGCGGCGACGCCCTGTCGATGACCACCCGCTTCGTGCTCTTCCCCGGCGGCGCCCGCGGCTCCGTCTGGGCCGCCCTGAACTCGGGCGGGAGGGCTCCCGAGATGCCGGTGGCCCGCAAGGCCGACGTCCCTCCCGAAGCGACGCGCAAGCTGGAGGCCGGTCCGGTCCGCAAGGCCTACCGCGACGCCCTGGCCCGCCTCGCCGCCGGCGATCGGGAGGCGGCGGCCGCCGCGGTCCGCGCGCTCGAATCGTCTCTCCTGACCGGCAAGAAGCGCCACGCCGACGAGGACGTGACCGCGATCGAGGTCGGCGTCGTCCGCAACCTCGCCAGGGCGCATCCCGAGATCCTGGAGCCTGTGTTCATGCTCCACCAGGGGATCTACCGCGACTCCGCGGCGGCGCACGACTACCTGCTGATGAACCACGCGCGCGAGACCGCTCTCCTCATCGCCGACCTGCACGCCGGCCTCCACGCAACGCCGGAGGGCCGGGAGCGCACGGCCCGCCTCGTCCTCAGCCTCGCCGCGGACCTGCTCAAGACCGCGCCCCCCGGCATGCGCGAGCGCACCTACCGGCGCATCCTCAACCTCGACCCGGACAACCAGGAAACCCTGGTCTGCCTCGCGGTCGACATGGAGCGGCAGGGCAAGTACCAGGATGCGGTCGACGCCCTGGTCCGCCTGCTCAAGACCCACCCCGAGCACGGCGAGGCGCGCCTCCGCCTGGCGGTCGACCGCATCCGCCTCGGCAATCCCCGCGAGGGCCGGCGCCTGCTCGAGGAGCTGGTCCGCACGCCGCCGGACCAGGTGGACCGCGTGGGAGCGCCGGCCGTCGGTCTCGCCTATCAGGAGCTGGTGCGGCTGCTGATCGACCGCGACGACCTCGCGGAGGCCGAACGGGTCGCCCGTGAAGGGCTGGAACGCTCTCCGGGGGAGGAGAAGCTGATGCTCCAGCTCGCCCTGCTCCAGGACCTGCAGCACGACGCCCGCGGCGCGCGGGAGACCCTGGAGCCGCTGGAGCAGCGCCCTCACCCGCCCGATCCCGTCTCGGCGCGGCACCGCTACAACGCCCTCCCCCTCGACCGGCTCGAAGCCATCCGCGACGAGCTCGCCGCCAACGCCGCCGGCCACCTGGCCGACCTCGCGGCGGCGCTGGGCAAGGAGGCGCCGTGAAGCCCTCACCCCCGGCCCCTCTCCCGCAAGCGGGCGAGGGGAGAAGGTTAGAAAGGGTATCCCACACCCCTCTCCCACTCGTGGGAGAGGGGCCGGGGGTGAGGGCCCTCCTGCTGTTGTTGGCCCTCGCCCTCCCGGCCGCCGCGCAGCAGGCCCCGCGCGTGGCGATCCTCCAGCCCTCGGCGATCGAGCCGATCTTCGGCGCGACCGAGGTCGTGCTCCAGGTGACTCCCGGCGGCTCACCGATCAGCCAGGTCGAGGTCTTCTTCGACAACCTGCGCGCGGACGTGCTCGAACATCCTCCCTGGAGGACCGTGGTCGACGCCGGACAGGACAACGTATCGCACCACCTCGAGGTCGTCGTCCACGACACGGCGGGGGCCACCGTCTCGGCCGAGCTGCGCACCCCGCGGCTCGAGGTGAACGAAGAGATCGACGTCGAGCTGCAGCAGCTCTTCGTCACCGTCGAGAGCAACGGCCGGCGCCGCGAGGGGCTGACGCGCGACGACTTCACCATCCTCGACGACGGCGTCCCCCAGAGCCTCGTCACCTTCGAGACGGGTGACATCCCCTTCACCGCCGTCCTCCTCCTCGACGCCAGCTCCAGTATGAGCGGAGACAACCTGCGCATCGCGGTGGACAGCGCGCGCTCCTTCGTCCAGTCGATGAACCGCCTCGACGAGGCCAAGGTCGTCCTCTTCTCCGACCAGATCCGCAAGGAGACGCCGTTCACCAGCGTGCCCTCGATCCTCACCCTCGGCCTGGGAGACGTCCAGGCGGGGGGCGGCACGGCGCTCGACGACGCGATCTACCTCGGTCTCAAGCGGCTGGAAGGGCGGCTCGGGCGCAAGGTGCTGATCCTCCTCTCGGACGGCGTCGACGTGGAGAGCGTCCTGCCCATGGAGCGGGTGCGCGCCATCGCCCGCCGCGACGAGGTGGTCTTCTACTGGCTCTGGCTGCGGCGGGAAGGGGACACGGACGATCCGCTCAACGGGCCCCTCTACTTCAGCTCCTGGAGAGACGCCAAGGGGCACCAGAAGGAACGGGAGCAGCTGCGCGCCGCCGTCCTCGAGAGCGGCGGCCGGATCGAGCCCGTCGACAGCCTCGACCAGGTGCGGAGCCGGCTCGATTCCATCCTCCACGAGCTGCGCGACCAGTACGTCCTCGGCTACTCTCCGTCCTCCCATCGCGGCACCGGCACCCGGCACAAGCTCGAGCTGCGCCTCCGCGACGGCGCCGGCCTCAAGGTGCGGACGCAGGACGGCTACGTGGAGAAGTAGATTGAAAGGACTTTGCCTTTGACGTGCGCTGGAGCTCTCCCCCGCCCGACCCTCACCCCGACCCTCTCCCACCCGCACTCACACCCGCCCGGGAGAGGGCGCCACCGTCCAAGGGCAACCACAAGGGTTGCCCCTACGCCGATCGGACATACATGTAGGGGCAGGTCTTGTGCCTGCCCTCTTCCGCTCCCCCTCTCCCGGGCGGGCGTGAGTGCGGGTGGGAGAGGGGGCTGGGGGGTGAGGGTCTTTGGGCGGGGGAAGCTGCTGCCATCAGCCCAGGTGGGCAAAGTCAGCGCCTATGGGGCCCAGGGGGTGAGCCTTCCTGTGCTACCGTTCTCCCCCCATGCGAACCCCTGCCGTCTGGGCCGCGGCGCTCGCGCTGACGCTCGCCGCCTGCTCGCCCACGCCGTCTGCGCCCAAACGGGTCGCGGTGGTCCATGACCTGGTGACCGAGCTGCCGGCGGCCGAGCTCCACCGCGAGGTGGGGACGATCGACTTCGGCACGGCCGAGGCGCGCGTCGCCCTGGGAGAAGGCTGGTACCAGAACGAAGGGGGCGGCCAGCGCGGTCCCACGATCGTCTGGAGCAAGGGACGGCGGTCGATCCTCAACTTCTGGCTGGCGGCTCCCCGGGCTCTCGAGGCCGAGGTGCGCTGCGCGCCCTACGATCCCCAGGACGGCCAGCCGCAGGTGGTCACGATCGAGCTCAACGGCCACCGCGTCGGCGAGCTCTCGCTGCGGTCGAAGCTCAACGACTATGCGATCGAGCTGCCGCGCGAGTCCCAGGTGGCCGGCGAGAATCGGCTCGACTTCCGGTACCGGCGCGTCACCCGCTTCGGGCACCGCCACCTTGGGGTCTCCTGGGACCTCCTCCGCTTCACCCCCGGTCCCCCTGCCAGCGCCGAGCTGCCGCGAGCCGCGACGCGGCCGGGCTCGCCGACGCATGCCCTCTTCCTGCCGTTCGGCACCGAGGCCGGCTACTACTTCGCCCTGGAGGACGGCGGGACGCTCTCCGTGCAAGGGGTTCGGGGACAGGGACCGGCCGGCGGGACCCTCCAGCTGGTCGCCCAGGAGGAAGGCTCCCCGGAAAAGATCCTGGACTCCCTGAAAGCCGGCTCGGGTCCGCGCTCGCTGGAGCTGCCCGGCCGCGGAGCGCGCCTCGTCCACCTCGCCCTGCGCGCCGTCCCGGAGCGGCAGGCGGCCACCGGCGGATTCCTCCTCCTCGGACCGGGAGTGCGCGGCATCGCCACCGCCCCGGCGGCCGAGAGCACGGGCACGAAGGACGCCTCGCCGCGCCCCAACGTCATCATCTATCTGGTCGATACCCTGCGGGCCGACCGCGTGGGGCCGTACCGCTCCGGAGCGTCCATCACGCCGAACATCGACGCCTTCGCCGAGAGTGCCACGGTCTTCGAGAACACCGTGGCTCAGGCCCCCTGGACGAAGCCGTCGGTCACTTCGATCCTCACCGGTCTCAACCCTCTCGTGCACGGCGTGCGCCTCCTCGACGACAAGCTGCCGCCGGAAGCGGTCACCGCGGCCGAGCTCCTCCACGCCGCCGGCTTCCAGACGGCCGGGTTCAGCACCAACTGGCACGTCCGCCACGAGACGGGGCTCGACCAGGGCTTCGGCTTCTTCGACTTCGCGCCGGACGAAGCCGCGTCCAACCTGCTCAACCAGCGGGTGTTCCGCTGGCTCGACCACCTGGCGAAGCCGCCCTTCTTCCTCTACGTCCACGCGCTCGATCCGCACGCCCCGTACACGCCGCCGCCGGAGTACCGCGAGAAGTTCGCGCCGGACGTCCGGCCGGAGGCGGGCTACGACTTCGACATGAAACAGATCTGGGCGCTGCGCGGCAAGGAGCGCCGCCGGCGGATGGCCGAGGTCATCCCCCTCTACGACGCCGAGGTGGCCTTCAACGACCACAGCTTCGGCGATTTCCTCGCGGCCCTGCGCCAGCACGGGATGTTCGAGAAGTCGCTGATCGTCTTCGTCGCCGACCACGGCGAGGAGTTCGACGAGCACGGCGACTTCGGGCACGCGAACAACCTCTACAACGAGACGTTGAACATACCGCTGATCGTCAAATGGCCGGGCCAGCGCCGCGGCCAGCGGGTCTCCGCCGTCGCGCAACACATCGACCTGCTCCCGACGCTGCTGCGCACCGCCGGCCTCGCGGTGCCCAAGGGGTTGCGCGGGATGGACCTGTCCGTCGTGGCCGCCTCGGGAGAGGATCCCGACTCCCTGGCCGGCCGCTGGGTGATCTCGCACCTCTCCCACCGCGGCCGCGAAGGGATCAGCGTCGTCCACGCCGGCTGGAAGCTGATCCACCCCCTGACCCGCGAGCTCGCCGAGTCCTCGATGCTCTTCCACCGCTCCATCGACCGCACGGAGCGCAACAACCGCCTCGGCGAATTCCCCGTCCACGCCGGCTGGCTCGAATCGCTGATCCGCTTCGAGCGCGACCGCAGCCGCAGCGGCCTCAAGGCCCAGTCGTTCGAGATGGACGAGGAGACGCGGAAGGCGCTCGAAGCGTTGGGGTATCTGTAGAGCTCAGCGATCGGGTTGCCGCATCCGAAAAGCGCGGTTGTTGCAAAACCGGGTTCCAGTTCCTCCCTCCGGCCTGCCGGGCCGGGAGAGCGGAGCCCAGGGTTGAGGCCGCAGGCCGATACCCTGGGTCAACAGGCGCACCATGATTCGCGGCCTGAAGGGCCGCGGGAGCGGCCCGGCGAGCGAACCGTTTCCAGCCGCCCCTCCCGCGGCCTGTCAGGCCGCGGATGCATGGGTCTCCCGGGACCCGGGGAATCGGCCTGCGGCCTCATCCCCGGGCTCCGCTCTCCCGGCCCGAAAAGCCCCCGAAGGGGGCGAAAGCATGTAGCCCGGGGTCAGAGCGACGTAGGAGCGGCGACCCCGGGTAAAAAGCCCCCCAATTTTCCCAAGCCCCAAAGGGGCGCCAGCAATCTCCCACGGAAGCTCATCGGTCGCCACAAATCTCGAATCCTCGTGCTCGCCACTCCAAACATCGTGACCAACCTGCTGCCGCCCCTTCGGGGCTTGGACATTCCTTTAAATCCCCAACCCGGGGTCGCCGCTCCTTCGTCGCTCTGACCCCAGGCTACATGCTTGCGCCCCTCTGGGGCTCTCAATCAACAGAACAAACTCAATCCCACCGTACAGATCAGGGAAGTTCCAAGGGAAATGAGCCCCTACCGCTGGATCGAGGCCTGGTTCTTCCGGTCGCAATCCCACCGTACAGATCAGGGAAAAGCGGATTACCGCATCCGAAAAGCCCCCGAAGGGGGCGAAAGAATGTAGCCCGGGGTCAGAGCGACGAAGGAGCGGCGACCCCGGGTAAGAAGCCCCCCAATTCTCCCAAGCCCCAAAGGGGCGACAGCAATCTCCCACGGAAGCTCATCGGTCGCCGCAAATCTCGAGTCCTCGTGCTCGCCACTCCAAACATCGTGACCGACGTGCTGCCGCCCCTTCGGGGCTTGGACATTCTTTTAAATCCCCAACCCGGGGTCGCCGCTCCTTCGTCGCTCTGACCCCGGGCTACATGCTTTCGCCCCTCCGGGGCTCTCAATCAACAGAACGACTCATCCCCACCGTGCAGATCAGGGAAGTTCCAAGGCTACGACGGCATCGTCCTGCTCAACCAGGAGGCATGGTCGCAATCCCACCGTACAGATCAGGGGAGTTCCAAGAGTGGCAGTGGCAGCCGCTTCATCTCGCCCCCAGGGCAGTCGCAATCCCACCGTACAGATCAGGGAAGTTCCAAGTGTTTGCCGAGAATCCGCCGTTGAACCACTGGCCGCCGGCAAAAGTCGCAATCCCACCGTGCAGATCAGGGAAGTTCCAAGCAGACGCTCTACTCCGTGCGCCTCGTCGTCACGCCAGGGTCGCAATCCCACCGTACAGATCAGGGAAGTTCC
>DASPXX010000228.1:0-25326 GCA_035637095.1 Thermoanaerobaculia bacterium
AGCCTCGCCCCGACCGGCCACCACGTCGTCTCCATCCTCGCGAGCTTCGCGCCCTACACCCTGGACGGCGGCTGGACCTCGGAAGCGCGCGAGCGCCTGGGAGAAGCGGTCCTCTCGGTTCTCGAACAGCACGCGCCGGAGGTCCGCCGGCGGATCGTGGCGCGCGAGGTCCTGACCCCGGCCGATCTGGAGACCCGCTTCGCCCTGACCGGCGGCCAGCTCCACCACGGCGAGCTCGCCCTCGACCAGCTGCTCGTGATGCGCCCGGCGCCCTCCGCGGCGCGCTATCGCACCACTGTCCCCGGCCTCTTCCTGGGCGGCAGCGGCAGCCACCCGGGCGGCGGCGTCCGGCCGACCGCGGGGATGCTGGCGGCGGAGGCGGTGCTCGCTTCCTGAGCAAAAGAAAAAAGAGGGACCGGACGGACTTCACCCGTCCGGCTCAATCCCGCTCCCGAAAAAACGTCACAACTCCCCGGGACAGCGGCTCATCGCTCCGGGACTTCGCAGCATCGTCCCAGGCGTTCTTGACATCACCCCTGGCTTCCACGGCAGAGCACCGGTGCGTCGCCGCGATCTCCCCGTGAGCCGGTCCTGAGCCCCGGTGCGCTGCTTCGTTGCCCCGGGACCTCGGCCCCAATGCATGAGGAGATTGCTTATTCACCCCGGGACATCGAGGCAATCTCCCGGGAACTTGTGCTATCGCCCCGGGAGATCGGCCCAAAGTCCCGGCGCGGAACGGCATCGCTCCGGGATCGCGACGCACCTCACCCGGGACGTTCAGCCAGAGTCCCGGAGCGACGGCCCGATGCTCCGGGACATCATCCCGACTCGCGAGAGCAAAGAGCCGATGCTGCGGGACAACGCCCCGATGTCCCGGGGCACCGAGGCGTCGGACCGGGCACGCGACTCGTCGAGAGCGTGAAAAAAGACAACGAGGCGATACAGATCGGTCGCGCATGAGGCGACGGAGCCTTCGCATCGGGCCTGGCCGGCGTCGCCCCCGTCGGAGCCGCCGGCACTCCGGGCTCCGCGTGCTTTCGCCCGCGCGACGGCTGCAGCTCGAGCTTCGACAGCTTCTCCGGCCGGGGGTCACAGTGCTCCTCCTCGGGGTCCTGTCATGGGCGCCCGAATGAATCCGGCTCGTCGTCCGGGCGATTCCGTTCCAGATCCGAGCTCGGAACGACCTACTTGACTTCCAGCAACGGTAACCGCATACTGATTTTCCCGTCAAGCCCCCTGGCTCAAATCTGTGGGGAGTCTGAACGGTCGCGGGCAATCCGACCCTCTGGGCGGAGGCTGCCGCGGAGCTCTTTGACAAGGGTCGTACCGGGGCACTCCTCGAGGGCGGGAGGAGCGGCCCCGGCCCGCCATTTTTCGACAGGGGCCGGGCAGGTCGGTCCGGCCCCTGGCTCGCCTAAATCTCGGGGACCGGCTCGGCTGGGAGCCTGACGGCATCGAGCATGAGCCCATCGAGATGCTTCACTGCATTCCCGGAACCTTCGCGCTCCACCTCGCCCTGGCAGGGTGGCCGCTCATTCGCTCCGAGGAGACCTGGAAGCGTCGCCACCACTGGTCCGACGCGGGCGAGCCCGAGGGCCTCGCCTACAAGATCGAAATCTTCGAGGCAGTGAGCCGCGAGCGTGGCTTTGACGTCCGCACCCCGCGCATCCCGGGTATCCAGTACCGCGACCTCGACGAGATCTGAGCCCGGGGGCCTCTCCCAGCGTGGGGCAGCGGCAGCCACCGGCGATGGTCTATAGTTCAGGCCGTGGAGGAAGCGCCGCCGGGGATCGACTTCGAGGAGACCAAGCGGATCCTCGCGACCTTGGAGCGCGAGCGCGTTCAGTACGTCCTCATCGGCGCCATGGCCATGGCGGCACAGGGGCTGGTTCGAGCTACACACGATCTCGATTTCTTCGTGTCGCCAGAACCCGAGAACGTGGACCGGTTGAAGAGGGCGTTCAAGAGCCTCTTCGACAACGACCCGAACGTCGACGAGATCTCGGCGGAGGATCTGGCGGGCGACTATCCTGCCGTCGAGTACACCCCTCCACATGGCCGATACTCGGTTGACATCCTCTCCCGGCTCGGGGAAGCGTTCAGCTACCCAGACATCGAGTCGGAGGTCCTGACGACGGCCGAAGGCACCCAGATCTCTGTCGCGACCCCCCGCATGCTGTACAGAATGAAGCGGGATACCGTTCGTCCACAGGACAGGTTGGACGCTGAGGTGATCAAAGAGGAATTCAAGCTCGAGGAGGAGTGATGCCGGTCCGTAAGTTCCGCTCGGTCGCCGACATGCCCGGGGCACAGCCGCGCACGCCTCTCGATCCGGACAACCTCCGGCTCGCCTGCTCGCTCACGCAGTTCGCCTACTGGCTCCACCCCATGAAGCACGTTCCCGGCGTCCGGAAGTACCGGTCGGTCGAGGAAGCCTGGCAGGCGCGCAAGGAGTGGGTGCGGAGCCAGCTCCGCCGGCCGGGCGACCGGCTTGGGGAGTAGCCTCGAAAGCAGAGTCTCACCCTCATTGCCACATCTCTTCCTACTCTGGTAGGCTTGGAGTTATGACCGCGACCAAGCGCAAAATATCGGTCTCGCTGGACGAGGGTTTGTTTGAGGAGCTCGAGCGGGAAGATCAGGGTCTTTCGGCTCAAGTCAACATGGCCGTCCGCGCGGAGCTCGAGCGCCGTCGCCGCCACCGGCTTCTCGTCGAGCTGCTCGACCAGCTCGATGCGGAGCATGGGCCGGTGGACGAATCTTTAGTCAAGAAGTACCTCGGACTGCTCGGATAAATCACTGCGTGGTGCTGGATGCCGAAGCCATGGCAGCGCTGGCTGGCGCGAGATTCAGCTTGTAGAAGAGAGACACGCCCTCAGTCGCAATAGCAGAGGCCGGAGCTGCAGGGCCTGCCCCAACGGCACCACGCTGCTGAGACGCTCCACGGCTTGGCGAATAAAAGGGGAGCTCTCGGGCCAGGTGTCGACCAACCGACCTACTAGGCTGGCGAACTTCTCTGCCAATCCGACGGCATCATCTCTCGTCAGCGCCGTCCAGCGGAATGCTTCGAGAAGAAAGCTCACCCAAAAATCTTCGGGTGTTTCTGCACCGGCGTGAACGCCCGGAGGTTTGGGCTTCTCTCTTCTGAAAACCTCTGCAGCCCCCACAACCTGCGTTCCAATTCGTTCGGAAACTGCCGGCCTCGCAAGCCGAGGTGCGATCTGAGCCGCCCAAGAGAGGATTGCAGGTGCCTCTCTGGGAGCCCGCCGGTAGAGTTCGGCAAAATTAAATTCGGAGAGCCGGCTGGCCAAGTCATCGGCAGCCTCCTGCGGAGGGCCAAGCGTTCCGACGAGGCCACTGAGGAGTATCCATTGGTTGGAATTGTTTGGGTCGGCGCCAAGCTGCTCAAGGACCTCGCTGACCTTCTCGTGAAAAAACTCCTCACGAGGTGGGAACCATGGCTCCGGCGAGGTGACCAAGGTGGCAAGGTACTGCCACTGCTCCCAAGATAGGAAAGAGCCCAGGAGGTTGCCAGCACAACTACTATGAGCTCGGAGGAACGGGAGGCGCAATTCCCTACCCTCTTCGACTTCCTTGGTTGTGAGCCTCAGCCACCATTCCTGCCCAGATGCTGTGAGACCTCTCGGCAGTTGCTCTCCCAAGGCGAAAAGCGCGCCTTGGAAGAGCACAGACTCCGGCTCGACCCGATCCGGATGGGTCACATCATCTAGATAAGAAACGTTCGGGTACAAGATACTGGGTCTCAACGCATCCTCGGCGTTGGAAGCGGAGAAGGCCCCGCGCAATCCTTCGGGCTGCGCCCCGATCCTGGCGAATGCACTTGCAAGCTGGTGAGCATGAGACCATGTCATGGCGAGGCGGAGCGGGGCCGGTACCGCAAGGGTCTCTTCCCAAAACTCGAACCGCCGATCAACCCAACGCAAGAGGGTGACGAAGGCCTCAGCCCAGCGAAGGAGAGCGGCATCCCAGAGAGGCTCCACCAGAGGTGCGAGAACCTCGCTGCTTACCGGTGCCTTATCAAGCAGATGCAGGTAGGCGCGCACCCGGTGAAAAACTGCCATGGGAGGCCCCGAGTCCGCTAGAGCGCGTTGAAGGGTCTCCTCACGGCCCTCTATATCAAGCTCGTTCAGGGAATCGAGAAGGAGGTTCGGAAGGGGTACGGGCAATCCTGCCAATCGCCGAATGGTCTCGACGAGGCCCTCCTCAACAAGCAGCCTGCGTGCTCCTTGGTCAAGCGCTGCGGGGAAGTCTATGGCGGCAAGGTCGCGGTCCAGTCGATGGTATCGCAGGAGACTGTCGAGTGACGGCGGAAGTAGTTCCGAGATGTCGATATTGGGCTTCCGAGCAGTGTTAGCAAACTCATGGTAGTACCACGCCGCGCTGTCTTTCCGAGCCTCCAGAGCCATTTCGACTCTCCGCCATAATTCAGGCTGGAGGGCGATCTGTTCGATCCAGGCGCTTTGTTCAGGCTCACCATGATCGAACCAAGAGCGATGTTGCATTAAGAGCGTGCGCCTCCTCGCAATGTCGTGAGACGCTAGTCCCACGAGAGGATCAGCAATGCGCACCCGGATGCCCTGAGGACTCTCCTCAAGATACAACTCATGGGATTCCTCCACCTGCTTCGTCCAGTTCACCACGAATCGTCGAGACCCATCCCGAGTGGATAGCTGAATCTGTTTGCCGCGCGAAGCAGCCGCCACTGCACTCCAGAGCTTCCTGGCAGAAAAAGTCAACCCGTTAGAGCCCGTAATCGGCTCAACTACGTCACCGAGAGCGGTGAGTACCTCTTTGTCGGCTAGGAGTAGATTTCGAATTCGCCCTGGCATTCTGTGCACAACTTGGGCCTTGAACGCCTGGAGAGTCCGCTTCGGTAGCTTCTTTGCTGCGCGTCCTCGACCGGTGTAAAATATTAGCTCCTTGAGAAAGCGCACAATCTCTTTAGAGACACCAGGGTTCGCTCGTTGGGAGGTACGCAGCACACGGTGCTCAAGCCATGTGACGAGATCTTGACCGACTGCAGGTGTCTTCTCGCTAGTCAAAAGGGCTGAGCGAATCAAAAGATTAGCGAGCTGTAGGCCAAGCCAACTGAGCCAGTCCGCTTCGCAGCGATTTGGGTGGACGAGGCTCGGCAAATCCTCGACCCTGAAGTTGTTCCAGACATAGTCTGCTCGCGCCCAGTATTCCTCCCGGGTTGCTGTTTCGTCCTGGAAGATCTGCACCAAGGTGTCCTGGATCGCTTGTTCAAAGCTGTTGAGGAACCAGATCTCACCATCGGGATTGTGGATCACCTCCGGTACGGGCGGTCGTTGGATCAATTCTGCATCCGCAAAGCAGGAAGCAAAATAATGCCGAAGAGTCCGTAGCTCATAGGTCTCTACTATGCGACCCTCTTTCACAGGTGCCGAGCGAAGGTGGTAAATGAGTTCCTCGAAGGACAGCGGAAAATAACGCGCACCGGCAGAACGCAACTGATGCAGTTTTTCAAAGCGCTGCTCACGGGTGATGCCGCCATACGCCTCCAAGGCCGCCAAGAGATCGGTAAGTCCGACAATGAAGCCACCGACCGCGCGCAGGAAGGTTGTCGCGAGTCGATCATCGATCCAAATGCAGTTCCCTGGCGCAGGCGCAAGCGAGAGAAGCTCGGCCAAAGTGAGTTGCTCTGGCGGCAGCTTCTCTTCAAGAGATTGCACGTAACTGCGGAACTCAGACGGTTCAGGCAGGAGACGGTAAGTCCCACGGTCGATTCCATGGCTCAGGTGCGCACGAATCCTCCGAATCCACTCGATTCGCTCTTGGCGGGATTTCTCTTCTAGGGCGTCATCTGCCTCGCTAAGGGCCGCTGCAATGACGGAATGGCGCCGGAGTTCTTCAAGCTCTTCGACGTGTATCAGCGCGATCGGAAGGTTTTGCGGCACCGAGAGCGGTGCAAACAGTTGCTCTACCACCGGCAAGATTCCCAGAGCGTCAGCGTTCACCAGGGCGGTGGTGTCGAGGTACAGACGCCATTCTTTAGGACTAGGCGGGATCTCCGCCGGCGAAGGCGCACGCCTTCCACCGTGGGAGAGGAAAATAGGAGGATGACGTGACTCCGCATTTTCCTCCCCTTCAGAATTCCGAAGAGGCCCCAGGAACCAGGCGAGGGAGAGATCCAATGGACCTACCAATGAATGAACCGGGAGCATTCCTTGACTGTAGGCACTCTCGAGTCTCGCCGCCTCTTGGGCGGCATAGCGCTGGAAATCCCGGAAGTCTTCCTGGGTCAGCCATCGAAACGGGCCACCCGCTTCAGATCCTGCAACCTCGTTCAATCGGGCAACCAGAGGTTGAGCTCCAGCCGTGTCTCCCAACCGCTGCGCCAGATAGATCGTTGCTGGCAGAAGCTCAGTAGGGACTCCCGCCTGAACGGCCTTTTTGAACAAATCTCTCGCCACCTCGGGGTCAGCGGAGGCAATACGCGCTGCGGTACGAAGCCCCTCTTCGGGCGGCAGATTCGATCGGGCACCGAGGGCTCGAGCATGAAAGGCTGCTGCAGGGAGGTCACCCTTCGCCCAATAGAGGTTCACCAAGCTAAGCAGATCCTCGGATGCTCGCTCTTCTCGGGCGACCTGCTCCGCAAGCTCGATGGCTTCTGATGAGCGACCGAGACGCTGTAGCGCCTGGACACGCAGCCTGCGGAGGTCGGCGGAGAGCTTCCTCTCAGGAAACAGAGGCTCCGCCTGACTCAGGATGTCAAGGCACTCCTCGTAGCACCCCTGATTGAAAGTGGTCAGAGCCGCAATTCGGGCGGCATCGCCAGTGCCGATCGCCTCGACCAACTCGCGTGCGAACGGAGCAAGGAGAGGCCAATGCCCACGACGCGCAAGCGCTTCGCAAGCCTCGACAAAGGCCGCCAAGTGCCGCTTCTCAAGGGCCGTCCTTGCGAGCCGGCTTAACTCCTGGGTGTCCTGTTCCCCCTCCGCATGGAGAATCTCGGTGAGCATTCCCACCTGGCCCGTCTCAGCGATCTTAAGGTCATTTGCCGCTGTATTGTTTCTTCTCTTGCCGCTGGATACTTGTGCCTCCAAGACACACCACAAACCAAGCTGTCCCTCCTTTTCAAAGGCCGACCGGGCTCGCTGGAGGATCCTCGCCGCCTGCTGCTTCCGGTCGTCACGAAGATGGCAGGCCACTAGAGCGATGGTTTGGTTGAGGTCCGCGCGCTCTCTATTGAAGAGCTGCTGCAACGCCTTGCGGCTCGAAGTGAGATCGAGTTGAAATCCACGACCCAGTGCCCAGGATAGGGCAGGAACGTGGAGGCGTTCACGGCGTACCAACTTTTGGCAGAAGTCTTCAGCCTCCTCACGTCGCTCTGGGTCGCAGGCAAGGCACGCCAAACGAAGGCCCTCAAGGAGGTGCCGAGTCTCCCTATCGAGATCCGCCTCAAGAGCCTTCAGGGCGACTTCCGCCGCACGACGGCGCCTTTCTAAGCTCTGATCATCCCGCCGTACGAGTGCCCACGAAACCGGCTGGGGCCACGCCATTGCGTTCTCCGGCAAGGCAGCGGGCGACAATGAGGTGAAGTACCCCACCATTGCGAAAGCTATGCGGACCGAAAGCCATTCCGGTTGAAGGTTCAGAGCGGCCTGGGCAGAGGAGAAGGCTTCCTCTACCTCTCCCAAGCAGAGGCAGGCCACGGCGCGAAGGCGCAGGACCTCGGCGTCGCTTGTTTCACCGACTCCGGCCTCTAGCATTTCAATGGCCCGGATGAACTCACCTGTTTCCAAGAACAACGCCGATTTGAATCGACGGGCCTCAGGATCGGTTTGCTTGTCGAGAACTTCAAGAGCCTTTTCGGGCCCTTTCTCGCGGTGCACGAGAGCTGCCCTTAGGACCGCCAACCCATCTGGAACTCCCAAGACCTCAAGCTTGTTCAGCAACATGCGAGCAGCGGAAAGGTCCCCGCGCTCTAAGGCCAGACCGGTTTCCAAACGGAGGGCCAAGGCATGGGCAGCAGGTTCGACGAAGGACCACGTTGAGAGGTCGGCTGTTACCTTCTGAAGACGCTGCTGTGCTTCGCCGGTCTTGCCTCGTCGCGCAAAGTCACGGACGACATCCAACTCACTTCTAATACTCTCCGAGGCGCGGTGCACCACGTGCGCAAGGCCGAGCGAAGTGATTCCTGGCAGGACGGGAACGAGAGCTCTTGCAGGGGAGGCTTCCGGCTCGTATTGCTGCATCTCACGGCCACAAATCTTGCGCATCCAGTAGTCGGGATGCTCGACGAAGCGCCGGGCGACGATGTCTGGGTAGGGAGCCAGCTCGTTGACTAATGTGCGGTTGGACCAAGCCTCGAAGAAGATCCCTCGTTGCCTGAACAGCTCTACCTGGTCATCAATTACCTCATGGCATCGGCGGCTGTGGAGGTCACAGGCGACAATCAGGATGAAACGCTGGACTGCCCGTGTGCGCCAATAGTCCCAGTGGGCCAAGAACGCCATGGCGGCATCGCGGATCTCCGCCGGGGTGAACCTTTGCTGGGCCTTGCACTGGGCGACCTCAATTCCGTTGTGATCTTCCCGCCAAGCCTTTAGGTCGATTCCGAGCTGGCGCTCGCCCCTCTTACCGAAAAGTTCGCAGCGGGAGATTCCAGGCTTGTTGGAGAGGAGGTCGCAGCACAGCTCCTCAAATGCTTCGGCGCCGAGCTCCCATAAGGGCGGCGGGTCCTTGGCGTTTACGCGAGGAGAGAGTTTCCGCTGAGCCATCATCCCGAAATCTTTAGACCTCTGCCGATTTGAGCGAGACGCTCGAGCTCAGGCGAGGTCATTTGTCGATCCGATCAGTAGGATCTTGGGTTGGGCCTGGATCTTGGTGACGAAGGGGTTGCCGGAGGTCAGCTTGCGCTTCCACTCCGCCGCGGTCGCCAGGCTCACGTGGACCGGGCGCCGCAAAGTCGCTTCGGCCTCCTGAAGGGCGCTGTAGAGATCAGCATAGGCCAGGTCATCGCTGATCACCATCAGATCGATGTCGCTCTGGGCCGTGTCCGTCCCCTTGGCGATCGAGCCGTAGACGAAGGCCGCCTCGATGCGGTCTCTGAAGCGTGCAAGAGCTTCTTCCAGCGGACCGACGAGGCCGATCGTCTTGACCACCAGGCCGTGCAGCTCGGTGAAGACAGGCGACTCGCGATTGGCCTGGTAGTACTTCTGGTTCCCCACTTGCGTGACGGTGACGAGCCCGCTCTCCGCAAGGCGAACCAGTTGGCGATGTGCCGCGCCTGTGCCGGATCCCGCCAGCGCGATCACCTCAGCGCTCCGAAAGCTCCGTCCCGGCTGGCCGAAGAGGAGAGCGAGCACGCGCTGCTGGACCGGTGAAAAGAGAGCATCGGCCAGGTTCGTGCTGGGCGCGAGCTCCGTTCCCATATTGGGAATGATAGTTCCCAATATGGGAAGGAGCAAGCACTCAAATTCCGCTCGACCTCCAGGTCACATCCCCGGCTGGACGATCCCCTTCCCTTCCTTCTCTTTCGCCGTCTTGACCATCTGCCGCACGTCGGCGAGGAGCTTCTTGGCGTCGTAGACGATGCCGTCCTTGATCGTGTATTTGACGCCGCCGACGCGGACCACCTTGTTGTCGTCGGTCACCCGGATCGTTCCGGTGCCGTAGAGGGCTTTGAGGTCCTGGATGGGATTCTCCTCGACCACCACCAGGTCGGCAAGCTTGCCGGGCTCGACCGAGCCGATCTCCTTGTCCAGGCCCAGGGCCTGCGCTCCGTTGAGCGTGGCGGAGCGGATCACCTCCAGGGGGTGGAAGCCGGCCTCGCGGAGGAGCTCCAGCTCGCGAATGTAGTCGAAGCCGTAGAGCTTGTAGATGAAGCCGCTGTCCGAGCCGGTCGTCACCCGGCCGCCGCGGTTCTTGAAGTCGTTCAGGAAGCTCATCCAGATGCGGTAGTTCTCCTTCCAGGCCACCTCGTCCTCGGTCGTCCAGTGGTACCAGTAGGAGCCGTGCTTCTGGCGGTTCGGGGTGTAGAACTCCCACAGCGAGGGGAGCGTGTACTCCTCGTGCCACTCGGCGCGGCGCGCCCGCATCAGGTCGCGGCTCGCCTCGTAGATGGTCAGCGTCGGATCGATCGTGAAGTCGAGCTTGATCATCTCGTCGATCACCTGGTTCCACTTCTCGGAGCCCCGTGGCGCCGCCTGCTTCCAGAGACGGCCGGCCTCGCCGAAGCGGTCCGACTCGTTCAGATAGTTGTAGTCCACCGGATAGTCCTGGACCGTGCGGTCGGTGAACAGCGCCTCCGGCAGGCCGTACCAGTGCTCCATGGTGGTCAGACCCCAGCGTGCCGAGGTCAGGGCGTTGACCCGCGCAACGTAAGTCTGGGAGTGATGGCAGGCCGAGCGGAGGCCGAGCTTCTTCACCTCGTCGAGCGCCGCCTTGTACTGGTCGGGCGGGGCTCCCAGGAACTTGACGCCGTCCGCTCCCTGCTTGGCGACCTGGTCGACCCAATGCCGGGCCTCGTCAGGGGTGATGATCGGCTTGTCGCTCCCCTGGCCGAAGAAGACGTAGGCCTGGATGCGCGGCGCGGTGATCTCGTTCTTCGCGCTTTTAGCCTTCTCGTCGAGAACCCAGTCGAGGCCGTTGCCGCTGCCCGGATCGCGGACGGTGGTGATGCCGTTTCCCATCCAGAGCTTGAAGACGTATTCGGCCGGCGTCCCCTGCTCCTTGCCGCCGATGTGCCCGTGCATGTCGATGAGCCCCGGCAGCACGTACATGCCGTGGAGGTCCATCTCGCGGTCGCCCGGCTTGGCCTTGGGACGCCCCTCGGGATCGATCGGTGCCCCGGGACTGCCGACCGCCACGATGTCGGCGATCCTGTTCTTCTCGATGATGATGTCCACCGGCCCGTACGGTGGGGAGCCGGTGCCGTCGATCACGGTGACGCCGCGCAGGATCAGCCGGGTGAAGGGTCCTTCGCCCTCGGCGCGCGGCGGCGCCTTGGGGATCGACTCGTCGGGCGGCTTCTGCGCCGTCAGCGGGACGGCCAGAGCTCCAAGAATCAAAAGGAGCCAGGCGGCGGCCAGCGCGCACGTCCGGCGATACCATGCTTGTCGTCTCTGCATAGGGGGTCTCCTTGGTCGGGCGGCGCCCATCCTGCCAAAAGCGGACCGCCGCGGCAAGGGGACCTCACCCCCTCGATCCCCCTCTCCCATCGCACACCCTTCCCCCGGGAGAGGGGGAGGCCCACCCCAAGAAGTCCGCCTCTCCGGGGACTATCGAGCACACATGCGCTTCACGTGGACGGTCGTCCGCTTCCTGGTTCTCGCGCTCGCCTTGCTGTCGGCCGCGGGGGGAGGATCGGAGCAGCAGTCAGCGATCGCGCAGCAGCGCGAGGCGTTGCGGCGATTCCGCGCCCTCGGCGATCGCGCCGGACAGGCGGAGGCGCTCAGCAGCCTGGGGAGCCTCCAGAAGCCCGAGGAGAGCGTCGGCCGTTTCTTATCGGTCAGCCGGGTGTCGGCGAAGCGGACCCGCCGCCTCACAGGAGGTCGATCGGGCTCTGCACCCCCCGACCCGGAGGAGGAGGCCGGCGATCTGCGCGGCGCGACCGAGTCCTATGCACGGGTCCTCGCTCTGTCCAAGGCGTCTGGGAGCCCTTCGAACGAGGCCGTAGCTCTCCTGGGAATTGCCCGCATTCACCGTCGTCAGGGCGACCTCGCGGGAGCGCGGCAGGCCGCGGAGAGCGCTCTCGACCTCGTCGAAGCGATGCGCGTCGGGACGGCCAGGCCCGGGCTGCGCGTCTCCTTCTTCGCCGGCAAGCAAGGAGTATTACGAGGTCTCCATCGATCTCCTGATGGATCTCGACCGGCGCGAGCCGGCCGCCGGTCACGCGGAGCGGGCGTTCGAGGTGAGCGAGCGGGCGCGGGCGCGCGTCCTGCTCGAAGCCCTGGCACCGGCGAGAGCCGCATCTCCCAGGCCGGTGGATGACAGCGCCACCGCGGGGCTGATGCGCCGCTTCTACCGCGGGATGCTCATGGACGGCCTGCCGCCCGCGGCGGCGCTCGCGGCAGCCCAGAACAGCTTGCGGCAGGAGCCGGGATGGGAGGCGCCGTACTACTGGGCAGGGTTCGTCCTTCAGGGCGACCCGTAAACCATCGCGGTGAGAATAGGATCTGTGCTGGATGAGACACAGAAGGAGGAGACGATGACGAACGCGACCGAGAACGATCCCAATCCGTGGCCCGATCCGCCGCCGAAGAAGTAGGGTTCGAGTACAATGAGGCCAGCTTTCATGTCTGTAAACTCGGCCTCTGCCGCCGCCTCGTTCACGGTCACCTGTCCGGCCTGTGGCCAGAAGCTGCGCTTTCTGGTGTCTCCGGAGATGCCGGTGCGCATCCGCATCCAGTGCTACTCCTGCAAGAGCGCTTTCGGCGTCCGCCGGCCCGGGGCCGATCCGGCCGAGGTCACGCAGCCGGGAATCAATCCCCCGACGCTCGTGGGAATGCCGGTCCAGGCCACGGGACAGACCTCGCTACGGCCCCTGGCGGCCGGCGAGCCGACGAGCCCGATCGTCCGCAGCGTTCCGGTGCAGGCTCCGGTCCGGCGCGAGGCGGCGCCCTCGTTCGCACCGGGGACGCTGGTGGCCGAGCGCTACCGGATCGTGCGCTTCATCGCCCGCGGCGGCATGGGCGAGGTCTATGAGGTGGAGGACCTGGAGCTGCGCGAGCGCGTGGCCCTGAAGACGGTCCGTCCGGAGGTGGCCCACGACGAGATGGCGATCGAGCGGTTCAAGCGGGAGATCCAGCTCGCGCGCCGGGTGACGCATCCCAACGTGTGCCGCATCTTCGACGTGTCACACCACCGGCCGGATGGGAACGCGGCCGGAGTCATCTTCCTGACCATGGAGCTGCTGCAGGGCGAGACCCTGGCCGAGCGGCTCCGGCGCACCGGCCCCCTCCCTCCGCATGCGGCCCTACCCATCGTCCGCCAGGTCTCGGACGCCCTCAACGCCGCCCACCAGGTGGGGGTCGTGCACCGCGACCTGAAACCCGGCAACGTCATCCTGGCCGAGGGGCGCGGCGGAGTGCGCGCGGTGGTCACCGATTTCGGGCTGGCCCGCCGGGAGAAGGGGGAGGACGCGCAAGGCCTCACCCTGACCGGCGCCGCCGGTGTGGTGGGCACCCCGGCGTATCTGGCGCCCGAGCAGGTCGAGGGCAAGCCGGCCACGCCCGCGGTCGACATCTACGCTCTCGGCATCGTCCTCTACGAGATGCTCACCGGCACCGTGCCGTTCCTCGGCGACAGCGCGCTGTCCACCGCGGTCAAGCGCCTCCAGGAGGCTCCTCCGTCGCCGCGGGTGCACGTGCCGGGGCTCGCCGCGAATTGGGAGGCGGCGATCCTCCGTTGCCTGGCGCGCGAGCCGGCGGCCCGTTTCGCCACCGCTCCCGAGCTCGTGGAGGCCCTGGTGGGGAGCCCCGCGTCCGCTCTGGCCGCCCTGGTCCCGCCCTCGGCGCCCTCCGCCCCTGCGATCCCCGACGCCCGACCGGCCCCGCCGCCGCAGCGGCGGAACCGCCTCCAGCTGGGAATCTTCGCAGCTCTCGTCCTGGTCGCCGTCGCGGTGGGCGCGATCCGCTTCCTGCAGTGGCGGGCCCGGCAGATGGAGCCCCGGCAGCGGTTGGCCCTGCTCACCGAGAAGGTCACCCCCCGCCCCTCGGTGGCCGTGCTGGGCTTCAAGAACCTCACCGGGACGCCGGGCACCGAGTGGCTCTCCGCCGGTCTCGCCGAGATGCTCTCGACCGAGCTCGCGTCGGGCGGCAAGCTGCGGATCGTGGCCGGCGAGAACGTGGCCCGCGCCAAGGTGGAGCTGCGGTTGGGCGACAGCGAGAGCCTCGCCCGCGATACCCTCGCGCGGCTCCGCACGCTCCTCGGTACCGACGCGGTCGTCCTCGGCTCCTATGCCACGGTCGACGGCCCCGCCGGACGGACGATCCGTCTCGACCTCCGGCTGCAGGACACGACCCGCGGCGAGACCACCGCCCGGGTGGCCGAGACCGCGAGCGAGTCCGAGCTCTTCGCGCTGGTCGGCAAGGCGGGCGAGAGGCTGCGGCGCGAGCTCGGCGCCGGCGCGGACGCCGGCAAGGTCGCCCGGGTCTCCCTGGCCGCCAGTCCCGAGGCCGCACGGCTCTACGCCGAGGGAATTCAGAAGCTCCGCCTGTTCGATCCGGTGGGCGCGCGCGACCTCCTGGCGCGGGCGGCGGCGGCGGATCCCGGCAATGCCCTGGCCCACTCCGGCCTCGCCGCCTCCTGGGCGGCCCTGGGCTACGACGGCAAGGCCCGCGCAGAGGCCAAGGCGGCTCTCGACCTGGCCGGCGGGCTTCCCGAGGAAGAGAAGCTCCTCATCCAGGGCCGCTACTACGAGACGGTTCAGGACTGGGGCCAGGCGGTCGAGATCTACTGGAACCTCTTCTCCCTCTTCCCCGACAACCTGGACCATGGCCTGCGTCTGGCCGCCGCCCAGACGGCCGCCGGACGGGCCGAGGAGGCTCTGGACACCGCGCAGGCCCTGCGCTCGCTGCCGGCGCCGACCAGCCAGGACCCGCGGATCGACCTGGCCGAAGCCGCGGCGGCCGGCGCCCGCGCCGACTTCAAGCGGCAGCAGGCGGCGGCGGCCCGGGCCTCCGCGCGCGGAACGGCCCAGGGCTCCCCCCTCCTGGTGGCGCAGTCGAGGCTCCTGGAGTGCCGTGCCCTGCGCAACCTGGGACAGGCGGAAAAAGCTCTGGCCGCCTGTGAGGAAGGGCGCCGGCTGTATGCCGACGCGGGCGACCGCTCGGGGGTGGCCGAGGCCCTGACCCATGCCGCCAACGTGCTCTACGACCGCGGCGACCTGCCCGGCGCCGACGGACTGTACGAGCAGGCTCTCGCGACCTACCGCGAGCTCGGCAACCGGGGGGGCGAGGCCGGCGCCCTCAACAACATCGCGGTGGTCTTGAAGAGCCAGGGGAACCTCAGCCAGGCGCGCGAGAACTACCGGCAGGTGCTGGACATCTGCCGCGAGATCGGCAGCCGGAGCGGCGAGGCCTTCGCGCTCAACAACCTGGCCGGCGTGCTCGTCCGCCGCGGCGAGCTCGAGGAGGCCGAGAAGCTGTTCACGCAGGCGCTGGCGATCCGGCGCGAGCTGGGAGACCGCGGCGGCGAGGCCTACGCGCTGGACAACCTGGGTGTGGTGCTGCGCCAGCGCGGCAATCTCTCAGAGGCGCGGGCGCGCCACGAGGAGTCGCTCCGCATCCGCCGGGAGATCGGTCAGAAGATCGGCGAGGTCGCCTCCCTGAACAATCTGGGGACCGTGCTGCTGGAGCAGGGAGAGCTGGAGGCGGCCAGGCGGAACTTCCAGAGCTCTCTCGCGCTTTGCCGGGAAACGGGCAACCGGAGCGCCTCGGCCTACTCCTTCTTCGGCCTCGGCGAGGTGTTGGCGCGCGGCGGCGACCTGGAGGAGGCGCGGAAGCGCCACCAGGCGGCGCTGTCGCTGCGCGAGGAGCTGGGCGAAAAGGGGACGGCGGCCGAGAGCCGGCTGGCCCTGGCCAACCTCATGCTCGATTCCGGAGAGGCCGCGCCGGCCGAGCGCCTCGCCCGCACCGCCGCCGACGAGCTCGCCCGGCAGGGCAACGAAGACACCCAGGCGCTCGCCCTCTCGACTGCCGCCCTGGCAGCCGCGGCCCAGGGCGACGCCATCAGAGCGAGCCAGACCATCGACCAGGCCGCGCTCCTCCTCGGCGCCCACCAGGACCTGCGGGCGCGCCTGCTGGTCGAGATCCGCGCCGCGCGGCTCGGCCGTTCCCCCCGACCCGAGCTGGCTCTCGATCAGGTGATCCAGCAGGCGGAGAAAGCCGGTCTCCTCGGGCCCCAGCTCGAAGCGCAGCTCGCCCTGGGCAAGCTCGAGATCGAGCACGGGCGCATTGCCGAGGGCCGCGAGCGGCTGGCCACCCTCCAACGCGAGGCCAACACCCTCGGCTACAAGCTGATCGCGCGCAAGGCCGCGTCGCAGTAGGACGGCAGGAGGCGAGGGCCTACGACCCCGCGCTCAGCAGCGAGACGTCCGCGCCGTTCTCCTTGGCGGTATCGAGAGCCTTCTCGAGCTCCTCGTGGTGCCCGGTGGCCTGCGCGGCGATCGCGAGGAGGACGTACCCCTCGGTTCCCTCGACGGAGCCGCGGCCGAGGACGCGCTTGCGCAGCCGCTTGAACGCCCGGTCCGCATCCCCCTGACGGATGTCGAGGCGCGACTCGATCGCCGTGAGCTCCTCCTCGACCCAGCCGCCGTACGGCCCGAGGACCTTGTGGGCGCGGTCGAAGGCGCCGCGGGCGTCCGCATCGCGACCCTGATCCAGCCAGAGACGGGCCTGCTGGAGCGCGATATCGGCGTCGAGGAGCTTCCCCTCGCGCTTGAGCGCCGACCGGTCGGACGCGGCGGCGGGATCGGTCACCACCTCCACCTCGGCCGCGAGGGCGCGCGCGAACAGCGCCTCCGCCTCCTCGTTCTTTCCCGCCGCGGCCGCATCGAGGCCCTGGTAATAGAGCACCCGCTTCGGATTCCGGCTCTCGTTGAAGAAGCGCCCGAAGACCTCCTCGTCGCGGTCGAGCCAGAAATCCTTCGGGTCCTGCTCCAGGTCGAACGAGAAGTCCGTGCTGGCTCCGCGCAGAAGGACGTGGGTCTTGGCCAGCGCGTTGGCCTTGTCCTTGTTGCGCTTCTTGCCGTCGTCCCGGCCCGGATCGTAGACCGCGACCGTCACCGGTACCACCAGGATCGAGCTGTCGACCTGGATCTGATCGAGCCGCTCGCGCGCCACGTCGAGGCCGTGGCCGGTCTTCACCACGCGGTAGCGGAAGCGGTAGGGAGCGTTCTGCCGCGCCGTCCCCGCGACCTTCCACTTCCCGTCCCCGGCCGGCTCGAAATGATAGGTGTAGTAGACCTCCGGCAGGCCGGTCCCGTAGATGTACTGCCGCGCGAAGGGGCTGAGATCCGCGGTGGTGATCTTCCCGATGAGGTCCAGGAAGTCCTCGGTCGAGATGTCCTTGTAGGAGGCGACCTTGACGATCTGGCGCAGCACCTTCGGGAAGTCGTCCTGGCCGAGGCTGCGCGCCAGCATGTCGAGGATCACCGCGCCCTTCTTGTAGACGATCGGCTGGTACGCGTCGCCGGCTCGGCTCGACACCAGCCGCACCCCGAGCACCACCGGCCCGACCGACTCGATCACCCGCCCGTCCGGAAGCTCGTCGAGAAGGTCCGACTGCCAGCCCGAGGTCGGTTTCAGGCCGTAGCGGTCCTTCCAGTCGAGCCGGTTGCGCGCGAAGAGCATCGCGGAGTAGTCCGCCATGGCCTCGCTGATCCACTGGTCGCGGTAGCTCTTCCAGCCGACCGCGTGGCCCCACCACTGGTGGGCGACCTCGTGGGCGATGACCGTGCGGCGGTCCTCGAAGCCGAAGAACAGGTTGAACGCCTCGAGGTCGACCATCATCAGGCTGGAGAGCGTCACCATTCCGGGCGACGCCTGGGAGTAGTCGCGGGGCACTGTCACCACCGAGAGCTCGTCGAGCGGATAGGGGCCAAACAGCTCCTCGAAATAGCTCAGCGAGTCGGTGACCGACTTCGCGATCTCTTCGCGCACCTCCTTGCCCATCTGCTTGACGTCCGGATCGAACGCCAGGGTGACCAGGACGTGCCCGGCGCGGGCCGTCTCGATCCGGTACCTGCCGATCTCGAACGAGAAGCTGGCCACCGGGAGGTCCATGGCGCGGTGCTCCCAGCGCTGGTCTCCCTGCTCCCCGCCGTCGACTTTCCGGCCACTCGCCAGGAGGCCCAGCTTCTTCGGCCAGTGGAAGGTGGCGTCATAGGTCGCCCGGTCGATCGTCCCGGCATGGGGGTACCAATAGGCGGTGTTGGCGATCGCAAAAGAGCCGCCGCTCTTGTCGATCAGCTTCCCCGCGTAGTCGACGGCGAGCGTTACGGTCTCCCCCTCCGCCACGGGAGCGGGAAGCAGGACCGTCACGTCGCCCGAAGCCTGCGAGAAGAAGAGAGCGCGGCCGGAGCCGTCGGTCACTTTCGAGACCCGCAGGTCGCTGTACAGGGCCAGGCTCACCGCCCGCGCGCCCCGGATGATCGGCTCCAGCTCGATGCGCGCGTGTCCGGAGACGTCGAAACCCTCCGCCACGGTGAGGTCCAGCGTGTACTTTTTCGGCTCGAAGGACGACCTCCCCTGGAAGGGCTTGCCCTCCCGGTTCCTGAGGCTCGCCGAGACCCAGGTGTCCCAATCGCCGAAGTCCTCCAGCCCGACCCCGAGGAGACGCCCGCTGCGCTGCTGCCGCGCGATGCTCTTGAGGATCTTCCGCTTCTCCCTGTCCGTCGCGGTCAGCGGCACGAACTGGCCGAGGGTCACCTGCTCCTGCTCGGACGGATCGACCACGTAATGGATCTCTCCCAGCTCCTTGCCGCGGAACCAGCCGGCGAAATACCCCTGGTAGAGCGGATCGCCGATCGCGTCCAGCAGGAGAGCCGTCTCGACGTCGAGGAACTTGCGGTGCGGCCCCTTCTTCCAGGCCTGGTAGATCTCTTCGGCCTTCTGCATCTGCGCGGCGTCCGGCGTCGCCTTGGGACGGCGCAGCAGCGCCTCGACGGCGGCGTCCATGTTCATCACCATGGCAATCTCGGTCACCTCCTCGTCCAGCCGCGGCGCTCCGGTGAAGAGCTCGAGCTGGCCGGCCTCGATGTCGTCCGGAGCCTCGAGCGCGAGCCGCCCCTTGCCGAGGAAGACCATCTCGGCCGTCTTGCCGCCGACCGCCGTGGTGGGTACCAGGAGCCCGTCGTCGAGAAAGAGCGTGCCGCTCCCAGCCGCGAGCTTGACATTCTTGAGCGTCACCGCCCGCGCCGGATCGAGCCGGAGCGCCGCGATCTCCCGCTGCAGGGCCGCGGGATCGATCGCGCCGCCGGCGGGCTCCTGGGAGCGGACCGGAACGGCGAAGAGAGACGCGAAGAGCAGGACGAGGACAGAAGAGAGCGAGCGGGCTCTGCGATTCATGGACGATCTCCTTGGAGGCCACCGATCATACGAGCATCCTGTGCAGAATGCCTATGGAGAGCCGATCCATTTCACGCCTCCCGCGAGGGAGCCACCAACGCGATTCCCACGGCCGCGACCAGCGCCATGGCCGCCCCGAAGCCGAAGGCCACGGGCGCTCCCGCGTGATCCCAGATTGCGCCGAAGATCAGCGAGGCGGGCAGCGCCCCGACCCCGATCGCCAGGTTGTACCAGCCGAAGGCGGTGCCGCGGCGCTCCGCCGGAACCAGGTCGGCGACCAGCGCCTTCTCCACTCCTTCGGTCAGGCCGAAGTAGATCCCATAGACCGCGAAGAGAGCCCACGCCTGCCAGGCGGCGTCGGCCCGGGCGAGCGCGAAGTAGACCGCGGCGTAGAGAACCCAGCCGGAGACCAGGAGGGGCTTGCGGCCGATGCGGTCCGAGAGCGCCCCGGCCGGGGTGCTGGAGAGCGATTTCACCACGTGGAGAAGAGCCCAGAGGATCGGCACGAGCGCCGCGTCGATCCCGAGATCCCGCGCCCGGAGCAGCAGGAAGGCGTCCGTCGAGTTGCCGAGAGTGAAGACGAGGAGGACCGCCAGGAAGGCCCAGAACCGCCGGCCGAGCGGCGCCCGCAGGTCGAGCTTCGCGGCCTCCTTGCGCTCGCGAGGCACCTCGCGCACGCCGAAGAAGACCGCGACCACGGCCAGGGCTCCGGGAACCGCGGTCCACAGGAAGACGTGGCGGAGCTCCAGGCCGCCCCAGCGAAGGAGAGCGAAGGCGAGCAGCGGACCGACCACGGCCCCCGCATGGTCGGCCGCCCGCTGGAAGCCGAAAGCGCGTCCGCGGATCGCCGGCTCGACCGAGTCGGCGATGAGAGCGTCCCGCGGCGCGCCGCGGATCCCCTTGCCGATCCGGTCGGTGACGCGGATGGCCAAGACCTGGGAGGCCGAGCGGGCGAGGCCGATCAGCGGCCGGATCAGGGAGGCGATCCCGTAGCCGGCGACGACCAGCGGCTTGCGGCGGCTCACCCGGTCCGACAGCCAGCCGCTGACCAGCCGGAGCAGCGCCGCCGTGGACTCCGCCGCCCCTTCGATCGCCCCGACGGTCGTGGCGCTCGCGCCCAGCGTGGTCGCGAGGAACAGCGGGAGGAGCGGATAGGTCATGTCGCTCGCCACGTCGGTGAGGAAGCTCACCGCCGAGAGGGCGAGGACGTTGCGGCCGAGGCGGGCCTGCGGAGGTGGGGGGGAGGGGGAGGTCACAAGGAAAGAATACCAAGGCCCCAAAAGACAGCAAGGACGACGAGGTCACCCAACCGGGCTTCCCGTCGTCCTTAGAGTCCCTTCCGTCCTTGATGTCCTTGGCCTTTCGGCCTCAGACCGTCTTGCGCGGAGTGCGCGTCTTCTGGCCGCCCTCCTTGGTCTTGTGCTCCTTGGGAGAGCCGCCCCCCTTCTCCTTCTTGGGGGCCGCGGTCTTCTTCGGCTCCTTGGCGTCCTTCTTGGGCTGATCCTTCTTCTCCTTCTTGGGAGCCTTCGGAGCCTTGGCCTCCTTCGCCGTCTCGGCCGGAGCCGCCACGGACTCGCGCTCGACCAGCTCCAGGACCGCCATCTCCGCCCCGTCTCCCTGGCGCGGGCCCAGCTTGACGATCCGCAGGTAGCCGCCCGGACGGTCGGCGAAGCGCGGCGCGATGTCGTCGAAGACCTTCTTGACCAGATCGCGCTTCAACACCCAGCGCAGCACCCAGCGGCGGTCGTGCACAGAGCCGTGCTTGCCGCGGGTGATCACCTTCTCGGCGATCGGCCGCAGCTCCTTGGCCTTGGGCAGCGTCGTAATGATCCGCTCGGAGGTAACGAGCGACTGCAGCTGGTTGCGGAACAGGGCCTCGCGGTGGGACGAGGTCCGCCCCAGCTTTCTCCCTCTCATGGCGTGACGCATGATCTGCTCTCCTTAAGCCGAAGCCCCGATGCCGCTGCCAGGCCGCTCCGGCACTTCCATGCCGAGAGAGAGACCCAGCTTGTCCAGGACCTCCTGCACCTCTTCGAGGGACTTCTTGCCGAAGTTCTTGGTCTCCAGCATGTCCTTCTCCGTCCGGCGCACGAGATCGCGGAGCGTGTGGATGTTGGCGTTCTTGAGCGAGTTGGCCGAGCGGACCGAGAGGTCGAGCTCGTCGATGTTCTTGGCGAGCAGCGCATCGAGACCGGCGAGCTCCTCGCGGCCGAGCTCGCTGCCGTCGTGGCGCAGGCTCTCCTCGCTCTGGATGAAGATGCCGAGATGGTCCTTGAGCAGCATCGCCGCGAGCGAGAGCGCCTCCTCCGGGCTCACCGTGCCGTTCGTCCAGACCTCGAGGATCAGGCGCTCGTAGTCGGTCGTCTGGCCGAGACGTGCCGCCTCGACCCGGTAGTTCACCCGCCGGACCGGGCTGTGCGCCGAGTCCACCGGAATCCAGCCGATGCCCATCGCCTCGTCGAAGTTGCGGTCGGCCGAGACGTAGCCGCGACCGCGCTTGACCTGGGCCTGCACCTTGAGCCGGCCCTCCTCGTTGACGGTGGCGATGTGGATCGACGGATCGACGATCTCGATCTGCGCATCCTCCATCATCTGCTCGGCGGTCACCTTGCCGGTGCCCTCGTAGTCGATCGACATCACCTTGGCGTCTTCGCTGTGCAGACGGATCGGCACCTGCTTCAGGTTGAGGATGATGTCGGTGACGTCCTCCTGGACGCCGGGGATCGAGGAGAACTCGTGGAGCACCCCCTCGATATGGATCGCGGTGATCGCCGCGCCCTCGATGGACGAGAGCAGACAGCGCCGCAACGCATTGCCGATCGTCGTGGCGAAGCCACGCTCGAACGGCTGTGCGACGAACCGCCCGTACGTCGCAGTGAGCGACTCCTGGTCGACCTCGAGACGCTTGGGGCGTTGAAAACCTTTCCAAAGCATAGAGACTCCTTCCCCGTCCGTGCCGATCAGCGGCTGTAGAGCTCGACGATCAGCTGCTCCTGGATCGGGAGCTTGATATCTTCGCGGGTGGGCAGACGGAGCACCTTGCCGCTGACGTTCTCGGCGTCCAGCTCGAGCCACTCGGGAACCCCGCGGCCGCGGGCCGTCTCGACGCTCGACCGGATGAACGCATTCTTCCGGCTCGCTTCCTTGACCGTGAGGGCCTGACCGGCCTTCACCTGATATGACGGAATGGTTATCTTGCGACCGTCCACCAGCACATGGCCGTGCCGCACGAACTGCCGCGCCTGGGCGCGCGACGACGCGAACCCGAGGCTGTACACGACATTGTCCAGGCGCTTCTCGAGCATGACGAGAAGGTTCTCGCCGGTGATCCCCTTGCGCCGGTCCGCTTCCGAGAAGTAGGTCCGGAACTGGGACTCGAGCACGCCGTAAATCCGCTTCACCTTCTGCTTCTCGCGCAGCTGCAAGCCGTAACCGAGGGTACGGCGGCCGCGGCGCGTGCCGTGCTGGCCCGGCGGGAAGTTGCGGCGCTCGACCGCGCACTTCTCCTTGAAACAGCGATCTCCCTTGAGGAACAGCTTCATCCGTTCGCGGCGGCAGAGCCGGCAAACGGGTCCTGTATATCTGGCCACTTGATCTCTCTCCTTGACGACGTCCTCTCCCCGAGGCTACGGGGACTTCAACTTGGGAAGACGCCCGCTCCGGTACGCCCGGAGCGGTGCTCGGCGGCTCTCTGCTCCCTGCGGCTTACACGCGGCGGCGCTTGCGCGGCCGGCAGCCGTTGTGGGGGATGGGGGTCACGTCTTTGATCGACTTGACCTCGAGCCCTGAGGCCTGGAGGGCGCGGATCGCCGACTCGCGGCCGGCACCCGGGCCCTTGACCATGACGTCCACCGAACGCATGCCCACGTCCCTGACGTTGTTGCCGGCGTTCTGCGCCGCCACCTGGGCCGCGAAGGGCGTGCCCTTGCGCGAGCCTTTGAAACCGATCCGTCCCGCCGACGACCAGGCCAGCAGGTTCCCCTCTGGATCGGCGATCGAAACGATCGTGTTGTTGAAGGTAGCCTGAATGTGCGCCACGCCATGGGGGACGTTGCGCCGCTCCCGCTTCTTGCCACCCTTCCGGTCCTTCTTCGTGTCCTTGGCCATCTTGGATTCCCCAGCTCCTGCTTACTTCTTGGTCGCCTTCTTCTTGCCCGCGACGGCGCCGCGGCGCGGCCCTTTGCGCGTGCGCGAATTGGTCTGCGTCCGCTGGCCGCGGACCGGGAGGCCGCGGCGGTGACGGATGCCGCGGTACGCGCCGATCTCCATCAGGCGCTTGATGTTCTGGCTGACTTCCTTGCGGAGGTCGCCCTCGACCCGGCCCTCGTCCGTGATGACCTTGCGGATCCGCCGCGCCTCGTCCTCGGTCAAGTCCCGGACCTTCGTGACATCGCTCACCTCGGCCTTGGCCAGGATGTCACGCGAACGCGAGCGGCCGATGCCGTAGATGTACGTGAGACCGATCCAGATCTGTTTGTTCTGGGGCAGGTCCACCCCTGCGATACGTGCCATCTCTCACCTTATCCTTGACGCTGTTTGTGTTTCGGGTTTTCGCAAATCACCCGCACGACGCCCTTGCGGCGGACGACCTTGCACTTCGGGCAGATCCGCTTGACCGACGAACGTACTTTCATGACCGAGCTTCCCTTTCCGGCCTGCCTACTTCAAACGGTAGACGATGCGGCCCCGGTTGAGGTCATACGGCGACAGCTCCACCAGAACCCGATCTCCCGGCAGGATCCGGATGAAGTGCTTGCGCATCTTTCCGGAAATGTGCGCCAGGACCTGATGCTTGTTGTTGTCGAGCTCGACCCGGAACATCGCGTTCGGGAGCGGCTCGACCACCGTCGCCTCGACTTCGATCGCCTCTTCTTTTTTGGACAAAACGTCCGTTCTCCTCAAAAATCAGATCCGGTCCGTGCCGAGGACGCGGGCCCCCTGCGGGGTGACCGCCACGGAATATTCGAAATGCGCCGACAGCGAGCCGTCCTCGGTCCGCGCCGTCCAGCCGTCGGCGTCCATGCGGACTCCGGCGCTCCCTGCGTTGACCATCGGCTCGATCGCCAGCACCATCCCGGGCTTGAGCTTCGGCCCCTTGCCCGGCGTGCCGTAGTTCGGGATCTGCGGATCCTCGTGCAGCGCGGTCCCGATCCCATGCCCCGAAAACTCGCGAACCACCGAGAAGCCGTTGCTCTCGGCGTACCTCTGCACCGCGTGCCCGATATCCGACAGACGTCCGCCCGGCCGCACCTGGGCGACCGCGCGCCGCAACGCTTCCTCCGTCACCTCGAGCAGCCGCTGCGCCTCCGGCGCGATCCTGCCCACTGCGTAGGTCCGCGCGGCGTCCCCGTAATACCCCTTGTACAGGACGCCGCAATCGATTCCCACGATGTCCCCGTCTTTGAGCGGGACGTCCTTGGGGATGCCATGGACGATGACGTCGTTGACCGAGATGCACAACGTCGCCGGATAGCCCCGGTAGTTCAAGAAGGCCGGGACCCCGCCGGCGTCACGGATGATCTTCTCGGCGAGGCGGTCGAGCTCCCGCGAGGTGACTCCCGGAGCGATCGTCTGGCCCATGGCCTCCAGCACCCGATGGACGATCCGGTTGGCCTCGTCCATGAGCTGGATCTCGCCCGGGGTCTTGAGCACCATCACCCCGCCACTCCCAGCGACGCGAACATCCGGGAGGTCACATCCTCGACCGGACGGTTCCCGTCGATCTCGCGGAGCAGACCGCGCTCCCTATAATAACCGATCAGGGGCTCGGTTTTTTCCCGGTAGACCCGCAATCGTTCGCGGATCACCTCTTCCTTGTCGTCTCCGCGCCCGCGAAGGAGCGCCCGGCGCACCAGCTCGTCCTCCGGAACGTCTACAAAGAGCACGGCGTCGAGCGCCTGCCCGGCGTCGTCCAGGATCCCCGCCAGCGTCTCGGCCTGCGACAGGGTGCGCGGGTAGCCGTCGAGCAGGTACCCTCGGATCGTATCCGGCTGGGCCACCCGCTCGCGCACCACCTCCGCCATCAGGGAGTCGTCGACCAGCGCTCCCGAGGCCATCACGCTGTCGACGCGGCGGCCGAGTCCGGAGCCGGCCGCCACCGCCGCGCGCAGCATGTCGCCGGTCGAGATCGCCGGCACACCGAGGCGCTCCGCCAGGTGCTGCGCCTGGGTCCCCTTGCCGGCCCCGGGGGGGCCGAGCAGGACGATCCGGGCGCCCTGGCTGGCTTCAGCCGCGCCGCCCACGGATCCGCCCCTTCTTCATGAACCCCTCA
>DASPXX010000229.1:0-25821 GCA_035637095.1 Thermoanaerobaculia bacterium
GGGGTTCAAACCCCTGGCTATCCCGTGAAAAGGTCGTCCCCGAGGGGACGACACCCTCGCTCCGCCCCCTTCAGGGGTCGGTTTTTCATGGTAGCCAGGGATTTCAATCCCTGGCGGGAGCCGCGGCGCGGCCTAAGTTAATTAACGCGTATGGGGGTTCCCCCTCTCCCGGCGGGGGGAGGGCGGAAGATGGGAGAGAGGGGGCCAGGGGGTGAGGACTCCACGCGAGGAAGCCTGGCTTTCGAAACACCTTCTGAAGGCGCCTACGGCCTCCGCTTCGCGCGCGCTGAGCCCGGTTTGTTCTCGAGCTCGGCCAGTGCGGCGAGGGTCTTCACGAGCTCCGGGTGCGTGGGCTCGACCTTCGCTTCGTAGATCGCGCGGGCGCGCTCCAGGAGGCGGCGTGCGGCGGCATCTTCCCCCAGAGACTGCCGCACCAGGCCCAGGTTGAGGAGCGCTCGGGCGCAAGCCGGGTGCTCGGGGCCATAGACCTTTTCGGCGGTCACCACCAGACGCTCGAGGAGCTCTGCCGCCTCCTCGAGCCTTCCCTGTTTCCGGCGCACGAGCGCCAGCGCCTCGAGGCTGCCGGCGAGGTCGGGATCATCTGCCGCGAGCGCTTTCTCGCGGATGGCCAGGGCACGGCTCAGGAGGCGCTCGGCTTCCGCCGTGCGGCCGCGGTGGAGGGCGATGCCGGAGAGGTTGTGCAGAACCTTGGCGACGCGCGGATCGTCCTTTCCCCAGAGACGCTCTTCGAGGGCGAGCGAACGGGAGAGCGCCGCCTCCGCTTCGTCGAAGCGGCCTCGCGCGGCGAGCGCCACTCCCAGCTTGTTGAGAACGTCCGCCACCTCCTGGTGCTCGCCGCCGAAGCGCGCTTCGCGGATGGCGAGGGCCCGCCGGAACAGCGCCACGGCGTCGCCTTTTCCGGAGAGGTGCGCGAGAGCGCCGAGGCGGACGAGGGTCTCCGCGACCTCCGGGTCCTCCTTCCCCAGAAGCCGTTCACGGATCTCCAGGGCTTCGGTGAGCAGCGGCCGGGCCTCGTCGAACAGGGCGAGCTCGGTGTGGATGCCGCCGAGGGTGTCGAGCAGCCTCGCCCGGAGGAGCGGCTGGTCCTGGAGCTCTCCTCCGAGGCGTTGGGTGCCGCGCCGCAGCAGCTCGCGGGCGTCCGGCGGATGGCCGCGAGCCTGGCGCGGGTCCGAGGCCTGGAACAGGCCTTCCAGGAACTGCGCCGCGGCATCGGCCCGCCTCGTCTCCTGCCGGGCGTGCTGCGCCTGGAGAGCGGTGGCGACGAGACCTGTTGCGAGCGCCAGGATCACCAGGGCCGCCGAGGCCACCAATCCCCGGTGCCGGCGCACCAGCTCGCCGAGCTGGGAGAACGTTCCGTCCGGCGCGGGCAGCGGGACGGTGACCTCGATCTCGGTGCCGTCGCCGGGGGCCGAGGCGATGCGGCACCGGCCGCCGAGCCATTGCGCGCGTTCCTCGATGCTCGCGAGTCCCAGCCCGCCGGTGCGTCCCGCCTCGCCGGGATCGAAGCCGATGCCGTCATCGGACACCGCCAGACGGGCCGCGCCGGCGGTGACCGAGAGTGTGACACGGGCTGTCCCCGCATCGGAGTGGCGAACGGTGTTCGCGAGGGCTTCCTGGACGATGCGGTAGAGGCCGAGGGCGATGTCCGGTGGAAAGGAATCCTCGGCGCCGCTCAGGCCGAGCTCCACCGGCAGGCCGTGCCGCCGTTCGATCTCGCCGCAGTGGTCGCGGAGGGCGGTGGCAAGGCCGCGGCGCTCGAGAGCCGTGGGGTGGAGGTCGTGGCTCAGGCGGCGCAGGTCTTCGCCCAGCTCTGCCATGCTCCCCCCGATGGCGTCGAGCTCGGAGCGCCGGGGATCTCCGTCCGGAAGTTTTTTGCGCGTCGCCTTGAGCTCGAAAGCGAGGGCGGCGAGCCGCTGGCTGAAATCGTCATGGACCTCCCGGGCGATGCGCCGGCGCCCTTCTTCCGCGGCGGCGATCCGGCGTCCGGTGCCTCGGTGGCGGTGCGCCGCGAGGTCCTCGCTCACACGACAGCTCCTCCCGCCAAGACGAGGAGCTTCCTCAACCCCTCGAGCATCATCGGATGGTCGTCCGCCAGGAGCACGGTCGGACGCCGTTCGGAACAACTCTGCATGTCGACCTCCACGTCGCGAAAGCGGGTCAGGGTGGAGGTGGGTTGGAAGATACTATTGAGAGCTACATTAAAGGCAAGATCTGCGGCTGATCATACTGATATGGCTTCGTTCAGTCAATGCAGGGCTCACTCGATCACGACTCCACTCAAATCCTCCGCTGGTTCCGGCCGGCCGATGCCGAGCTTCGCCAGGGTCTTGACGAGAACGGTGGCGACGACCAGGTCGCGATACCACTTCTTGTCGGCGGGGACCACGTACCATGGGGCATGGCGGGTGCTCGTGCGGGAGAGGAGCTCCTCGTACGCCTCGATGTACTCCGGCCAGAGAGCGCGGTCCTCCAGGTCCCCCTTGCGGAACTTCCAGCGTTTCTCCGGGTTGTCGAGCCGCGCCTGGAGCCGCTCCTTCTGTTCCTCCTTGCTGATGTGGAGGTAGAACTTGAGGACGGTGGTCCCGGTCCCGGTGAGCAGCCGCTCGAAGTCGTTGACCTGGTCGTAGCGGGCCCGCCAGACCTTCTCGGGGACGAGCCGCCGCACGCGCGGGACCAGGACGTCCTCGTAGTGGCTGCGGTTGAAGATCACCATCTCGCCGCGGCCGGGGACCCGGGGATGGACCCGCCAGAGGAAGTCGTGGTCGAGCTCCTCTGCGGTGGGGACCTTGAACGCGGCCACCCGCACGCCCAGAGGATTGACCCTCTCGAAGACCTTCCTGATGATGCCGTCCTTGCCGCTCGTGTCCATCCCCTGGAGCAGGACGAGCACCTTGTGCTCATGCTCGGCCCAGAGGCGCTCCTGGAGGATCTCCAGGCGCTGGTTGAGGTCGGCGAAGGCCTTCTCGGTTCCGGCCTTGCCCCCTTTCGCCTCCGAAGTGTCCGCGGGGTCATACCGCGAAAGATGCACCTTGCTGCCTGGCGCGATCCGGTACCGTTTCATCATGTTTCCTCCAGAGATCTCGAAGCTACCACGATGCCTCCCCCTTCCGGAATCCCGGGGCGCCGCGCGCCTGTTGTTCCGGGTGAGGGCGAAGGAGGGTATCTCTCATGGGGAATGGGTTCGTCACGTCCTGTCCGTCCTGTGGCAAGAAGAACCGCGTGCTGTGGTCCCGGCTGGGGGAGGCGGCGCGCTGCGGCTCCTGTGGGACCGAGCTGCCGGCGCCGGCCGAGCCGGTGGCGGTCGATCAGGGGAGTGAGCTCGACGGGGTGCTCCGCGAGAGCGGCGTACCGGTGCTGGTCGACTTCTGGGCTCCCTGGTGCGGCCCCTGCCGGACCGTGGCCCCCGAGATCGGCAAGGTCGCGGCGCGCAACGCCGGCAAGATCCTGGTCGTCAAGGTCAACACGGATGTCGACCCGGCGGTCGGAGCCCGGCACCGGATCCAGGGGATTCCCACCATGGCGGTCTTCCAGCGTGGCCGCGAAGTCGCCCGCACGAGCGGCGCTCGCCCCGCGGCGCAGATCGAAACCTTCGTGCGGCAGGCTCTCCAGGCGGGTAGTGCTACCCTGTGATCCAGGAGGAGAACGAAGAGCCCGCCTTCTCTCTTCCCCTTTACCGGCTATGCGAGATAAGATCCTCGCAGACAACGACTCCGCAAGGGAGAACGCCATGAGCCAGCCCGCTGTCGCAGCGCTCGCGCCACTGCCCTTCGAGCTCGTCCTGGACGATGGAGAGCCCTTGGAATCCGACTGGCACACGGTGGAATTCCCCTTCCTGCGGCACTTGATCCGCCAGGCCATGGCAGAGCAGGGGAGGACCGACTTCTTCGTCGGCGCCAACATCTTCGTCTACTACTCCAAGGAGCAGGCCCGGGAGGTTGCGGACGAGGAGAAGAAGGATTTGAAGAAGCGGGCCTTTCGCGGGCCGGATGTCTTCTGGGTGGGCGGCGTCGAGCCGCGTGACCGCCAGGCCTGGATCGCCTGGGAGGAGGGAGGCCGGCTGCCGGACGTCATCGTCGAGCTCTTGTCTCCTTCCACCGAATACAAGGACCGCACCGAGAAGCGGGACCTCTACGCCCGCGTGTTTCGAACCAAGGAGTACTTCCTCCACCACCCGGGGACGGGGCTGCTGGAGGGTCTGCGCCTGGCGGGCCGGACCTACCGGCCCATCCAGCCGGATGCGAACGGCCGGCTCTGGAGCGAGCATCTCGGAGCTTTCCTTGGCGTCTGGCACGGCGAGGTGGAGGGCCGGGAAGGCGACTGGGTCCGGCTCTACCATCCCGATGGCAGCCTGGTGCCGACTGAGGCCGAGGCGGAACGCCAGCGGGCCGAGGCGGAACGCCAGCGGGCCGAGGCGGCTGAGGCCGAGCTCGCCCGTCTGCGGGTCCGGCTCGAAGAGCGCGGCTGAATCTCTCGTAGCCTCGGCGCAGGGAGGCGACCGCGCCCCTCGCCCTGCACCAGTCCGCGCGGAGCGCCTTCGCCCAGGCGGGGAATGGGCGGGTGAGGTCCGATGTTGCAGAATCTGAGTCTTGTCGGCCGGGATCTCTGGTATCCTCGGTGCGCCTTCGGCACACTCCGGGAGCGTCACCCCTCTGCCGGGGGGCTGAACGAGCAAAAACAACGCGGCCGGCGCGCCGGTCATTGGATGGAGAGCACCGTGTCCGAAACCAAACCCCGCATGAACGTCACCAGCACCGTCTTTCTTCTCGGTACCCTCCTGATTGCCCTCGTTGGCACGCCGTGGTACATCCTCACCCACGGCCTCGGAATGCCGGAGACCTTGACGTTCCTGGGGATCTGGTTCTGCGTCGGGCTCTCGGTCACCGCCGGCTACCACCGGCTCTTCGCGCACAAGACGTTTCAGGCGGCCTGGCCGGTGCGCCTGTTCTTCCTGGTCTTCGGCGCCGGGGCGCTCGAGAACTCCGTCCTCGCCTGGGCCGCCGACCACCGCGTCCACCATGCCCACGTGGACGAGGAGCGCGACCCCTACAACATCACCAAAGGCTTCTGGTGGGCCCACATCGGCTGGATCTTCTTCGAGAACGAGGCGCCGAGCCAGACGGTCGTCCGCGACCTCCAGGAGGACCCGCTCGTCGCCTGGCAGGCCCGCTGGTACGTGGCGGTCGGCCTCGGGGTCGCCTTCGGCATCCCGCTTCTGGTGGGGCTCTTTACCGGCAACGTCCTCGGTTGTCTGCTCATCGGCGGCGTGCTCCGCGTCGTGGTCAGCCACCACACGACTTTCTTCATCAACAGCCTCTGCCACATGATCGGCAAGCAGACCTACAGCCGGGAGCACAGCGCCCGCGACAGCGGCGTCATGGCGGTCCTGGCGTTCGGCGAGGGCTACCACAACTACCACCACAGCTTCCCGTTCGACTATCGCAACGGTGTGAAGGCCTGGCACTTCGACCCGGCCAAGTGGGTGATCTACCTCCTCTCCAAGGTGGGTCTGGTCCGCGACCTCCGGCGCGCCCCCGAGGCGGCGGTCCTCAAGGCCAAGGTGGAGCTGCAGTTCGCGGCGGCCAAGGAGCGGGTGCAGCAGGCGGTGGACCATCTCCGCGAGATCCACGAGCCGCGCCTCCACGAGGCCTACGAGCGGCTCCAGACCGCCCTGCACGACCTGGTCAACCTGCAGCGCCGCCCGAAGAAGGCCGAAGAGCACCACCTGCCCTTCGAGACCCGTCTCGGTCTCTGCTATCACGCGGTCGAGAACGCCCTCGCCGAATGGAAGCAGACCCTGCGGCAGATGAACCGCCTGCCGGTCGCCACCGCCTGAGGAGGGAGGGGAGCCCATGCGCCGCCTCCCTCCGATCATTCTCGGATCGCTGCTCTCGGTGTGTCTCCTCGCCGGCGCTCTGGCAGCACAAACGGGCGGTGGTCCCCCCTCTCCCGGAATTCTGCCCGAGCCTCTGCGTACGACCGCGGCCTCGCTGCGCGACGAGGCGCTCCAAGGGACCCGGGCCTACGAGATCGTGCGGTCGCTCACCACCGAGGTGGGGCCGCGGCCGGCCGGCTCGCCCGCCTTCCAGCGGGCGATCGAATGGGGGCTGCGGACGATGCGCGATCTCGGGTTCGCCAACGTCCGGTCCGAGCCGGTCAAGGTCCCGCACTGGGAGCCCGGCGTCTCGACCGGAGAGATCACCTCCCCCTGGCCGCAGCCCATGGTCCTCCTGCCGCTCGGCGGCAGCGTCGGCACGCCCGAGAGCGGGATCGACGCCGAGGTGGTGGCCGTGCCCTCGCTCCAGGACCTGGAGAAGACGGATGCGGAGAAGGTGCGGGGCAAGATCGTCTTCCTCGACAAGAGGATGGCGCGGAAGCGGGACGGCTCGGGCTATGGCGAGACCGTCCCCGGCCGCGGCCGGGGAGCGGCCGTGGCGGGCAAGCTCGGCGCCGTGGCCCTCCTCCTCCGCTCGGTGGGCACCGACAACAACCGCACGCCGCACACCGGAGCCATGCGCTACGAAGAAGGCGGCCCGCGCATCCCGGCCGCGGCCCTGTCGAATCCCGACGCCGACACCCTCGAAGGGGAGCTCGCCAGCGGCAAGCCGGTCCGTTTCCACCTGTTCCTCGGAAGCCGCTACCTCCCGGACGTGGACGCCGCGAACGTGATCGGCGAGATCCCCGGGCGGGAGAAGCCGGAGGAGATCGTCCTGCTGAGCTGCCATCTCGACTCCTGGTTCCCGGGCACCGGAGCCATCGACGACGGCGCCGGCTGCGGCATCATGATCGAAGCGGCCCGGCGGATCGGAGCGCTGCCGCAGAAGCCGCGGCGGACCATCCGGGTGATCCTCTACGCCAACGAGGAGTTCGGCCTCTCCGGAGGGCGCGCCTACGCCGAGACGCACGCCGCCGAGCTGCCGCGGCACATCCTGGCGGGGGAGAGCGACTTCGGCTCCGGCCGCATCTGGCGGGCCAGCTCTCGGGTCGCGCCCGAGGCCCTGCCCCTCTTCGGCGAGCTCGTCAAGCTCCTGGCTCCCCTGAACGTCGAGCGCGGAGACAACGAGGCTGAGGGAGGCGCCGACCTGACCCCGCTGGCCCCGGCGCACGTCCCCGTGATCGGCCTCAGCCAGGACGGCACCGACTACTTCGACTGGCACCACACCGCCAACGACACCCTCGACAAGATCGACCCCAAAGACATGGACCAGAACGTCGCCGCCTGGGTGGCGGTCGCCTACGCGGCGGCCGAGATGCCGGGCAATTTCGGGCAGGCGCCGGAACCGCGGCCGCGGGAGTAGGGGCCCTCACCCCCGGCCCCTCTCCCGCGAGCGGGCGAGGGGTGCAGGTTAGCCAAAAACCTTCCTGGGCCACTGAACCCTCAAACCCTCTCCCCTCGCCCGCTTGCGGGAGAGGGGCCGGGGGTGAGGGTTCTTCTGATAGTCTTTTTCCCCGATGAAGACCACAATTCTCGTCACCGGAGCCCTGGGCCAGATCGGCTCGGAGCTGGTCAACGCACTGCGCGAACGCTATGGAGAGGACGCCGTCATCGCCTCCGACATCCGGATGCCGCCGCGCGGCACCGACGGACCCTTCGAGTTCGTCGACTGCACCAATTTGCGGTCCCTCCAGGAGGTGATCCGCCGCAACGACGTGGGGACGATCTACCACCTGGCGGCCCTCCTCTCGGCGGTGGCCGAGAGCAAGCCGCAAGTGGCCTGGGACGTCAACATGGGCGGCCTGTACCGGGTGCTCGAGGTGGCGCGCGAGACCCGCTGCTCGGTGTTCTTCCCCAGCTCGATCGGCGCTTTCGGCCCCGACACCCCGCCCGACCACACGCCGCAGGACACGGTGCAGCGGCCGACCACCATGTACGGCGTCACCAAGGTCGCCGGTGAGCTGCTCTGCGATTACTACTACCATCGCTTCAACGTCGACGCCCGCGGCGTGCGATTCCCCGGCCTGATCTCCCATGGCGCACTGCCCGGCGGCGGGACGACCGACTACGCGGTCGAGATCTTCTACGAGGCGATCCGCCACCGGCACTACACCTGCTTCCTGGAGCCGGACACCCGGCTCGACATGATGTACATGCCGGACGCGATGAAGGCCTCGATCGAGGTCATGGAGGTCGACCCCTCCCAGCTCGTCCACCGCAACGCCTTCAACATCACGGCCATGAACTTCACGCCCGAGGAGCTGGCGGCCGAGATCCGCAAGCACATTCCGGAGCTCAAGATCGACTATCAGGTCGATCCAGTGCGGCAGGCGATCGCCGACTCCTGGCCCAACTCGCTCGACGACAGCGCCGCCCGCGCCGAGTGGGGCTGGAACCCCGAGTTCGACCTGCCGGCGATGGTCGAGGACATGCTCGCCAACCTGGAACAGAAGGTCAGACGGGCCAGCTGAAAGGACCTCACCCCCCGACCCCCTCTCCCATCGCACACCCTTCCACCGGGAGAGGGGGCGCCACGCCCTAATAACCAAGGAGAGCGCCGCCATGCCGCAAGACCGATTCCTGCAGGTTTTGTCTTCAGAGGTCGACGCCCTGCGCGAGCGGGGGACGATCAAGGGCGACGAGTCCATGATTGTGAAGGTTCTGCCTGCCGAGGGCGAGCGGGGACCCCGCTACCTGCTGGAGGGGCAGGGGGACAAGCCCTTCCTCAAGATGAACTCGAACAACTACCTCGGCATGGCCCTGCGCCGCGAGGTGATCGAGGCCGAAGAGGCCACGACCGCGGCCTATGGCGCGGGTCCGGGCGCCGTGCGGTTCATCAGCGGCACCTACCGGCAGCACGTGGAGCTCGAGCGGCAGCTCGCCGCGTTCCACGGCCGCGAGGCGGCGATGATCTTCAGCTCCGCCTATGCCACGACGCTCGGAGTCCTGGTGCCGCTCATCACCGCCGAGACCGTCCTCGTGAGCGACGAGCTGAACCACAACTGCATCATCAACGCCATGCGTCTCGCGCGCCCCAAGGACAAGCAGATCTACCGCCACGTCGACATGGCGGATCTGGACGCCCGGCTCTCCGCCGCCGCTTCTTCCGGCCAGTTCAAGCGCGCCGTCCTGGTCACGGACGGCATCTTCAGCATGCGCGGAGACTGGGCGCCGCTGCCGGAGATCCAGGCGATCGCCGGGCGCTACGACCAGGCCTTCCCGGAGAACGTGGTCGTCGTGGTGGACGACTCGCACGGCGTCGGAGCCTTCGGCAAGACCGGCCGGGGCACCGAGGAATTCACCGGAGCCCGCCCGGCCGACATCCTGATCGGCACCCTCGGCAAGGCCTTCGGGGTGAACGGCGGCTACGTGACGGGAAGCCGCCACCTCGTCGACTACCTGCGCGAGACCGCCCCCCTCTACATCTACTCGAACCCGATCACCCCCGGAGAAGCCGCCGCCGCCTCGAAGGCCGTCTCGATCGTCGACAGCCCCGAGGGCCTCCGCCTCCTGGAGCACTTGCGCGCCATGACCGCCCGCTTCGAGAAGGGGATCGTGGACCTCGGCTACGAGACGATCCCGGGAGAGCACCCGGTCGTCCCCCTGATGGTGCGCGACACCCCGAAGACGAACGCCCTGGTCCGCCACCTCAAGGACCACGGCATCCTCGCCACCGGCTTGAAGTACCCGGTCGTCCCGAGAGGAGACGAAGAGATCCGCTTCCAGGTCTCGGCGGACCACACGTCCTACGACATCGACTCGACGTTGAAGGTCCTGGAGAGCTTCCCGGGGCGGGGGTAGGGCTCGTGTCGCGCCGTCAGGCGCTGGCCACTCGGTAGACCGCGTCTTCCTCGTGGAGATCGAGCTCGGCGGCGTGGGTCTGGACCATCTCCTGATAGAAGGGAAGCTCGCCGAGGTCTTCTTCCCTCCGATCCGTTCGATGTCCGAAGACGAGACGCCGCGCTTCGCGGGCCCACCAGGCGCTGAGCTCGGTGAACGAGTCTTTCCGGCGTTCTTGTTCGCGCGCGAGTTGGGTATTGATCCAGAAAGCGAGCTCGCCCAGCTTTTGCCGGGCATGGGCCTCGCGGACCGCGCCGTCGGTCTGGCCGAGCCAAGTCCGCGCCTCGCCGAGCAGGGCGACTGCACCGAGCTGAGGTTCCAGCCGGGCTAGGCGCCGCCAGGGGCGGATCGGGGCTTCCGGATCCCGGGGATCGAGCGCGCGCGCCGAGACCGCCAGGCGTTCCGCACGCGCGAGCGCATAGCGCACACGTGCGCTTCCGGGGAAGCGCCTCGCCGCCTCGCGCAAGAGCGTGAGCCCCGCCTCGAGCTCTCCTTCCGCGAGAGTGAGTAAGCCGGCTTCGCCGGCCGCCATTGAGCTGCGGTCAGCCAGGTGCAGGAGCCTCTCCAGGGCTGCTTGCGCTTTTTTCCGAAGCTCTCCCATCCGCTCGTCAGGCTCCTGGTGCAACGCACGCGACCAGCGGCGCAGGAACAGCGCATCGGTGAGCAGGACACTGAGGTCCTCACTCTGGACGGGCTTTCGGGGCTCGGCGCCCTCGAAAGAAAGGTCTCCTCGTTCACGCCGGGTGCGCAATCTCTTGAGGGCGGTTCGAGTAACTACGTTTCGTGGTTCAATTGCAAGCGCCTCAGTGAGCAGCTTCTCGGCTTCGTCCAACTCACCACGCTGGCTCAACAGAGTGGCCAAGCTGGTGAGCAACTCTGGCTCTTCTTGGAACCTCCCGATCGCGTAACGGAGGACCGCCTCGGCGTCGTCGAGCCGTCCTTGGGCCTTGAGGATCTCGGCAAGGCTGCTGTAGGCGACGGGGTCGTTCGGGAAACGGCGCACCGCTTCCCGGGCGGCCTTGGCCGCTTCCGTGAGGTGGCCAAGCGTCAAATTCACGGAGGCAGTAGTAGTCCAGGCGAAACCATTCCAGGGATCGAATTCCAGGGCGAGACGAACCCACTCGAGAGCTTGGCGAGGATTCGATTTGCGGAGCCTTCCCGCGAAGTTGCAGGCCGACCTCACGACGAAATGTGCCTCGCCGCTAGCTTGCGCGTAGAATGTCTGCTCGGCCAGCAGCGCCTGGGCCAGCACGGACGCTGTGGGCTCTCCTCGTTCGAGTCTCACCGCGATCTCATGGGCTCGGTCTGCCCATTCCGGGTCCGGCCGAATCCATCTGGGTCGGGCCGCAGGCCCTTTCTCCGGTAGCTTGTCGAGCTTTGGCGAAAGATCACGGACCCAGCGTTCGGCGAGCGACTCGCGGAGGCGGCGGTCCTGAAGAACATGGCGCCAGAAGGGGAGCCATCTCTCGCGGGGAAACGGGTAGGCCTCCATGGTCAGGCGGGCGGTGGCGGTGAATTCGGCCCGCGCCGGCTCGCTTTCGAGCCAGCCGTCCTCGACCCGGCGGGCCAAGGCATCGGCGAGCCGTGCGAGCCCCTCGGGAACCTCTTTGGGAAATCCACCCGCCGTCTGCGGAGCTTCCGGCGGGAGGCCGCGAAGGCCGTAGATGCCGAGCTCGCCGTGGTACCAGGGAACGTCGGGCGGCAGCGAGCAGAGCGACCACCAGCGTGGCAGGAGCGTCCGGTCCGCCTGGTGCGCGGCGAGAGCCAGCCAGGAGCGGGCTTCCGGATCGCGGGCCCGGCCCTCCGCGATCGAGCGCAGGAAGGAGGGCTCGTCGAGGAAGCGCTCGCGGAGGGCCTTGGCCGCCCCCGAAAGCCCCCCCTCACCCGGGCAGCCGCCTATGAGGTCGGCGGCGCGGCACCAGGCGACGGCCGAGACGGCGGCGCCGAGCCCCTCGGGATCAGGATCACCCCAGGAGCGTTCGATCCAGGAGGCGAGTGCGCGATCGACCGCGGCGAGCAGGCCGCTTCCGGGGCCGAGACTCTCGATCCAGTCGAGGAGCACCCGCTCGGGATCAGCGGGATTCAGATGTCCGAGATCGGCTCCACCCAGAAGGAGGTCCTGCAGGGCCTCCTCGGGCGCCGCCTCGAAACGGCGGAGCCAGGGAGGAACGCGGCGTCCCGCGAAGGTGTGATCGAGCGCCAGAAGGCTCAAGGCAGATCCTTGTCGGTTCCCAGGCCGTAGTCGGCCCGACCGCTCGCCACTCGGACGCGTTCGAGGTGGGCGGCGCGGGCGAGCGGCAGATTCTCGAAGTCTACCGGTTTTTCAATCTGTCCGATACGGAACAGGTGCCTGGCCAGGAGCCGCGTCTTCGGATGGAGGATTTCCCGGCGGAGTTGCCGCTCCTCCTCGGCAGCCCAGTCGAGATCCACCACGTGACCGGTGAGAGCACCCTGTGGTGGCGGGCAGAACGCTTCGGAGAAATCACCGTCGAGGACGGTCGGCGGTACGAGCGGGCGGGTCTGGGGGGCCGCGCCGGCAAGACGTGCCACCTGTTGGACCGGGTACTTGAACACCAGGATGGCGATCGGTTTGCCGAGCTCTCCCGGGTCCAGATGAGCGAGCCCGAGCCGGTCGCGCAGCACGTCGGCCCAATCGAGCCTGCCGGGGTCGAAGACCTCGTCCTCGAGATCGGCGAAGAAGCCGCAGAAGACGGGCCGGCCATCCTTGGCCGCGAACCACTTCCCGAGGACATCCTCGAACGCGGCCCGTCTTTCCGGAGAGGCTGTGTTCGCAAGCACTTCGGTCCCCATCGAAAGGATCGCGGGAGCATCGAGCCGCACCAGATCGGCGACCGTGTCGATCCGCTCGACACGGATCAGGTGCAGGTGCCGGTCGGTCGCATCGAACGGTGTGTGACGGCCGGGGAAGCGGAACGTCTCCGGACAGACATCCTCATCGTGAGGATCGATCGGCTCTTCCCAATGCACGAGCTGAACCCTCTGCTTGAGATAGGCGCCGTGTCTCGCCTTCCAGGACGAAAAGTCGCCATGACCGGCAAGCGCGTGCAGAGCCCGATAGCTGTCCACCCGTTCGGGCCAGACGCCCTCGTCGAGAATGAAGTTGCGGGCGACGAAGGCTCCGCGTGGGGTTGTTCCGTCGCTGCCGAGGCGGCAGAGGAACCGGTCCCACTCAGCATGGGTGCCAAAAAGCGCACCTCGACCTGCGAGGGGGAGATCCGGGTCGTCAGTCATCATCCCTCCTGCATGGATAGAGTAACTTTATCACACGGACTCGCCACCGCCACACCGCCGGCTCGCGAGCTTCCCGGGCCGGTAGACAGCGGCGCGCCGCTGCCGGAGATCCAGGCGATCGCCGGGCGCTACGACCAGGCCTTCCCGGAGAACGTGGTCGTCGTGGTCGACGACTCGCACGGCGTCGGAGCCTTCGGCAAGACCGGCCGGGGGACGGAGGAGTTCACCGGCTCCCGTCCGGCCGACATCTTGATCGGCACCCGGCAAGGCCTTCGGGGTGAACGGCGGCTACGTCACGGGCAGCCACCATCTCACCGAGTACCTCCGCGAGACCGCCGCCACCTACATCTACTCGAACCCGATTACCCCCGGAGAAGCCGCCGCCGCCTCGAAAGCCGTCTCGATCGTCGACAGCTCCGAGGGCCTGCGCCTCCTGGAGCACCTGAGAGCCATGACCGCCCGTTTCGAGAAGGGGATCGTGGACCTGGGCTACGAGACGATCCCCGGAGAGCACCCGGTCGTCCCGCTGATGGTGCGCGACACCCCGAAGACCAACGCCCTGGTCCGCCACCTCAAAGACCACGGCATCCTCGCCACCGGCCTCAAGTACCCGGTCGTGCCGCGAGGAGACGAAGAGATCCGCTTCCAGGTCTCGGCCGACCACACGCCGTACGACATCGACTCGACGTTGAAGGTTTTGGAGAGTTTCCCGGGCCGCGGGTAGTCTCTGCCGATCAAAACAGACTCTCTTCCCATGGTGCCGGCGTGTGCAAGAACGACGGCGGAAAGTTCCGCACGCGCTGCGGAAGCTTCCGGAGCCGTTCTGACAGCTTAAAAAACGGGCCGGAAGCTTCCGGGCGCGTTCCGACAGTGTCAGAAGCGCCGCGGAAGGTTCCGGGCGTGCTCTGACAGCTTAAAAAACGGTCGAGAAGCTTCCGGGCGAGTTCCGACAGCTTAAAAACCCGTCCGGAAGCTTCCGGGCCCCGGCCCTCGAAGGATGGTGGAGGAGGGGAAGACCTGCCGGGACTTTTTCTTTAGAATAGACTCTCCGGGAGGAAACCGACGGTCCGAAGCGCGTTCTCTGCTCCAGGCTTGCCGAGCCCGCCAGCGCCCATGAATCTCGACCCGAGCATGCAGGGTTCTCGTGAGCCCGATTTCTTCATCGCCGATTGGCGGGTCCGCCCCGCCTTGGGCCAGCTCGAACGAGGGGGCGCCGTGGTCTCGGTCGAGGCGCGCTCCCTCCAAGTCCTCGCCTGTCTGGCCCGGCATGTGCCCAACGTCGTCTCCAAGCAGTGTCTGATCCGTGAGGTCTGGGGGGAGGCGTTCGTCACGGACGAGGTGTTGAGCCACGCCATCTGGGAGCTGCGAAAGGCCTTCGGCGACGAGGCGCGCCAGCCGCGCTACATCCAGACGTTTGCCAAAAAGGGCTACCGGCTGCTGGCGGAGGTCTCCTTCAGTGCCGCTCCGGAGCCTCTCGCCGCCGGCTGCCGGATCGGCCACTACGAGATTTTGGAGGCGATCGGGGGCGGGGCCATGGGGGAGGTCTACAAAGCCCGGGACTTGCGCCTCGACCGTGTCGTGGCGCTCAAGTTCCTGCCCGCCGAGCTCGCCCGCGACCCGAGCGCCCGCCGGCGCTTCCTGCGCGAGGCTCAGGCCGTGGCCCAGCTCGACCACCCGAACGTGGCCACGATCTACGAGACCGGCGAGAGCGAAGGCGGCCGGGCGTTCCTCGCCCTGGCCTTCTACGAAGGTGAGACCCTCCAGCAGAAGCTCGCCCAGGAGCCTCTGCCGCTCCCCGAGACCATCGGGATCGCCCGCCAGATCGCCCAGGGCCTCGCCGCGGCGCACCGCCGGCAGATCGTCCATCGCGACATCAAGCCGGCCAACATCGTGGTCCTGCCCGACGGTACGGTGAAGCTGCTCGACTTCGGGCTCGCCAAGCTGGCCGGAGCCACCACGCTCACCCGGCTCGGCTCTTCCCCCGGTACTCCAGCCTACAAGTCGCCCGAGCAGACGAGGGGGGAGAAGGTCGACCCGAGGAGCGACCTCTGGGCTCTCGGAGTCGTCCTCTACGAGATGGTGACCGGCCGTGTGCCGTTCGGAGGCGACTACGAGCAGGCGGTGATCTACGCGATCTTGAACGAGCCGCCGCGGCCGCTGGAGGCGGGCAGATTTCCTCCGGAGCTCGTGGCGGTGATCGAACGTGCGCTCGCGAAGGATCCGGCGGCGCGCTATGCGACCGCCGAGGAGATGGAGGAGGACCTGGGACGTGTTCCTCTGGACGGTGAGCACAAGACCAGCCCGCCGCGGCCGGCGCCGGCTCGCCGCCGGCTCTCCGTTCGCCTGGGGCTTTGGATCGTCGCGGCGCTGGCCCTTCTTGTGGTGCTCGGTACGGTAGCAGCCGTCCGGTACAGGTGGCAGCATCGCTGGGACTACTCGCCTGAGGTGAAACGGCTGGTCGAGCAAGGAGACCGCATAGAGTGGCGGGGAGATACCGAAAGCGTCTTCAAAAACGCCGCAAATACCTACCGCAAAGCCTTGGCGCTCGATCGGGGCAATCCGCTCATCGAAGCTCAACTTGCGGCGTTGCTGTGCCGTTTCGAGAGCCAATTTCCAGACCCGAATCGTCGGCAAGAGATCCGCCGGTTGATTGCGAAGGCGGTCGAGGGCGCTCCCGATGATCCGATGCCATGGGTAGCGCAAGCCAAGCTCCTACTCCTGGAAGACAGGCCAAAAGAGGCGGAGCGAGCAGCACGTAAGGCGGTCGAGCAGGGCCCCGACTTCGATCGCGGCTATACGATGCTGGGCGAGGCGCTCATCACCCAGGGGCATCTCGACGAGGGGCTTGGAAAGATTCGCCAGGCTGTGGATCTCGACCAAGGATACCTGCGGGCGCGTCTGGTCCTTGCCTACAGGCTTCAGGAAGCCAGTCGTTACAATGAGGCGGCGACCGAGTATCGCAAGGTGCTCGAATACGACCCCGATCATCCGACCGCCAACCAGAATCTGGGGGAGATCTATCTCGCCAACCGACAAAACCTGGAAGCCCTTCCTCTGTTCCGGAAGGTTCTCGAGGCGACCCATGACCCCCGCGCGGCCAATAGCCTCGGCTTGGCTTATCTGAATCTGGAGCGCATGCCCGAGGCCATCAAGACCTTAGGTGAGGCTTACCGGTTGGAACCCGATCCCATCACGGCACGCAATCTGGCCGAGTGCTACGAGAGGACCGGTAAGAGGGACGAAGCCAGGCGTTGGTATCTGCTCGCCCTCAACAGCTTCGATCGTATGCTTGCCCGAGGTGGTTCACGCACTGATCTATTGTATGTTCGATCTTTTTGTGCCGCCAAGCTCGGGCGTTTCGCCGAGGCTCTCGGGAACATTCAGGAAGCGATGCGCCTCAATCCAAATCAAAGTAGCTTCCTCTTCCGGATCGCTCAGATCCAGGCCATCGCAGGCCATCGGAACGAGGTGTATGAGTATACCAGGAGGGCCATTCTGGCAGGATATCCGCGGGCGGGATTCCGCGAAGACTTCGTCTTCCGCTCCCTCCAAAACGACCCACAATTTCGGACAATTCTGGAGTCCGCGGCGCGGTGACACGCCACGCACTCACGAGAAATTCGCACTAACCACCGCCAGGTTTAATTATGATCGAATCACCCTGATGTCCCGAGCCCCTGAGCCTGCCGCTGCCAACGGTGCCGATGGGTTGCGCATCGGCTCCGTCTTCCTCGGTCTGAATGGGTAATGGTGGTGGGGAGAACACGTCCTCGTCCCGGATCTCCAGGAACCGCGGGCGGAACGAGAAGTCGAGGTTTTTCATGACGACGCTGATGGGATTTGCGAGCGCGTACTCGCCGAATGCCGAATGAGGCAGATCACCCGCGAAATGGAGCCCCACCACCTGGTATTGCTCGGCTTCCGTTCCCGCCAACCAGAGCGCTCCTGAATCTCCAGGCTCACTGATCCGAACGTCCAGCTCCGCCGGTGCGATGTGGATCTGGTCTTCGAAGACCTGCACGATCCCATTGCTGTACTCGATCGCGGTGGAAAAGTAGAGGCCATCCACAAATCCCCAGGTGAACCCGGTCGAGCGTCCGCACTTCTGCACCAACATCCCGAGGTAAGGATCGGTGCTCCCGAGGATCTGCTGAGGCAGGCCGAGGATCTCGCCGGTACAGTAGTGGCGGCTGCCGGTCAGCTCGGCCAGCGCCGCATCGGTCTGGCGGTCGAAGCTCCATCGCTTCAGGCGGGCGACGACGTCGGTCGACCTTCCCTGGTCGAGGCGGCCGGGCTGGAAGCAGGGAGTCCCGGCTTCCACGCGAAGGTCGCCGGAGAGGATGTGCCAGTTGCTCAGGATGCAGACGCTCCCATCCTTGTTGTCCCAGACCAGGGCTCCCAGAGTCCCGGACGGGGCCCGCGGGCTGCCGATGCTGATGCCGCCGACCAGGGGGTTGAGCCGCCGGCGGCGGTTGACGTCGTCTGAATCCCGGGGCTCTTCCAGGACCATGCCCGGCCGAGGAGGCGCGGTGATTTGCGCCGGCCTGTAGTCTCCCTCGATCACGTCGGTAGGGACTTCATACCTCTTCAGCTTGAAGTGTCCCGCCTTTTCACACTTTCCCCCCTTGGGAAACCAATAGAGGGGTCGATTCGGGCGATCTTCGGTCTCTTCGGGAAGCTTCCGCTCAACATGTATCCGCAGTGCCAGGTCGTTCTGGAAGACACCGTCCTTCATCCTGTAGCCAATGTCGACGGCGGTGACCCCGGGGGTGCTCAGAATACTCCGACGGTTCACCTGAAACGCCTTGACCAGGATCTGCCATTTGATGACAGGGTTATTCAGCTTCTCGTAGTCCTCGATCGTAATCGATTCAGGCAGCTTAGGCGGGGCCTCCTTGGCAGGCGCAGACTCAGGGACATCCGGCTGCCGGCCCCTCCTCTTTCTCCCCCCCGTCTCCTTCTCCGTGCTGCCTGTTTGGGACTGTGGCTTTACTGTGTCTGGTTCAGGAGGTGGAAAGGTTGCTTCCTCGTGCACTGACACGGGTGGCTTCGGGGGGTTCTTCTGGTCGTCGGACATGTCATCCCTCCTGGATGCAATAGGCCAGGCGCGCCCTTCGCGCCTCCTCCCAAGATTGCTCTTTTAGACGGACAGGGTGCTTCACTTTACCCTTCGAGCGATCTCTCCAGCCCCAGATCCCCCTGCAAGCGGCCGAGGAGCCCACGGATCTGGTCCGAGCTCAGTCCGGCCTCGACCAGCGACCGCCGGATCTTCCTCAAGCACCGCTCCCGCACCTTGTATAGCTCCCGCTGAGGCCGGCCCAAAATCGGAGCGATGGCCGCCATGCTGAGTCCCTCAAAGAAGCACAGCCGGAGAAGGATGCGGTCCTCGGCAGGAAGAGCTCGGAGAAGCGGGACGAGCAGCTCGCGGAGCCGTTTCGCGGCGCACGCCCGCTCCTTCTCCTCGATCCGGATTTCCACCTGCCCGTCGACCGGGATCTGGAGCAGCTCCTCCTCACTGACGCTCTGCCGCTCCTGACGTCGAGGGAGCACGGCCGTGAGCCGCACGAGCTCGTCCGGCGCCGGGGAGATCCCGTGTTCGGTCCGGAGCCGCTCGGCGGCTTCATCGCCGGAGAGCCCGTCCCGGACCATCAGACGATCAAGGAGAACACCCTCCAGTCCACGCCGGCGGGAAGCCGCGGAAGGCCGCCACTTGCCCCAGATGTGGATGCGGTAGTCCCGCAGCAGGTTCACCAGCACGACCTTCAGGAAGGTGGGGAAGGAGCTCCGGCCCTCCCAACTCCCCAGGATCCGGTAGTCGTTTTCGACCAGCTTGAAGAGCGCCCAGGAGCGGTACTCCTCAGCCTCGGAATCCGGCAGGCCGCTGCGCCGGCTCAGGTGCTGGAGCTTGCGCTGGATAAGATCGAAGTGAGCTTCGAGGAGCTCACGGCCTACTAGGGATGCGGGAAGCGCCGTGGGGGAAGCCTTCAGGAGTGGTGCTGCCGACATGTGCAACCTCCTTGGGGCGGGGCGCCCGCCGGGACTGGCGGACGGCTCGAGCCTCGTTGGGATGGCTGCACCGTAGCCGGCGCGAGCCAGCAAAGTCTTGAGAAAACGCTGGTTGAGTTCTGAGGAAGTTCTGAGAAGCGGTTTGGAGCCAGGCCTTCTGCTGCCGCCCCTTCGGGGCTGGGATTGTTGGTTGACCTCTGACCTGGGGCTCACGCCCCAGGCTTTACGATGTCGCCCCTTCTGGGCTGGATTCCGATGTGGAATCGCGGCCTGACCGCGGCGCCTTTCTCAAAAAGCACCGCATCCCCTTTGACGAGAAATTCCTGCTGGGCTGACCAACCAGCCCCGAAGGGGCGACAGCAGGCTGTCCCGGTCACCGCCCAGCTTGGCCCTTGATCTCCGCGTTACAACGTAACTACAATATCCTGGTGACGGTGCTGCGCTTCCGATGGGACCCGGCCAAGGATATTGTCAACCGCCGGAAGCACGGCGTGGGGTTCGAGGAGGCGGCGACTGTGTTCTACGATGACGACGCTCTCCTCGTTGCCGATCCAGAGCACTCCGAGGAGGAGGACCGCTTCCTTCTGCTTGATTTGAGCTCGCGGCTTCGTACACTTGTCGTGTGCCACTGCTACAGGGAAGCCAACGATGTGATCCGCATCATCTCCGCACGCAAGGCCGACCGGTCGGAGCGAGAACAGTACAAGAGGAGGACCCGCTCATGAGAAAGAGCTACGACTTCACCGGGGCTCGCCGGAATCCATACGCCAAGCGCCTGAAGAAGCAGGTCACGATTCGCCTGGATGTCCCCACCCTCGATTATTTCAAGGAGCTGTCGGAGGATCTGGCGATCCCTTACCAGACACTCATCAACCACTATCTTCAGGAGTGCGCCGCCGCGGGCAAGCGGCCATCCATGACGTGGAAGTCCGCCGGCCGAAAGCGGGTTGCCGAGGCGGCATCGACGCGTTGATTGCCCCGCCCAGCCTTCCTGCTCGGCCGAGCAGCCGGGGCCGGTGCTTCCCAAGGACCCGGCGCTCTGCGCGAAGCTGGCTCCGGTCATCCGCCGGCCGGGTGCCCTGCCTCTGGAGGAGTACGAGAAGGCTCTCGGCGACTTCCTGCGCAATGTCTGCTATCGCGACCCGGCGGCATGCCGGACCATGTCCATCTGCTGGTGAAGCTCACAAGAGCCAGGGGCGATTCGAGTGGCAGACCGGCTACTTCGCCGTCTCGTATATCCAGATGCAAAGGAGCATCACGCCCGGATCTCATTCCAGGACGAGTTGGTGGAAGCTGCTCAAAAAGCACCGCATCGCGACAGCAGCCTCCCTTGAACCCCCGCCCGCCCTCGGCTACCATCCCGGCCCGCCATGTACCGCGAACCCGATTTCTCCCAACCGCGCCTTGCGGCGGCGCCCGAGTGCCGCTTCGAGCCCGCTCCCGCGGATACGGTCCTGCCGGACGGCTTCATGTCCACCACCAATCACCCCACCTACGTGAAGATCGGCGGGCGCTGGCGCATGCCGGAACGGCCGCGGATGGATGCCCATCTGGTCTGGGACCCCGCGGCCGAGCGGCTGGCCGCCAAGGAGTTCCGCATGGTCCGCAAGGGGGACCTGGTGGCCGTCGCGGTCAAGGAGGATGGCTCCGAGGGGGTCCTGGTCTGGGAGCGCGGCTTTCTCGACGAGGTGGACGAGACCCATGTCCCCGAGGCCTTCAGTTTCATGGCCTCGGAGGTGAGCCGCGAGAAGCCGGTCAACTACGACGCGATCTTCCGGGAGTTCGTGCACAACCGCGGGGCGGACGGCTTCATCCTCTGGGTGATCGGCCCGGCGCTGGTGCACGCCCGCGGGCGGGTGGCCATGGAGTGGATGATCCACAACGGCTTCTGCCATGGCGTGATCACCGGCAATGCCGTGGCGGTGCACGACGTCGAGGCCGCGCTCTACGGCACGACGCTCGGCATGCGCGCCGACGGCCTGGGGATCGCCGGCGGCCACACGACCCACATGCGGGCGATCAACGAGGTGAAGAAGGCCGGCTCGATCCAGGCGCTGGTCGACTCCGGTCGCTTGAGCAGCGGCATCATGCACGCGCTGACCGTGACCGGCACCCCCTACGTCCTCGGCGGCTCGATCCGCGACGACGGGCCGCTGCCGGAGACCATTGCCTCGGCGCTCGACTCCCAGGAGGCGATGCGCGAGCTGACCACCCGGGCGACGATGGTGGTGATGGTCGCCACGGCGCTCCACGCGATCGCCGCGGGCAACATGCTGCCGACCTACTGCCACCGGCCGGACGGCTCGATCTCTGAGATCACCACGATCTGCGTGGACCAGACCGAGTTCGTGGTCAACAAGCTGAAGGACCGCGGCACCCACCAGGCCTTCGGCGTCGTCACCAACGCCCAGGATTTCATGCGGCTGGTGCAGCTGGAGCTGCAGACACGGGGCTAGGCCCGGACCACGGTATGCTGCGGGGATGAGCGAGCCCATCGACGAAAAGAAGCTGCCGGACATCATTGTCAAGGCCCGGCGTGCTATCCAGGAGGCTGCGGCTGCCGCGATTGCCGAGCACTGGCGCAACGGCCGGCCGGCCTACGTCTGGCGGGACGAGCGGGTCGTGGCCTTGTACCCCGACGGCTCCGCGGTTCCGGTCGAAGAGCAGAAAGCAAGGAGTCTTCCATGAAGAGAGCGTTCTTTTTCGGAGCCGCGATCGTCGCGGGCCTCACCTGGACCGCCGCCGCCCAGGAGGAGGCCGCGAAGCCGGTGGATCTCGCTGCCGAGTACCAGAGCCTCATCAATACCGAGCGCGCCTTCTCCAAGAAGTCGATGGACGCCAATGCGAAGGAGGCCTTCCTCGCCTTCATCGCGGACGACGGCGTGGTGTTCACCCCGGACCCGGTGCCGGGCAAGGAGGCATGGCAGAAGCGGCCCACGCCCCAGTTCACGCTGGAATGGTGGCCGACCTTCTCGGACATCTCCCGCTCGGCCGACCTCGGCTGGAACACGGGGCCCTACATCCTCGCTTTCAAGGACGGAAAGAAGATCTACGGCACCTTCTCGACCGTCTGGCGCAAGCAGGCGGACGGCACCTGGCGCTTCGTGGCGGACATGGGAGCGACGATGCCGGATGCGCCGAAGCGGGGCGGCGAGCCCGGTCCCCTCGATCCGGCGAAGCTGGAGAAGAGCGGCCCGCCGGTCGACCCCAAGGAAGCGGAAGGGGCGCTCCTGGATGTCGATCGCTCCCTCGGCGAAGCGGCGGGGAAGGGGCTGGAGGAGGCGTACAAGGGCATTCTCGCCGAGGATGTCCGCCTGCTGCGCCAGAACCATGCGCCGTTCGTGGGCCTCGAAGCGGCAGCGCTGCAGCTCACGGAGGAGAAGGGGGCATTCTCCTCGAAGCCGGTCGGCGGCGGAAGCGCCAAGGCCGGAGACTTGGGCTACGTCTACGGCACGTACGAGCGGAAGGGAGACAAGCCCGAGTCCGGTACCTACATGAGGGTCTGGAAGCGGCAGCCGGGGCAGGACTGGAAGCTGGCGCTGGAGGTGCTGAACCCGCGGGAGTGAAACTCGGGCTATACTCTAGGGAGGTTATGAGAGGCTCAGCGGTCATCGTCGACGTTCTCGGAGGTCTGGATGTTGGTGGGGACTCGCCGACGTCCGAGGATCTGAAGCAACAGATCCGTGAAGGACTCCCTTTCTCGGTCCTGGAGACTGTGACGGCCAGATTCTCTCTGGACTTGGATGAAGTGGCATCCGCTCTCGATCTCCCGTCTCCCACACTTGCCCAACGCGAGAAGGCGCGGCGCCTTCGCCCGGCCGACTCGGATCGGCTCTTCCGTCTCGTGCGGGTCCTTGCAGAGACCGTCGATGTGCTTGGGAGTGAGGAGAAGGCCTCACGCTGGCTCAAGGCACCCAACCGGGCTCTCGGAGGGCAGACGCCGCTGAGTCTGCTCGATACTGATCCCGGGACCCAGCAGGTGGAAGAGGTGCTCGGGCGCATCGAGCACGGCGTCTTCAGTTGACTGGGGGAGCACAGCGCCGGCGGCGGCCATCCTCTGGACTGACAGTCTGGCGGCTGACCAAGGCGCGGTTCGCCGATCGTGCCTTCGACGGCGCGGGGGCCAGGCTCTACGGCGGCCGCTGGAATCACCAGGGGATCGCCGTCGTCTATTGCGCAGCCTCACTGTCGCTTGCTGCTCTGGAGCTTTTCGTTCATCTCGAAGCGTCCGAGGCTCCGGACGACCTTGTGGTGCTCGCTGCCGAGATTCCCTCCCGCATCACCATCGAAGAGATGGATCCAGCTGTCTTGCCTGCGGATTGGCAGACCTATCCTGGTCCGGGTTCCTTGAAACACCTGGGAACTGCCTGGGCTCGCTCTGGGCGCACGGCCGTCCTCGCCGTTCCATCCGTGGTGGTTCCCCACGAAACCAACTTTCTCCTGAATCCGTCGCACACCGATTTCTCCGAAATTCGGCTTCGGAAGCCTGAGCCGTTCGCGTTCGATCCCAGGATGTGGAAATGAGGTTGGAAATCGCCAGGGAGTGAATCCCGACTCCCTTTCGCCCGCCCGGCGCACTTTCCTTCCAAGGGGGGTCCGGGAGCAGCCCTGAGGGGGCATGCTACTCTTCCACGTTCCAGTCCGGGGGCGGTGAAGGTCTCGCCCGGCACCTGAGAGATCAAGAGAGGCATTCATGGAGACGCTCGATCAGATCGCGGTCATCGGGATGGCGGGACGTTTCCCCGGCGCTCCGGATGTTGACGCCCTGTGGCGCATCCTGCAGGGCGGCGTCGAGGCGATCACCCGCTTCACCGACGAGGAGCTCGCCGCCGCGGGTGTCTCCCCGGAGCTGCTCGCGAATCCGCGCTACGTCCGGGCTCGTGGCATCCTCGACGGCGTCGAGATGTTCGATGCCGAATTCTTCGGGATCACCCCGCGCGATGCCGAGGTCATGGACCCCCAGCAGCGCCTCTTCCTCGAATGCGCCTGGCAGGCCTGCGAGAACGCGGGCTACGATCCGCATGCCTTTCCCGGCCGCATCGGCGTCTTCGCCGGAGCGGCTTCGACCAGCTACTTCGCGTTCCACCTCCTGCCGCGCCCCGACCTCCTTGCCGAGATCGGCGGCCTGCAGATCAAGATGCTCAACGACAAGGACTTCCTGACCACCCAGGCGTCCTACAAGCTGAACCTGCGGGGGCCGAGCGTCGCGGTGCAGACCGCCTGCTCGACCTCGCTCGTCGCCATCCATCTTGCCTGCCAGTCGCTCCTGGGCGGCGAGTGCGACATGGCCCTGGCCGGCGGCGTGGGCGTGAGCTTCCCGCATCGGGTCGGATACCTCTACGAGGAAGGCGGGATCGGCTCGCCGGACGGCCACTGCCGCGCCTTCGACGCGAAGGCCCAGGGGCTGGTCGAGGGGAACGGTGCCGGCCTCGTGATGCTCAAGCGGCTGGAGGACGCCCTCGCCGACGGCGACACGATCCATGCGGTGATCCGCGGCTCGGTGATCAACAACGACGGCGCCGGCAAGGCCGGCTACTCGGCGCCGAGCATCGACAGCCAGGCGGACGTGATCTCCGAGGCCCTGGTGGTAGCCCAGGTCGAGCCGGAGACGATCGGTCTCGTCGAGGCCCACGGCAGCGGCACGCCGATCGGCGATCCCATCGAGGTCGCTGCTCTGACGCGCGCCTGGCGCGCCTCGACCGACCGCCGGGGCTTCTGCGCCTTGGGCTCGATCAAGACGAACATCGGCCATACCGACGCCGCGGCCGGGGTCGCGGGGCTGATCAAGGCCGTCCTCTCCCTGGAGCACGGCCAGATCCCGCCGAGCCTGGGCTTCGAGACGCCGAATCCGGCGCTGGCCTTGGACCGGAGCCCGTTCTTCGTGCCGACCGCGGTGCGCGACTGGCCGGCGGGGAAGACGCCGCGGCGCGCCGCGGTGTCGGCTCTGGGGATCGGGGGCACCAATGCCCATGTGATCCTGGAGGAGGCGCCGGCCGCGCCAGCTCCGGCGCCCTCGCGACCCTGGCAGCTCCTGGTGCTCTCGGCGCGCAGCCCGAAGGCGCTCGACGTTGCCACGGCCAACTTCGCCGGCTGGCTCGCCGATCCCGACCGCGCGGGGACCTTGGCGGACGCGGCCCACACGTTGCGGGTGGGGCGCAAGCCGTTCCGCCACCGTCGCGCCCTGGTCTGCCGCGACCGTGAGGAGGCCGCACGGTTGCTGGCCGGACGGGATGCGGCGCGCTTGGTGACGGGCGATTCCGGCGACCCCGGGGCCGAGCCGCCGGGCGTCGCGTTCCTGTTTCCCGGTTTGGGGGACCACCACCTGGGAATGGCCGCGGAGCTCTATCGCGGCGAGCCGGTCTTCCGCGACGCCTTCGACCGCTGCGCCGAGATCCTGCAGCCCCGCCTGGGTCTCGATTTGCGCGAGATCCTATGGACGGGCGAGCCTCCCTCCGGCGCGCCCGGAGCGGCAGCCCGTCCCGACCTGCGGCGCCTGGTCTCCGCGGAGGGAGAGAGCGGAGAGGACGGTCCGCTCGCCCGGACGCGCATCGCCCATCCGGCGCTCTTCTCGGTCGAATACGCCCTGGCGACGCTGCTCCTCGACTGGGGGATCCGCCCGGCGGCGATGATCGGCTACAGCCTGGGCGAGTACGTGGCGGCCTGCCTCGCCGGCGTCTTCTCGCTGGAGGACGCCCTCGCTCTCGTGGCGGAGCGGGCCCGCCTCGTCGACGCGCTGCCGGAGGGGGCGATGCTCGCGGTGCCGCTGCCCG
>DASPXX010000230.1:0-8972 GCA_035637095.1 Thermoanaerobaculia bacterium
AGGGGTAGGAACGAGCATCCCGACCCTCGGCACGGCCATTCCCAGGGGTAGGAACGAGCATCCCGTCTCTCGGGATGACCATTCCCAGGGGTAGGAACGAGCATCCCGACCTCCGGGTTGGCCGTCCCGAGGTCCGGGATGAGCATCCCGACCCTCGGGATGACCATTCCTCGGTCTCGCCCGTCGCGTCGGAGCCCCCGGCCAGGGCTCCTGACCGCCAGGGAGGCTCAGCGCTTCAGTAGAGAGGCTTGAAGCGGCTCGACACGATCTCGGCCAGGCGCGGCTCGTTAACGCCCACTATGACAAGTCTTCCGGCTGGCACGTAGACTGCTGCACAAGCTGTCATGTTCCTGGGGGGTTCAACGATGAAAACAGGCCGCGTCACGTTCCTTCTCACCTTCATCCTCACGCTCTGCCTCGCGGCTTCGGAGGTCCTGGCGCAGGACCCCAAGGGCACGGAGATCCGGGTCAACCAGAGGACCGCGGGATCGCAGGCGTTTCCCGATGTGGCCGCCGCGGCAGACGGACGGTTCGTGGTCGTCTGGAAGGACGGCCGGCTGGTCCAGGGCTCCACGCAGCCGGTCTCCGTGGTGGCCCGGATCTTCGATGCGGCGGGCAAGCCGCTCAGCGGGGAGATTCAAGTCGCCCGCATCGCTCCCGGCGCCCTCGGCTCTCCGGCGGTCGCCATGGCTCCGGATGGCCGCTTCGTCGTGGTCTGGGGAGGCGGGAAGGAGGACCCCAACATCGTCTTCGGCCGGCGCTTCGCCGCCGACGGCCGCCCTCTCGGTCCGCGGTTCCTCCTCGCCGGGAGCACCGAACGCGCCGAGGATTCGCCCGACGTGGCCCTGGCTCCCGACGGCAGCTTCGTGGCCGTCTGGACCCAGGAGACCGAGGGCGATGCCGAGGTGAACACCGACATCTTCTTTCGCCGCTTCGGCGCCGACGGCAAGCCGCTCGGTCCCGAGGCCGTCGCCCTCGGCGGCTACGAGGAGCAGAGCGGCCCCCGGGTGGCCCTGAAACCGAATGGAGACTTCGTCGTCGCCGGCCAGTCCTATGGCGGCGAGAGCTCGTTCTACGACATCGTGGCAGGGCTCTTCTCCCGCTCCGGAGCTCCGCTCGACTCATTCCAGGTGAACGACGGCCCCTCGCAGGAGGTGAGCCAGTTCGGGCCGTCGGTCGCCGTGGCCGCGGACGGGAGGTTCGCGATCGCCTGGACCGACCGGGGCGCCGACTTCACCAAGGACCCGCACCTCGGGCACACCCAGGACTTCACCGGCATCGCGGCCCGGTTCTACTCCGCCGACGGCGTCGCCCTGGGGCCGGGGCTCTCCACCAATGCCTTCCTGCCCGGGGAGCAGCTGGGAGCGGAGGTCAGCGCGCTCCAGACCGGTGGCTTCCTCGTCCTCTGGATGAGCGGAGCCGGCCAGGACGGTGACGAATTCGGCATCTTCGCCCGCGTGTATGGGGCGAACGGAAAGGCGCGCGGCCGGGAGTTCCGGATCAATCTCAATCGAAAGGGGTCGCAGGCCGCGCCCGCGATCTCCGTCGCGCCGAACGGCAAGGGGGCCGCGGTCTGGTATGGCCCGGACGGCGACGGCACCGGGATCTTCGCCCGTCTCATCGGAGCTCCCGGCCAGGGTTCCTGACCGGCAGGGGCTCGGCGCTTCAGTAGAGGGGCTTGAAGAAGTTCGAGACGATCTCGGCCAGGCACTGCTCGATGCCGCGTTTCTTCCAGCTCCTGTAGGTGATCTCGCGGCAGTATGTCTGGTCTTCGGCGAAGACCGCCTCCAGCCGCGCTCCGAGGTCGCGGTCGTAGAAGGCCAGGCTCTCCTCGGCGTTCTCGTGCGTCGAGCGCGCGTCGAAGTTGATCGAGCCCACCGTGCTGAAGAGGCCGTCGATCACGGCGTTCTTGTTGTGCATCATCGTGCGGTTGTACTCGAAGATCCGGACGCCCGCCTTGAGCAGCTCGCCGTAGTGGAGGCGCGAGGCCATGCGCACCAGCGGTTCGTCGATGTGCCGGCCGGGGACCATGATCCGCACGTCGACGCCGCGCCGCGCCGCCTGGGTGAGCGCCTGGCGGATCTGCCGGCTGGGGACGAAATAGGCGTTCTGGATGTGGATCGACTTCCTGGCCGACTGGATCGCGACGTAGTAGAGCATGGTGGCGAACGAGGACGAGTCGCCGCGCGACGCCTTGATCGCCTGCGCCTCGACGTCTCCCGCCGGGTCGATCGGCGGATAGAACTTGTCGCCGGCCAGGATCTCGCCGGTCGTGAACGTCCAGTCCTCGCTGAAGATCGCCTGCATCTGCGCCGAGACGGGACCGGTGGCGCGCACCATCATGTCCCGCCACTCCTTCGGGTTGCGGGCGTTCCCGAGCCACTGGTCGGCGATGCAGAAGCCGCCGGTGAAGCTGACGGTGCCGTCGACGACCAGGATCTTCCGGTGCGTCCGCCGGGCGATCTTGTAGAGGCTCCAGAGACGGATGGGGCGGAACACGCTGGCCTTGACGCCCGCCTGCCGCATGCGGTCGAGGAGCGGCCCGGCGAACTTGCTGCCCGTGCCATCCACCAGCACGCGCACCTCGACGCCTCGCCGCGCGGCATCCATCAGCGCGTCGGCGAAGATCTTTCCCGCCTTGTCGTCTTTGAAGATGTAGGACTCGAGGTTGACCGTGGCCTTCGCCTCGCGGATCGCGCCGGCCATCGCGGGGAAGATCTCGTCGCCGTTGTTGAGGATCTCGGCGCGGTTCCCGTCCACCATGGTATTGCCGAAAGCGCTCAGAGACCGGCGGAAGGTCTCGTCCTCCACGGCGAACGGATGGTCGTACTGATAGACGCTCCGCTTGTCGAACCGGACCATGGTGCAGCCCGACGTCAGGACGAGGAGCATTACGAGCGAGCAGCCGGGGAGGAGGGTGCGGCGGTGAAGCATGGCGCGCATTATCCAGGTTTCGGCGGCAGCCATGCTAGCCTGAGCCCCCGTGGCCATTCCAAGAACCCTCGTCCTCGCTTCGGGCTCGCCCCGGCGGCGCGAGCTGCTGGGCGGGCTCGGTCTGCGCTTCGCGGTCCGCTCCACCGAGATCGACGAGACGCCGCGCCCCGGCGAGGCTCCCGAGGTCTACGTCCTGCGGCTCGCGGAGGAGAAGGCCTGGGCGGCGGGCCGGCCCGGCGAGCTGGTTCTGGCGGCGGATACCACGGTGGTCGTCGACGGGGAGATCCTGGGCAAGCCGGAGGATGAGGCGGACGCCGCGCGCATGCTCCGCCTCCTCTCCGGCCGCGAGCACGAGGTGCTCACCGGCGTGGCCGTCCTCGACGTCCCGGGCCGGATCGTTTCGGGGCTTTCCAGGACGGCGGTCCGCATGGCCCCTCTCACCGCGGAGGAGGTCGTCTGGTACGCAGCCACCGGCGAGCCGCGGGACAAGGCCGGCGCCTATGCGATCCAGGGGCTCGGATCGCTGTTCGTCGAGGCGGTCTCCGGCAACTATTCGAACGTGGTCGGCCTGCCCATCCCCACGATCTACCGGCTCTTCGCGGAGCTGGGCTACGACTTGAAGGCGCTGCGGGAGGACTAGCTCCCGTACTTGATCGGCTCGCCCAGGGCCTGGAGCGAGAAGTTGGCCATGATCTGGTGGCCGTTGAAGTCGAGGACGCGGATGTCGTCGGGGCTCTCCCGCAGGTCCTGGACGATCGTGTCGTAGGAGTGCTCGTAGCGCTGCCGCACCGCGTCGCGATGGACCTCGTAGGCGATGAACTTGTCGATCCCCTTGTAGCGGAGCTTGCTGATCAGGCGCTCGTCGGTGAGCGACGGATAGGTGGACAGGATCAGGATGGGACCGCTGCCTGTGAAGATCAGGTATGCGCGGATCTCGGAGCTCATCTCTCGTCTCCCCTGAATGTTCTGGCCTGAAGCTATCATAGAGTCGCGGCCATGGACGATCCCTCGACGCCGGCCGTGGTGCTGGTCCGCCCCCGCGAGGAGGGGAACGTGGGCGCCGCCGCCCGGGCGATGGCGAACATGGGGCTCGACCGGCTCCTCCTGGTGGAGCCGGCGGCGGCGATCGGCACGATCGGCACCGCCTTTGCCGTGGGCGCCCGGCACGTGCTGGACGGCGCCCGCCGGGTCTCCAGTCTCCGCGACGCCCTCGCCCCGTTCCGCCGTATCGTGGGAACGACCTCGAGCCGCGACCGCCGCTGGGAGGTGCCGGTCTTGACCCCTCGCGAGCTGCCGGCGCACCTCGCCCAGGACCCTCCGGACACCCCCACGGCTCTCCTCTTCGGCCCCGAGGTGGGCGGGCTGACCAACGACGAGCTGGCGCTGGCGAGCGTTCTGGTGACCATCCCCTGCTCGCCGGTGCAGCCGACGTTGAACCTCGCCCAGGCGGTGCTCCTCGTGACCTACGAGCTCTTCCAGGCCCGGACACCGGAGGGACCGATCCCGCCGCCATCCGCGGTGGGTCATCCCGAGCCGCCGGCCACCACGGAGGAGCTCGACGGACTCTTCGATCACGCGGCGGACCTCCTGCGACGGGTGGGCTTCGAGCGCGACGACTCCTTTGCGGGAGTCCTCCGCGACCTGCGCCGGCTCGCCGCCCGCGCCGGCCCGACGAGCCGCGAGGTCGCCATCCTGCGCGGCATCTGCCGGCGCACCCAGCGAGCCTTGGAACGCTGACCTTACTTCTGCACGCTCTGCACGAAAGTCACGATGTCAGCGATCTTCTGCTGCGCGTCCGCCTCCTGGTCCGTGTCCTTGGCAGGATCCTGGAAGCTCAGGCCCCAGACCGGCATGTCGCGCGGTCCATGGGTGGGCGTCACCTCGATGCCGCGGCCGTCGATGCTTGCGAAGACCTGCTCGGCCGGGAACTTGCCGCTGTTGCCCGCGGCCAGCTTGGTGAGATCCACGGGCTTGGTCTTGAGGTATTGCGCCACCGGACCATCCCCCTGGGCGGTCTGGCCGTGGCAGCTCGCGCAATAGAGCCGGTAGCTCACCCGGCCGCGGGCGATGCTGCCCGTGGGATAGGTGTGGGCAGGCGGCTGAATCACTTCCTCCGCGCTGGAGGTGGGGCTTCCCATCGGCCACAGAGCAGCCAGGACCGTGGCAGACGCGAGCACGAGGACCTGGAGTCCTCCTTCCAATCTTCTATTCATGATTGGCTCCTTCAGGAGCCGTTCGGCTCCCGATGTCATTCTCGGCCGCTCCGCCGGAGCGGAGCCATACCTCGAAGAGCGGCTCCGGGCTGACGAGCGCGCGGGCCGGCCCCACCCCGGCGGCGGGGGCTCCTCCCACCTCGCGGGGTCTGTCGGGGGAGGGCCGCTCGCGCGCAGGCTCCCATCATGGACGCCCTCTCCGTTTCCCGGCGCGAGGCTTCCGATCTGGTGTCGGCCAGCGAGCCCGAGGTGCTCATCGTCGGCGCCGGTCCCGTGGGGTTGTTTGCGGCCCTTCTCCTCGCCCGGCGCGGCGTGCGGGTGGAGATCGTCGACCAGGGAAAGCGGCCGGCGGCCCGCAGCTATGCCCTGCTCCTCCATCCCGCCTCCCTCCGTCTGCTCGACATGGCCGGCCTCGCCACCGAAGCCCTCGACCGCGGGCACCGGGTGGACCGCGTCGCGTTCTATGAGGGACCGCAGCGGTGCGCCGCGGTCGACCTGACCGCCCTCTCCCTGCCGTTCCCCTATGCCGCCGTGGTCCCGCAGCAGGTCTTCGAAGGGCTCCTCGAAAGCCACTTCGAGCGGCAGGGAGGGCGCGTGCTCTGGCGCCACCGCGTCGCCGAGCTCCGCCTGGGTGGCGGCGCCGCGGTCGCGGTCATCGAGCGGCTCGCCCGCGACGGCGACGCCGTCGAGGAGACCCGGCTGGTGCGGCCTGCCGTGGTGATCGGCGCCGACGGTGCGCATTCCGCCGTCCGCCGGGCCCTCAAGGCCTCGTATGTGGAGATGAGCCCTCCCGAGCTGTTCGCGGTCTTCGAGATCACGGCCGACTCTCCGTCTTTGAGCGAGGTGCGGATCGCCCTCGATGAGCACGGCACCTGCGTGCTCTACTCGCTCGGGGGGAACCGGTTCCGCTGGAGCTTCCAGATCGGCGAGGCCGGCTGGGAGGAGCTCGTCGAGCCCCGCTTCAAGCGCCGCGTCTTCGATTCCATCGGCGAGGACCCATTCCCCTACATCGTCCGCGAGCGCCTCACCGAGCTCGTCGCGAGCCGCGCCCCCTGGTTCACCGATGCCCTCGGGGAGGTCGTCTGGTCGATGGCCGTCCGCTTCGAGCACCGCCTCACCGGCCGCTTCGGCAAGGACAACACCTGGCTGGCCGGCGACGCGGCCCACCTGGCCAGTCCCGTCGGCGCCCAGAGCATGAACGTGGGCCTGCGCGAGGCTGCGGACCTCGCGCAGCACCTGGGCCCGCGCTTCCGCAACGGCCCGCTCCTGCAAACCCTCGACGGCTTCGACTCCACCTGGCGGAGAGAGTGGCGCCGGCTCCTCGGAGCCCGCGGCCATCCGTCTCCCACCCCTGCCGCCGAAACCTGGGTGCGCCGCCACGCCGCGCGCATCCTCCCGTGCATTCCCGCCTCTGGAGACGACCTCGATGCCCTGCTGCGCCAGATCGGCCTTGCGCTCCCGGCAGCCTGAGCTCCGCTCGGGCTCCTGGAGGGCATCATGCTCCACAGTGGCGTTCTATCCTCCTTTGCCGTAGAATCCTGTGCACCATGATCATCGACCGGACCGACACGACCCCATCGTCCAAATCGACCAAGGTGTCAAAATCCCATTCCTCCGTGGGACAGGAGGAGGCCGAGCGGATCATCAAGCTGCTCGACGACGAGATCGTCAAGTCCCGGCGCTCCCGCCGGAAGATCGAGCGCGAGCTCGGCTGGAGCCAGGGCTATCTCGGCAGCGTGCTGCGCGGCCGGATCGGCCTCAAGGTCTGGCACGTGTTCGCGCTCGCCCGGGAGCTGGGGCTCGAGCCGCTGCTGCTGTTCATGACCGCCTCGCCGCCACGCGATCCGATCTGGATCTTCGAGCAGCTCGGGATTCCGCTGCCCGAGCCGAAGCCGGAGCCGCCTCCACCCCCTCCCGCGCCCCCTCCGGTGGCCGAGGAGACGCCGCTGCCGAACCGCGACGAGCTGGAGGAGATGATGCGGAAGCTGCTGCGCGAGGAGCTCGAGAGGTTCGGGCTGCTCGAGCTCATCTACTCCAGGTAGCCGAGCGAGCGCAGCTTCTCCTCCGCCTCCCTGGCCTTGCGCAGGCTCTCGTCGGCCCGGCCCTGGCCCTCGGTCTGCGCGAGCCAGCGGCCGAGGGCGTCGCGCAGGCGATGGAAGTTGCGCCGTTCGCCCGCGAGGATGTTCCGCGTCTCGCCGGGGTCCCGCTTCAGGTCGAAGAGCAGGAACGCCTCTCCGGCGAGGTTCTGGATGAGCTTGAAGCGGCCGTCGGCCACGCCGCGGTAGGGGCCGGAGAGGCTGTACTGGTAGGGGTCCTCCGGCTGCTGCCGCTCGATCAGCGGGCGCAGGCTCTTGCCCTCCAGGGTCATGCCCGTGGTGGGGATGCGCAGGTAGTCCAGGAGCGTCGGCACGATGTCGAGGTTCTGGACCGGCTGCTCCAGCGCGCGGGCCGCGACGCCTGGGATGTGGAAGAACAGCGGGACCTTGACCGAGCTGTCGAAGACCGTGCGGCAGTGCTTGATGTGGCCGTGCTCCAGGAACTCCTCGCCGTGGTCCGCGGCAAAGACGATGACCGAGTCGTCGAGCCAGCCGTTCTCCTCCAGAACGCGGAAGAGGTGCAGCAGCTGGCCGTCGAGATAGTTGATCTCGTCGTCGTACAGATCCCTCAGATACTGCAGGTCGGCCGGCGTCACCCCGGGGTCGGGCCCCCCCTTGTACAGCATGTCGCCGATCGGGTTCGGATTGCCGTTGCGGATGAACGGCTTGTCCGGACGGCCGGTGGCGAAGCGGCGCTCGTGCTCGCGCGGCGGATTGTAGGGGCCGTGCGGGTCGATGTAGTGGATATAGAGGAAGAGGGGACGGTCGGCCGCGTCGGCGTCCTGGTCACGCTTCAGTCGCCCGAGCACCTGCCGGTTGACGCAGGCCGCGGCCTTCCAGACGCAGTCCTCCTGAAACACCTCGAAGCCCCGTCCGAACCCGGCGCCGGGATTGTGCTGGCTGGGCGTGTTGCGCACCACGGCGCTGGCCGAGACCGCGACCGTGCGATAGCCGCGCAGACGCAGGATCTCGGCGAGCGACGGGACGTTCGCCGGGATGCCCATCGCCTGGCCGGGCTGGCCGAGAAACGCCGCGGGGTAGCGCGAGGTCAGGATCGAGTTGACCGACGGGAACGTGCACGACGCCTGGCTGCGCGCCTCGCGGAAGAAGACGGAGCGGCGGGCGAAGGCGTCCAGGTTCGGGCTGGTGTCCCGCGGATAGCCGTAGATCCCCAGGTGGTCGGCGCGCAGGGTGTCGACCAGGATGAAGATCACGTTGAGCGGGCGCGCCGGCTTCGGTTTGCGCGGCGAGCAGGCCCCGGACGGCAGGAGCAGCAGGGCGGCGAAGAGGAGCGGAAGGAGTCTCTTGGGGATCATGGTCAGATCTGTTCGATGGCCGCCACGGTGAGCGAGCGCGGCGCCGGGGTGGCGGCTGCGGAGATCGCCCGCGCGGCCCGGATGTCGACGTCCAGGGCGGCTCCCGGGCGGATGTCTGCAGGCAGGGGAAGCTCGACGCGCCGCTCCGCCGGACCGTCCGCGGTCAGCATGGTGGCCGCGCTCACCTCGCCCGAGGGCGCGGGGATGGAGACGCGGACGGCGAGCGGAGCGAGCGTCGGAGCGTCGGGGAGCCGCCGCAGCGTGACCACCAGACGGGTGGCGCCAGGGCGGCGGCGCACCAGCACGGTCGTGGCCTTGCCGGTGAGGCCGGTCGCGCAGTCCATCGGGCCGGTGCACATCTCTTCGATCCCCGGGCCGGGAAGATAGCTCTCCGGGATCTTCCCGGTCGCCTC
>DASPXX010000231.1:0-14594 GCA_035637095.1 Thermoanaerobaculia bacterium
ACATCGGCCGCCGCCAGCACCGCGCCGGAGCCGCGCGCCTGGACCTTGCCGTTGAGATCGCCGGTGACCACCAGGTCGGGCGGCAGGTAGGGACGGAAGGTGCTCAAGGCGAAATCGGCGATCGAGGCGTCGACGTTCCAGGCGCCGGCCTGCGCCCAGCCGCCGTCGGCGCAGAGGCGAGCCCGTCCCGACCGCCAGCAGAAGCCGTTCAGGCGGACCGCCGCCGGCGAGGCCGCCAGGGCCGCGGGAGCTTCGAGGCGCCAGTTGCCGGCGAGCTTCGAGCGCACGTCGAGCTGCTGGATCCGGCCGTTCCAGGCCATGGTTTCGGTGGTCGTCCCGGTGAGACCTCCGGTCAAGGCGAGGTCGAGCCGGTCCTCGGCCGCGACCGCCGCCGCGGTGATCGTGTGGTTGCCGCGCGTGCCGCGGCCGTGCACCGTCAGCTGCTCGATCTGGCGCTCGCCGGACCGCACGCCGTTCGATTGCAGATCGAGCGCGATGACCCCGCCGGGCGCGAGGTCGACGTCGGCGTTCAACCTGGCGGCCGTGGCCCCGTTCGTCCCGAAACGCAGGGCCTCGCCGCGCGCGTCCACCTGGATGCGCGGTGTGGCGGGCTGGCCGGAGACGCGCCCCTGCGCCACCAGCGAGCCGCCGCCCTGGGGGACGGCGATCGCCAGGTTCGGAGCGGCCACCTGCCAGGCCAGGTCCAGGGTGGGGACGACCCGGCCCGAGGCCGCCAGGTCCGCGGTGCCCCAGGTGAGATCGAGATGGGAGAGCTCGTGGACCCGGCCGCCGAGCCGGACCGCCGCCGTGCCGCTCACCGGCTGTCCGCGCAAGGTCCCGGCGAGGCGCGAGACCTGGACCGTGCCGACCGGACCGGCCGCCTCCAGCCGCCCCTGGGTGGTCGCCACGAACGCCAGTGCTCCCGGAAACTGGGGAGAGATCCTCTCAGGATCGATGCCCTGGCCGCGCAGCACGGCCTTCCAGCGCACCTGCGGCGTCCAGGCGACCTCGCCGTTGCCGGCGATCCGGCCGCCGAGCAGGTCGCCGGCGAGCCGAGCGAGGCGGAAGCTGTCGCGGTCCCCCTCCCCCTCGGCCGTCCACCGCCCAGGCAGGAGATCGCCGCCGGGCGCCTGGGTGAGGTCGGCCTCGAGCTGGGCCCGGTAGCGGTCCGTATTTCCCGAGACCGTGGCCTTGCCGCGGGAGCTGGCGACCGTGGGCGTGCCGCCGCGCAGCGGCCAACGCAGATTGCGCCAGCTCGTCTCTCCCTGGAAGTCGAGATCCTTGCCGTTCACGGTGAGCAGGCCGCGGACGTCGAGCCGGGTGGGCGTTCCGGGCAGGGCGATGTCCGCCTGCTGGATGTTCCAGCGCTCCCCGTCGCGCGACAGCCGGTACGCGACCTCCACCGGTCCTCCGGCCTGCTCGATCCGGCCGCGCACCGTGCCCGTGCTGGTGAAGGACTCGACCTCTCCTTGCACCGCGACCTCACCCCGGGCCGGGAGGTCCGGGAGGTCCGCCTTGATCAGACGCGGATTGAAATCGGAGAACGCCATCCGCCCGTCGAACTGCAGGTTGCGCAGCGGCTGCAGGAGCGTGGCGTCCAGGCGGGCGGGGAAGGGAGCGCCGAGGGTCTGGACGACGCGCAGCTTCTCCAGGGTGCCGGTCAGCGCTCCGCGGCCGGTGAATTCCGCCATCTGCGGCGGGCGCACCTTCCACTGGAGCTCCAGATCGACCGGATAGTCCCCCTGGGGCTGGAACTTGCCGGCGATGTCGCCGTCCAGGAGAGGCGCCCGGACCACGAAGTGGTCGATCTTGAAGTCGTTGCCGATCGAGGTGGTGACGAGGTCGATCCGGTCGATGACGAAGGGGACCGCGCCGGGCGCACCGATCTGGAGATCGCGCACCTGCGCATCGCGCACCGCGATGTTGAAGCGGAGGTTGATGTCCGGCAGCGCCGTGGGCTCTTTCTTCTCGGCGGTCGGCGCCGGGATGATCCGGATGCCCTGGGCGTGGAACTGTTCGATCTCCAGCTGGCGGGAGAGGAGGTCGCGCATCCGCCACTTGAGCTCCGCGCGATCGATGTGAATCTCCAGACCCTCCCGCTTGTAGACGAGGCCACGGATGGAGAGCGGTCCGCGGATGGGGCCGTGGAGCTCGCCGACCTCCAGCGATCCGGGCATGAGAGCGCCGAGACGGGTGAACAGGAACTGGGTCCCTCCCTGGGTGCTCAGGAGGAACCAAATTCCCGCTCCCACGAGCACGGCGAGAAGGATGAACGCGCCGCCGCCCCAGAGCAGAAAACGGCGCAGGCGGGGATGATTTCCGAAGAGCTTCATAAATCGGGTCCTACAGTGAGGTGGAAGCGGATCGGCGTGCCCGGCTCGGTCAGAGCCCAGGCGGCATCAGCGCGGATCGGGCCGATGGGGGAGACCCAGCGCAGGCCCACTCCGGCTCCCTCTTCCAGCGAGCCGGAGAACGAATTCAGGGCGTTGCCGGTGTCATAGAACACGGCGGCGCCCCATTTCTTGAGGAACTTCCACTCCTCCAGGAAGCGGTATTCGAGCTCGATGCTGCCGGTCAGCAGGTCCTCGCCGCCGATGACGTTGCCGGCCTCGTCGAGCGGACCGAGCTCCTGATATCCCCAGCCGCGGACGCTCTGGTCGCCCCCGGCGAAGAAGCGGATCGTCGGCGGCAGCTCGCGGAGCTGATCAGTCTCCGTATGCCCCACCTGGAGGCGGGTGATGAAGCGGAAGCGGCCGGCGAAGCTGCGGATCAGCTTGCCCTGGACCGACGCCTGGAGGAACGAGGCGTTGGACAGGAGCGACTCGTCCGCGCCGCGGAGGGTGAATTCCTCACGGTGCCCATTCGTCGTCGAGATCCGGTCGTCGGCCTTGACGCGCGTCCAGGTCGCCTGCGGGATCAGCAGGTCCGATCTCCCCTTGTCCACGCCGACCTCGAAATCCTCGCGCTGGAAGTTCAGGGCGACGGCCTCCCGCCAGCCCCCGCGCGCCTGGGTGAGCCCGATGCCGGCCAGCGAGCGCTTGCTCTCGCTGGTGTCGGTCTGGAGGTCGGCATAGCCCAGCGAGAAGGTCAGCACGTCGGTGCGCGGATAGGCGCCGGGGATCTGATACTGCGACTGGAAGCTCTTCTCGATCTGCGAGGCGCGGACCTCGATCTGCCCGCGATGGCCGTGCCGGTTGATCCGCCGCAGCTCGAGGGCGACGGTGCCGCGCGGGCCGGTGTCGGTCCCGTAGCCGGCACCGGCGTTCCAGCGCTGGCGCTTGGCCGGCGTGAGGTTCGCCTCGATCGGGACCTCGAGCCCCTGCGCCAGGTCGCGGCGGGGCAGCACCTCGACCCGCTGAAAATACGGGCTGTCCGCAAGCGCTCTCTGCATCTCGAGGACTAAGTCGAGGTCGAGGGGCTTCCCTTGCTTGAAGGTCACATAGCCGCGCAGGAGGTTCGGATCGAGGAAGTCCTGATTGAAAGTGACCGGCCCGAAGAGGTAGCGCGGGCCGGTCGCGAAGTGCACCACCACCGCCGCCGTATAGGCCGCGAGGTCGACCCGCATCTCGCTCACCTGGAAGTCGGCGTCGAGATAGCCGTTCCTGGCCGCGTCGTCGACGAACCTCTGCTTGCCGCTTTCGTAGTCCGGATGGTAGAGGCGGTCTCCCTGTTTGAGCGGGAACTCCCGGACGTCGCGCTGGAACCAGGAGTCATCCGCTCCCGCGCCCACGACCTGCACGTCCAGGCTCGTCACCTCGAGGGGCGGTCCCGGATCGACCTGGTAGTGGGCCACCCAGGTCTTGCCCTCCTGCTTGAGGGTGGACTGGACGCTGGGCCGGTAGAAGCCGAACGGCTGCAGAGCGGTCGCGATCTCGTCCTCCGTCTTGGCGTGCAGCCGGCGGATGCGCTCCTCGTCGAGGTCCTTGTCGTCCCGCGCGTCCTCCAGGCTCAGAGAGGCGAGGACGTTGCGCTTCAGGTCCTTGTCGAGGCCGTCGATCTCGATGCGCACGCGCTCGTCGCTGCGGGCTGCGGCGGCCCGGACAGCTCCGGAAAAGAATCCCGCGAGGAGGAGCAGGGCGAACGCTGCGGCGCGTCCGCCGCGGTGGCGGCTGGTCAAGAGGCGGTCCTCCCTTTGAGCTCTTGCAGCTTGGCGAGCGCTTCCGGGTTCGGGGCGCTGGCCCCCGCGAGCTCCTGGGGGACCCGCATGGCGCCCTCTTCGGGCTGCGCCCGATGAGAACGGTGCTGGCGCGAATACGCCCAGGTGAGCTCGGCACCGAAGAAGAAGATCAGGGACGAGTAGTAGACCCAGAGGAGCACCACGACCAGAGAGCCCGCCGCTCCATACGCCGAAGCCACGCTCGTCCGTCCCAGGTAATAGCCGATCGCCGTCTTGCCCAAGACGAACAGGAGCGACGTGGCGACCGCGCCGAGCAGGACGTCGCGGCGTTCGAGCCGCACGTCCGGCAGCAGCCGGTAGATCAACGCGAACAACAGGGTGATGAGGACGAATGAGATCAGAAAGTTGAAGACTTGGAGGAGCCCCAGGCCGACGGGCAGGAGGGCCTCCAGGCGGGAGCTCAGCGCCGAGAGCGCGGCGCTCAACACCAGGGAGACCATCAGAAGGAAGCCGACGCCCAGCAGGACCGCGAACGACAGGAGCCGTTTGCGGAGGAGGGTTGTAAAAACTGCCCCCGGCTTGGGAGCCACCCCCCAGACCCGGTTCAGGGCATCCTGGAGCTGGACGAACACGGCCGTGGCGCCGAACAGCAGCGTGCCGATTCCGAGAAGGGTCGCGATCCGTCCAGAGGCGGGGCGGGCGGCGCTCTTCAGCACCTCCTGGACCAGGAGAGCCGCCTCGCTCCCCATCAAACCTTGGAATTCGGCGAAGATCCGGCCCCGCACCGCATCCTCGCCGAACACCGCTCCGGCCACGGCGATGACCACGACCAGGACCGGAGCCAGCGAGAAGATCGTAAAGAAGGCGAGCGCCGCGCTCTGGGATGATGCCCCATGCCGGCTCCAGTTGGAGACGACCTCCGACACCATCTTGGCCCAACGATTCGAGCGTAGATCCATCGTGACAGTTCCGCCGACGGACGCAGGAGCGGCAAAATCGGTGCCAGCCGGTGATCCGCAGGGTCCGCAGCTCACCGGCGCGCCAGTGTTATGATCCCCGGCATGGTGCTTTCTTCCGAGGCGCGCATCGCCGCACTATTGCGTGAGCTGATCGAGCGGAGTGGAACGGCCCTGGTGTCGATCGAGGAGCGGCTCGGGTGGGAGACGGGGCGTCTGGCGGCCCTGCTCGATGGACCCCAGGGAGTCAGCTTCGAGATCCTGCTCGAAGTGCTTCCGGCCCTGGACGAGACCCCAGGAGACTTCTTCGCCCGCCTCTGCGGCTACGATCCGGAGCCGCAGGACGGCTCGAGCCGTCAGGCGTCCCGGTCCGACCACCGGTTCGAAGAGAGCCGCCGTGTCGTGAAAGCGGCGATCGCCCGGCGCGCCGCCTGGAAACAGGAGCAGCCGACGGACTGAAGCGGAGGCGGCACGAAGCCGCCTCCGCTGAGACATCGGGTTACTTGAGCGTGTACCCTTGAGGCAGTTGCTCGAGGCGGGAAGTCAGGAAGCGGATGAGCTCGGAGGTTTCGCGGCTCTGCTGATCGGCTTTCTGCAGCTGGAGCAGCGCTGCCAATACCTCGCGGTCGACTCCGAGCGACTTGAAGATCGGTACCATCTCCGTCACGGCCTCATGAAGCTTCTCGATTTCGCCGAGTTGCAGGTAGACGGCCGACAAATCGAGCGAGACCAGCGCCACCTCATAGAAGAGCTCCATTTCCAGGAAGCCTTGCCGGGCCTGCAGGAGCGCCATTTCAGCGGCGCGCAAATGACCGAGGTCGCGTAGGATCTGTCCTTGCTGCCAGCCAGCCTTCAATACGATGACCGGATCCTGGCAATCCTGATAGAGCCCCTGTACTTCGAAGAAGAGCGACAGGGCCTGCTCCGGTTTGCCGATCTCGATATACGCACGGATCAGGTTGTGGCAGGCCGCTAGCAGCAGATGTGGATCGCCTTCATTGTCGATGAGGGCGATCGCCCGGTTGAGGGTCTGTACGGCGGCGTCGGCCTCACCCGCATAGATCTGGGCGGTGGACTTCTGGACCAGGTTGGTGGCGAAAAGATGGCTCTCACCGAGCTCGCTGTAGATGCGATCGACCTCGTCGGCCAGGGCGATTGCTTCGTCAAATCGGCGCTGGTGGATGCGCAGAGAACCAAGCCGTCCGAGCAAGGCGGCGCGCAGAGGCGGATCGCCTGTGCCTTCCGCGCAGAACCGCCGCGCGTTGGCGAACGTCTCCTCAGCTTCTTGGAGACGCCCGGCAATGCGCAGGGAATTGGCATATTGGCGCCAGCCGATAGCACGCAGATCGGCCAGCTTCGGAGCGCTGCCGGCGATTGCGACGGTACAGGCCTCGGCGGCCAGCCGCGCCAGATGGGCGAGATGGAGCATACGAGTCGCGTTCTCGTAGCGAACGGCGTCGCTCATCTCGACGAGCTTATGGATTAGATGCGGGTTGGCGAAGCGGCTGTAGGTCATGATCCAGCGCGCCTGCTCGTCTTGAGGGAGCGGGGCGAGCTCCGCCAAGAGCTCCTCCGGCGTGCTCTCGGCAGGTCTTCCCACGGCAAAGAAGGAGCTGAGCGCCTGCTCCGCTGCCACGAACGCATGGCTGTAATCGTAGGAAGCCATGATCTCTGCCGCGCCCTGCTCTTCGCCGTCGACCGGGAAACTGAAGAGACGCTCCAGGCGCCGCTCGCCCCAGCCCATCTCCAACAACCGATGGCGGCAGAAAGAACAGGCTGTCAGGAGATGGCGCAGAATCCGCGCATTCCGGGTGGCAGCCCCTGCGCCAGAGGCGCTTCGCAGGAAGCCTTCGAAATCCTCGACTGTCGGATGATCCCTCAACATGACAAACCTCCAGGGCCTGGTCACGATCCGCGGCCGGGCCGGAGCCGGACCAACATGACTGCTGTCTATCAGCTAAGTGTCCGGCTCCGGGGCAAGCGTGACATCGGAACCGCGCTCCACCTCAGCTGGAGGCGCGATCAGACACCGCCACCGCCGCCACCGCCAGTGTGGCAGGTGCCGCCGTAGGGGTCGATGCAGGAGCCCGCCAGCGGGCCCACGGAGCCGGTGCCCCCGGAGGTGGTCGTGCTCTGGAGCGGAGCCGAGCCGCTGCCGCCGAACAGGTCCCCCAGCCAATTCATGGCTGCATCCAGCCACGAGGTGTCGAAGGCCGGGAGACTGGAGCCGGAATCAAGGGGTAACGCGTAGGCGGGAGCGGTGGACAGGACGAGAGCGAGGACGAACGCGACGGCCACGGTGCTGCGAGAAAGAGAACGAAACATGACATGTCCCTCCATCAGAAAGCGGTCCGCCTCCTTCGGCGGTGCCGCGAATCGACCAGCAAGAGAGCCAAGCGTCTTTGTCTCTGAGTGTAGCGAGCAAAGGAAAGCGGGACAAACAAGAGACCAGATCGCCCGGAAGAGACAATACAATACGCTCCGTGGCGCCAAAGAGACAAATAGACAACTTCGGATTTTAACCAAAACGAAGAAGGCGGCCCAGAGGCCGCCTTCGACTGACGGAGCAAGTAGACGGGTTATTCGAGCGAAGACTGGTGAGGCAGCTCCTCGAGACGGGAGCTCAGGAAGCGGATCAGCTCCGAGGTCTTGCGGCTCTGCCGATCGGCCTTCTGGAGTTGGAGCAGCGCCACCAACATGTCGCGGTCGACCTCGAGCGCCTTGAAGATCGGCACCATCTCCGAGGTCGTCTGACGGAGCTTCTCGATCTCTCCGAGCCGCAAGTAGACGTCCGCCAAGTCGAGGGAGACCACAGCAACCTCGTATGGCAACTCCTTCTCCGCGAAGCCTCTGCGCGTCCGCAGAAGCGCCGCCTCTGCAGCCCTGAGGTACCCCAAATCGCGTAGGATTTGGCCCTCCTGCCAGCCAGCTCGAAGCGCGATGAGGGGATCCTGGACCTCCTGATAGACAGCCCGCGCCTCGAAATAGAGTGATAGAGCCTGCTCGGGCTTACCCATCTCAATGTACGCGCGGACCAGGTTATGGCAGGCGGCGAAAAGGAGGTGCGGGTCCCCATCCTGGTCGATGAGGGGGATCACGCGATTGAGGGTACTCACGGCAGCCTCGGGTGCGCCCGACAGGAGTTGGGCTATGGATTTCTGGACCATGGCGCTTGCGGCCGAACGAGTCTCGCCGAGTTCGCGATAGATACGGCTTGCCTTGTCAGCAAGTACGATCGCGTGTTCGAAGCGGCGCTGAAAAATGCGCAGTGAAACGATTTGCTCGAGCAGCCAAGCACGAAGAGGCGGATCACCGGTCCCTTCATCGCAGAAGCGCTGTGCGCGATCGAAGGCCTCTTCAGCCTCTCGCATTCGGCCTGAGATGCGGAGCGCGTTCCCGTACTGCCGCCATCCTTGAGCTCGAAGATCTGCGAGCTTTCCAGCGCTTCCTGCTGCCGTGACGGTACAAGCCTCGGACGCCAACCGAGCCAGGTTTGCCAGGTGAAGAAGACGAATCGGATCTTCGTAGCGAGAAGCGTGGCTCATCTCAACGAGGCTCCGAATGAGCGGCGGACTAGCAAACCGTGGGTAGGTCGATACCCAGCGGGCTTGCTCCTCGTGAGGTAGAGAGGCAAGCTCGGCCAAGAGCTTCCCCGGAGTATGCTCAAACCATTGCTCCTGAGCGAAGAAGTCGTCGAGAGCCTGCTTCGTGGCAACAAAGGTGTGGCTGTAATCATATGGAGCTACCGTCCCGATTGCGCCATGCTCGTCCCGGTCAACTGGGATGCAGAGGAGGTGCTCCAGACGCTGCTCACTCCAACCTGTGTCTCGCAACTGGTGCCGGCATACTGAGCATTCTGCCAAAAGGTGGAGAAGAATTCGCGCATTCCGTGTGGCCATGCCGGGACCCGAGGCGCTCCGCAGGAACGCTTCGAGATCCTCGACCGTCGGATGATCCTTCAACATAAGGCACCCCCTGAGGCTTGGTCGCGATTAGCCGACCGAGCTGGAGCGGACCAACACTTACTGCTGTCTACCACGTAGGTGCCTGGAACAGGGGCAAGCGGGACAGCCAACTCTGAATATCGAAGTAGGGGAGTTGCTGGAGAGGGAGTGGGAGTGGGAGGGGGCGGCCGGTGGCCGCCCCGATCACGACTACTGATTGTCCAAGCAGGGGACGACTGGGTTACCTTGGGGATCGACGCAGGAGCTCGTCATCGGCACGGCATGGCCCAGGCCTCGGTGACCACCATTTGCTCCAATGCTCCTGCCCTGGGGTGACTGCGAGCCGGTATCATCGCCTAGGAAATCCTGCACCCAGCCCAGGGCTGCCTCAAGCCATGAGGCGTCGGGAGCGGAAACGCGGGAGCCGTGGTCGCGGGGCTGGGCCTGGGCGGGGACGGCGGAGAGGGCGAGAGCGAGGACGAGAACGGTAGCTACGGTGATGCGGGACAGAGAACAGAACATGACATTAACCCTCCAGTGAAGCGGTCTCGCCTTCTCCGGCGACACCGCAGATGACCAGCAGATAAACGATCAGAAAAAAACAACCCCGAACTTGTCCTTTAAGTGCGCTCAAGGCACCAAAGCGGGACAACGCGGACCATACGATACCGACAGCGAAAAGAAAAATAGATAGTTCCGGATTTGGTGTGGAGAGTGGAAAAGAAAAGGCCGCAGCGCTGAGAGCTGCGGCCTGGTGCAAAAGGTAAATTCAACGAGAGTTATTTTGCTTCGAAAGCGTCGAGCTGTGTGTTCAGCAGGCGGATGAGCTCGAGCGCCCGTTGCTCCTCGCCGGCGGCTTGCTGGAGCTGGAGGAGTGAGCCCAGAGTCTCCCGCTCGACCCGCAGAGCACGGAAGATCGGGACCGCCTCGACAGCCGTCTGCCGGACCTCCTCGGTCTTACCCAGACGCACGTAGACGGCGGCCAGATCTAGGGATACGAGCGCCACCTCGTAGAGGAGATCTTCATCAAGGAAGCCCTGGCGGGCACTGCGTAGCGCCGCCTCCGCGGCTTGGAGATGTCCGATGTCACGCAAAATCTTACCTTCGTGCCATGCGGCGCGCAGAATGATTGTTGTGTGGCCGTTGATCTCACGGTAAAGATCGCGCGCTTCAAGGTAGAGAGACAGGGCCTGCTCTGGCTCCTTTGCGTCAATGTAGCAGCGAATCAAGTTGTGGCAAGCGGAGAAAAGGAGCTGGGGGTTTTCCTCTGGTAGTATCAGAGGAATCGCTTGATTGAGGACCCCGATGGCCGCTTCGGTTTCACCCGCATAGATCGTTGCAATCGCTTTGTGGACAAGCGAGCTGGAGAGCTCCTGGGTCTTGCCGATCTCACGGTAAATACGTCCCGCTTCCTCCGCAAGGGCTATCGCTTCAGGGAGCTCCCGCTGGAAATAGCGGAGCGCAGCCAGGTTCTCAATGAGGTTTGCCCGTAAGAGCGGATCGCCTGTCCCCTTCATGCAGTGCTTCTGTGCGACAACGAAAGCTTCTTCAGCCTCGGGCAGTCGACTCTGGATCCGCAGAGAGTTCCCCAATTTCTCCCAGGCCTTGGCGCGTAGATCTTCTAACCGCTCAGGACTGCCTGCCGTTGCGGGTGTACAGGCCTGGGCCGCGCCGCATGCCAGGCTGATCAAGTGGTGCATTCTTTTGGGGTCCTTGTACCGAGAGGCGTAACCGTGATCGATCAGAGCACGAACCACCTCGGGATGGCTGAGACGAGGACCTTGAACCATCACGATCTGGTCTTCGTCTGAAGAAAGGAAAAGCTCGCCGAGTAAAGCTCCGACGGGTTCTTCCAGCGGGGCTTCTGGAGCGAAGAAAGCAGCCAGTCGGCGCTCGGCCGCTGCGAAGGTCATTTCGTAGTCATACCCTGGGCTATACGTTTCCATGGCCGCGATGCGTATAAACCGATCGAGCCGCTGGCCAGTCCATCCTGCGGCCCGCAAACGCTCACAACAAATGGAGCAACCGGCGAGCAAATGACGCACCACATGCAACGGACAAGGAATAGAGCTCGCAGGGGAGGCACTTCGAAAAAACGCTTCCAATTCTTTGATCGGCGGATGATTGTTCAACATTGCCGTACCTCCCGATGTTTCAGAAAACCGACAAGGGCGGCACAATCTGTGCCGCCCTAGATCTCATCGTCGTTTAGAGGCCTCCACCGCCAATGCCACCAGGACAACCGAACGGATCGACGCACGATCCACTCAACGGAGTGGCCCCGCCCAGCGACGACGAAGTCGTCACCGACTTCACCGCCGTGCCTCCATTGACCAGCTGGCTGAACCAGGCGATCGCTGCGTCGAGCCAGCCGCTCTCCACCTTCGCAGCCGTCTTGCCGCCGCCTTGCGGGACCGCATACGCGGGAACTGAGACGGCTGTAAAAGTGAACAATAAAACAATGGCGACAACCGCAACCCGGGACATGGAACGAAACATACTGCTCCCTCCTTCATGAGATGCGGACTCCGACGGCGATGCCGTCGTGCCCGCGGATTAACACAAAAGCAAAAGAAAAAATCCCTCAAATCAACCCGGCGATACTGTCTTGCTTACTGCTGTTTACCAGGTGTGACAGCGCAGCAGAAGCGGGACACTTGCGGCCGGGGCTCAGGCCTTTCGCTGGGAAGGGAAGGTCTCCTTCAGCTAGAATCGTGCAATGGCCGACCCTCTCCGCGCTCCCGCTCCCCTCCAGGTCCTCCCCAGCGCCTGTCCCCTCGACTGTCCGGACGCCTGCAGCCTGGACGTCCAGGTCGAGGCCGGCCGCGTCGTCAAGGTCGACGGCAACCGGGCCAACCCGTTCACCGAAGGGTACATCTGCTCCAAGGTGCGGCGCTTCCCCGACCTCCTGTATGGAGACGGGCGGCTGCTCTATCCGGCGGTGCGGCGCGGCGGTAAGCAGGCGGGGGGAGAAGGACGTTTCGAGCGGATCTCGTGGGATGCAGCCCTCGACCTCGCGGCGGAGAAGATGCGGGAGGCCCGCGAGCGCTTCGGCGGCGAGGCGATCCTGCCGTTCTCCTATGGCGGCTCGAACGGCCTGCTCACCCAGGACACGACCGACGCCCGCCTCTTCTATCGCCTCGGCGCCTCGCGCCTGGCCCGCACCGTCTGCGCGGCTCCTACGGGGAGGGCGGCGACCGGTCTCTACGGCAAGATGGCCGGAGTCGCGCTGCCGGATTACGTCCACTCCCGGCTGATCGTCCTCTGGGGCGTCAACCCGTCGGCCACCGGTATCCACCTGGTCCCGGTGATCCTGGAGGCGCAGCGCCGCGGGGCGAAGCTGGTGGTGATCGACCCGCGGCGGACGCAGCTCGCCAAGAAGGCCGACTTTCACCTGGCGCCGCGGCCGGGCGGGGACCTGGCGATCGCTCTCGCGGTGATCCGCTGGCTCTTCGAGACCGGGAAGGCCGACCTCGCCTTCCTGGCGGAGCATGCGACGGGAGCCGACGAGCTGCGCGCACGGGCCCTGCCCTGGACCTTCGAGCGGGCCGCGGCGACGTCCGGCGTGCCGGCGGAGGACCTGGAGCGCTTCGCTCATCTCTATGCGGAGATCTCGCCGGCCGTCCTGCGTACCGGCTGGGGGTTCGAGCGCAACCGCAACGGCGGCTCGGCGGTGGCCGCGGCCCTCGCCCTGCCCGCGGTGGCCGGCAAGTTCGGCGTCCGCGGCGGCGGCTACACGATGAGCAACTCGGGGATCTGGGGAGCCCTCGACCGCGCGGCGGCCCTGCGCGAGCCGGAGCCCTCGACGCGCGTCCTCAACATGAACCGCCTGGGGGAGGACCTCCTGGAGCGCCAAGACCCGCCGGTGGCCGTCCTCTTCGTCTACAACTGCAATCCGCTGGCGACCATGCCGAACCAGGAGAAGGTGCTGCGGGGCCTCCGGCGCGAGGATCTCTTCACCATCGTCTTCGAGCAGGTGTGGACCGACACCGCGCGCGAGGCCGACCTGGTCCTGCCGGCCACCACCTTCTTCGAGCACGACGAGATGTCGCGCGGCTATGGCGCCATGCTCCTGCACCGGATAGCCGCGGTGGCCGAGCCGGCGGGCGAGGCGCGGCCCAACTACGAGGTCTTCGCCGACCTCTGTCGGCGGCTGGGCCTGGCCCGCCCCGGCGAGCCCGAGACCGCCGCCGAGCTCGGCGCCGCCCTGCTCCGCCGCTCGCCGCGTCTCCAGGCCGACACCGAGCGCGACGGCTTCGCCTACCCCGACACCGGCTGGGCGCCCATCCAGTTCGTTGACTCCTTCCCGCTGACGCCGGACCGCAAGGTCCATCTCGTACCCGAGGCCCTCGACCGCGAGGCGCCGTTCGGTCTCTACGGTTTCCAGGACGATCCGGCAACTGAAGCGTATCCGCTCGCCCTGATCTCCCCGGCCACCAACCGGACGATCAGCTCGAGCCTGGGACATCTATATAAGGACACAGCCGCCCTGGAGATGCACCCCGACGACGCTGCGGCACGCGGGATCCGGACCGGCGACACCGTGCGCATCTGGAACGACCTCGGGGAGGTCCGGGTGCCGGCGCGGTTGAGCGCCGACCTGCGCCCCGGCGTGGTCTTCCTGCCGAAGGGCCTCTGGAACCGGCACACCCTCTCGGGCAACACCGCCAACGCGCTCGCCCCCGACACCTTCGCCGACCTGGGCGAGGGGGCGTGCTTCAACGACGCGCGGGTGCAGGTGGCGAAGCCCCTCACCCCCTGACCCCCTCTCCCATCCCCTCCCGACCACCGGGAGAGGGGGAATGGTCCCGTGGAGGTCCGTGGCTCGTCCGTGTCAGTCCAGAACCTATCGCGCCACGTGGTCCTCCCTCGGAAGTGCGGAGGATTCTATGCCGAAGCCCTCACCCCCAGCCCCTCTCCCACGAGTGGGAGAGGGGTGTAGGTTAGTCAGGCCGCGGTATCCTCGAGCTCGCACGAGCTAACCCTCTCCCCTCTCCCGCTTGCGGGAGAGGGGCCGGGGGTGAGGGTCTCCTTGACACCCCCCCGCGCCGGCCATACGCTTTCCCCTGCTTTTTTCCGTTTCCGCCGCAGCCGAGGAGAGAGCCATGTTCGAACGTCTCGCGCGCGTCTTCAAGTCCTGGATCGGCTACTTCATCTCTTTCGCCGAGGACCCGGAGGTTATGCTCCAGGAGTCCATCGAGGAGATGCGCAACACCTTGCCGAAGCTCAACCAGATTCTGGTGACCACCCGCGCGACCGTGCTTCGCCTGGAGCAGGAGAGGGAGGAGCTGACGCGCAAGGAACGGCAGCTCACCGCGGCGATCAAGGCGGCCTTGACCGAGGGCAGCCCCGAAGCGCGCAAGCTCGCCGAGAGCGACGCCCTGGCCCTGCAGCAGGTGCGGCAGGACCTGACCGCCACCCAAGAGCAGCTCGCCACCGCCAGCAACGCCTTCGAGAACGCCCAGATCACCGTCGAGGACATCAAGACCAAGCTGCGGGACCGCATGGAGCAGGCGCGCCGGGCCATCCAGGAATCCAAGAAGGCGGCCGTGCTCAAGAGCGCCGCCGGTGCCCTCG
>DASPXX010000232.1:0-67506 GCA_035637095.1 Thermoanaerobaculia bacterium
CCCATGGCGTCGACCAGAGCGACGCGCTGCGGCCCGGCGGCGGCCTGGCGGGCGAACAGCACAGGGAGAGGCAGGTGGCAGTCCGGGTGGGCCGGCGGCCCCACGCTCCATTCGGTGAGGAGCTGGCGGATCTCCTCCACCGAGAGGAGCGGCGCCTCGGCGGCCCGATCTCCCGGATGCGCCGCCAGATCGTCCAGAGCGCGGGCATAGGCGCCGGCCAGGGCCTCGGCCTGCCGCGCGTCGACCTCGGCGGCGAGATAGCTGAGGCGCAGGTCGAGCCGGCCGCCGTCTGGGTCCACATGGAAGCTGGCGCTCAGAGCGGAATCGATCTCCTCGTACCCTTCCCAGCCGAGCACCTCGACGTCCGGCACGCCGCGGAGCCCCTGGTAGACGTGGAAATGGACGAAGTTGAAGAGCGTGTCGAACAGCGCCCCCTGCCCGGCCATGGCCTGGAGATCGGCCAGCGGGAAGCGGCGGTGCGGCAGGAGCCGCGTCTCCAGGGTAAGGAGGGAGGCGGTCAGCTCCGACCACGTCTCCGTCCCGAGCCGGACGCGCAGCGGCAGGGTGTTCAGGAAGAGCCCGAGCGCGCGATCGCCTCCCGTCATCTCGGGACGGCCGTTGGTCACCATGCCGGTCAGCAGGTCGGAGCGGCCGGTCCAGCGCGCGAGCACGGCGACATGGGCGGCGAGGAGAGCGCTCTTGAGCGGTGCCCCCACCGAGCGGGCCACGGCGCGCAGCCCGGCGGCGGTCTCGGCGGGGATGGGGACGACGAGGTCCCGGGAGACGCGCTCCTGGGCCGAGGCCGCTACGGGCCACCGCGGCACGAAGCACGGATCGGCTCCCTCCAGCAGCTCGCGCCAGACCGCCCGTGCCTCGTCAGACGAAAGCGCGCTCCGCTCGAGGCGGACGTACTCGCGGAAGACTCCTGGCGGCGGCGCCTCCCCCTCCCCACCCGGGAGATCCAGATAGGCGCGGAACAGGCCGGCCAGGAGCGACGCCGCGCTCCAGCCGTCGAGCACCGAGTGGTGGAACGAGAGGGTGAGCTGGAACGAGCCGGAGGTCCGGCGGTGCACGTGGAAGCGCGCGAGAGGCGCCCGGTCCCAAGCGAAGCCCCGGTGGCGCTCGGCCTCCAGCCAGGCGCGCACCGCACGCTCCCGCTCTGCCTCCGGCAGCTTGCGCAGGTCGTCCACGGCGAAGGGGATCTCCGCCTCGGCGTGCACCAGCTGGAGCGGCTCGCGGTAGCCGGAGAGCGCGAACGAGGTGCGGAGCACCGGATGGCGCGCCGCGGCCCGCTGGATCTCGCAACGCAGGAGCGCCGCGTCGAACGGCGCGCGCACCCAGGCGCTGAACACGTCGTGATAGACCGCCGTCTCCGGCCGCAGCTCGCTGTGGAACAGCATGCCGCTCTGCAGGCGGGCCAGCGGATAGGCATCGACGAGCCCCGTGGGCAGGGCCGCGCGGTCCGCGGGCTCGATCAGTGAGAAGGGGCCGGCGTCCCTTTCTCCTGCCACGGCGCCATCCAACCGCGCGGCCAGATCGCGCAGCGTCGGATGCTGGAAGAGCTGCTGGAGCGAGATCTCCAGACCGCTTTCCCGCGCCTTGGCGAGGACCCGCAAGCTGAGGATCGAATCCCCACCCAGGGCGAAGAAGCCGTCGCCGGCGCCCACGCGCTCCAGGCCCAGGACCTCCGCCCAGACCGCGGCGAGGATCCGCTCGGCCGGCGTCGCGGGAGGCTCGTGCTCCTCCACCGCCGCAGCCTCGCCTTGGGGGAGGTCCAGGGAAGCCAGCGCGCGGCGGTCCAGCTTGCGGTTGGCGGTCAGCGGCAACGCGTCGATCCACACGAAGCGGGCCGGAACCATGGCCTCGGGGAGGCGCTCCGCGGCAAAGCGGCGCAGCTCGGCGGCCGATGCCGCCGCTCTTGCCATTCCGGGGCGCGGCACGATCCAGGCCACGAGCCGCTTCCCCTCCGCGCTCGTGCCGCGGACGAGGACCGCCGCCGCGGCCACCGCCGGATGCGCGGCCAGCGCCGCCTCGACCTCCCCGGGCTCGATCCGAAAGCCGCGGATCTTGACCTGGTCGTCGCTCCTCCCCAGGACCTGGAGGTCGCCGCCGGAATCTTTCCCATTCCCAGGCAGGCGCCGCGCCAGGTCCCCCGAGCGGTAGAGGCGGGCGCCGGGCACACCCGAGAACGGATCGGGGATGAAGCGCTCGGCAGTCAGCTCCGGCCGGCCGAGATAGCCGCGGGCGAGCCCGGCCCCCCCGACGTGGATCTCCCCCGGAACCAGGTCCGGCACCGGCCTCCCCTGGCCATCCAGCAGCCAGAGGGAGAGGTCGGGGAGAGGCCCGCCGATGACGCTCCCGCCCGCCTCTTCCAGATCGCTCCGGCGGATCTCCCGGAAGGTCACGTGCACGGTGGTCTCGGTGATCCCGTACATGTTGATCAGCCGCGGGCGCTCGTCCCCATGGCGCTCGAACCAGGGCGCGAGGAGAGGCAGCTCCAAAGCCTCGCCGCCGAAGATCACCGCACGCAAGGCCAGCGAGGCTGCTGCCGGCTGCTCCCGCTCCCACTGCACGAGCTGGCGAAACGCCGAAGGCGTCTGGTTGAGGATCGTCACCCGCTCGCGAGCGAGGAGAGCATGAAACGCCTCCGGGAACCGGCTCACCGCAAAGGGCACGATCACCAGCCGGCCGCCATGCGCGAGAGCCCCCCAGATCTCCCACACCGAAAAATCGAACGCATAGGAGTGAAAGAGGGTCCACACGTCCTCCGGCCCAAAGTGGAACCAGTCCTCCGTGGCAGAGAAGAGGCGCGTCACCTCCGCATGGCGCACCACCACGCCCTTGGGCCGGCCGGTCGAGCCGGAGGTGTAGATCACGTAGGCGGCGTTGTCGGGGGAAGAGTCCAAGGACCTCAAGGACTCCAAGGACTCCGCTTCTTCTCTCTCCTTGCCGTCCTTGATGACCTTGATGTCCTTTTCCTCCACCACCACCCGCACTCCCGAATCCTCCACCAGAAACGCCAGCCGCTCGGCCGGCAGGTCGGGATCGAGCGGCACGTAGGCCCCCCCGGCCTTGAGGATTCCCAGAAGCCCGGCGATCAGCTCGACCGAGCGCCCGGCGCGGAGGCCGACCCGGACCTCGGGGCCGACGCCCAGCCGGCGGAGATGCCGGGCGAGGCGGTTCGCCCGGGCGTCGAGCTCGCCATAGGTCGTCTGCCGGCCTTCCAGAGTCACCGCCACCGCCCCGGGATTCCGCGCGGCAGCCCTCTCGAACAGCCGGTGCAACGGGAGGTCGCTCGCGAAGGCTGGCCGCGGCGCGCTCGCCACCGCGATCTGCTCCTCCCCCGTGAGGAGGGGGAGGTCCGCGAGACGGCGGTCGGGGTCGGCGACGATCCCCGCGAGGAGGACCATGAAGTGATCCGCGATGCGGCGGGCAGCGGGGGCGTCGAAAAGATCCGCGCTGTATTCGAGGTACCCCGGAAGTTCGCCGTCCTGGTCCGAGATCGACAGGAGGAGGTCGTAGCGCGCCGTGCGGCGGTGGGATTCGAGCGCGGTCAGCTCGACCCCCGCCAGGGAGAGGGCGGCGGACGGCGTGTTCTGGAACGAGAAGACCACCTGGACGAGCGGCGGGCGGAGGGGATCGCGCTCGGGGCGCAGCTCCTCGACGAGCTTCTCGAAGGGGACGTCCTGATGGGCCTGCGCGTCGAGCATCACCTCGCGGGTGCGCGCCAGGAGCTCCCGGAACGGGAGATCGCCCGCCGGACGGGCGCGCAGCACCAGGGTGTTCACGAAGAAGCCGATCATCCCTTCGAGCTCGGCCCGGTTGCGGCCGGCCACCGGCGCGCCCACCAGGAGGTCCTCGGCCTCCGAATAGCGGGAGAGCTGCGCATCGAAGGCGGCGAGGAGGGTTATGAACAGGGTCGTCCCCTCCCGCCGGGAGAGAGCGCGCAGGCCGGCCGCCAGCGCGGCGGAGAGCGCGAGCAGCTCGGCACCGCCGCAGCCCGTGCGGACCGCAGGCCAGGGGCGGGTCACCGGCAGCTCGATGGCCGTGGGTGCGCCGTCGAGGGCCTGGCGCCAATGGCCCAGCGAGTCCTCCAGCCGTTCGCCGCTCAGCCATTCCCGCTGCCAGACGGCGAAATCCGCGTACTGCACCGGCAGCTCGGGAAGCGGGACGGGACGCCCCTCGCGGCACGCCGCGTAGAGCGCCGCGAAATCCTCGATGAAAACAGCGATCGACCAGCCGTCGGAGACGATGTGGTGCATGGTCACCAGCGACACGTGCTCCTCCGGGGCGCAGCGCAGGAGGGCGGCGCGCACCAGGCGGTCGCGGACGAGGTCGAAGGGGCGCGCCGACTCCTCCGCCGCCAGCCGCCGGACCTCGGCGTCGCAGAGCGCCTCGGGCAGCCCCGAAAGATCGACCAGCGGCGCCGGCAGGGGTTCGGGAGGGCAGATGATCTGGACGGGCCGGCCCTCGACCGTCGCGAAGCGCGTCCGCAGGCTCTCGTGACGGCGGACGATCTCGTCGTACGCCCAGCGCAGGGCAGGCAGATCCAGCCGGCCGCTCAGGCGCGAGGCGGAGGCGATGTTCCAGGCCGGATTCCCCGGCTGCCACTGATCGAGGAACCAGAGGCGCTGCTGGGCGAACGACAGGGGGACTTCGCCGTCGCGCGCCACCGGGACGAGCGCGGGCTCTCCCTCGGCGAGCTGAGCCGAGCGCTGGCGCATGCGGAGCATGAGGAGCGCCCTCTGCTCGGGAGTCAGGCCGGCGAGACGGTCGGCCAGGCGCGCGGGATCGGTAGCGTCGGGGCTCGTCATGGAGACAGGGACATCGATGGCAGGGGGCTCACCGCAGTCCACGGATTGAGCAATTATGGACTGCTCCGGCGAGCGCCGGAAGGGGCGCTCCGGTTGCCGGCAGGCCGCCTCGTGCGCTTTCTGTTAGACTAGCTCTTTCTGGCCATGTCCTCCTTCCCCGGCGAGACGCTGAAGGCCCGGATCGAGCGGGGTCCCCTGCCGCTCGCCCGGGCCCTGGACGTCGCGGTCCAGATCTCCTCCGGGCTCGCAGCCGCCCACCGGCGCGGCATCGTCCACGGGGACGTCAAGCCAGGCAACATCCTCGTCTCTCCCGGGGAGCGGGTCAAGGTGGTGGACTTCGGCATCGGCCAGCTCGAGGAGGCCCCAGGCGCGACACCCTACAGGTCCCCGGAGCAGCTGCGAGGGGAACCCGTGGATGCCCGGAGCGATATCTGGTCCTTGGGAGCGGTTCTCTTCGAGATGCTGACCGGCAAGGGCCTCTTTCAGGACGACTCCGACAGGGAGCCGGTGCAGAGGATCCTGGAAGATGCTCCGCTGCCCCTCGCGGAGCGCCTGATCAGGGTGCCCCTGGCGGTCCAGCGGATCGTCGAGCGGGCCCTCGCCAAGAGCCCGAATGCGCGCTATGCGACGATCGAGGAGATGAGCGCGGATCTGTTGGCCATCGACACGACCGGCATCCCGGACGACGTCGCTCCGGCTCTGGACGAAACCGTTACCAACGTCCAGCTCGCCGCCGGTCCACCCAGGCTCTCGGGCCGTACGGTCTCCCACTTCCGGATCGGTGAGCCTCTGGGCAGCGGCGGCATGGGCGTGGTCTATCAGGCGGAGGACACCCGGCTCGGCCGCCCGGTGGCCTTGAAGTTTCTGGCGCCGGAGCGGGTCCGCGACCCGGCAGCCAAAGTGCGATTCTTCACCGAGGCGCGGGCGGCCTCGGCCCTGGACCACTCCAACCTCTGCACGATTCTGGAGGTGGGAGAGAGTGAGGACGGCCTGCTCTTCCTCGCCATGCCCCGCTATGACGGCGAGAGCCTCGAGCGCCGCATCGCCCGTGGCCCCATGCCGGTCGAGCAAGCCCTCGACCTTGCCGTCCAGGCGGCCTCCGGCCTGGCCAAGGCGCACCAGCACGGCATCATCCATCGCGACGTGAAGCCGGACAACCTCTTCGTGACCCGCGACGGCGTGGTCAAGATCCTCGACTTCGGCATCGCCAAGCTCGCGGGAGAGGTGGGTCCCACCCGGGCCGGCACCGCCCTGGGCACGCCCTCCTACATGGCGCCGGAGCAGATGCGGGGCGAGCCGGTCGACGCTCGGGCAGACGTCTGGTCGCTGGGGGTCGTCCTCTACGAGATGCTCGCCGGGCGGCGGCCGTTCGTCGGAGGCACCGGCGCCGCCGTGGTCCACTCCGTGCTCCATGATGCTCCGGAGCCCCTGACACACCTTCGGCCCGAGCTGCCCGCGGAGCTCCACCGGGTCCTCTCCCGGATGCTGGCCAAGGACCCGGAGCAACGCTATGCGAACGCGGCCGAGGCCCTGGCCGGCCTGCGAAGCGCTCTGGGCCAGCCGGTCAGCGGCAGCCTGAGCCCGCCAGCCGTCTCCCGCCCGGCGCGGCGCCGGCTCGCCTTGGCCGCCCTCGGAGCCCTCGTGTTGGCCGCCGGCGCTGCGGTGGGCCTCCTGGTCTGGCGGAGAGGCGAGGTGGAGACGGAGCCCGGGCCAGAGCAGATCGTCCAGTTGACCGACCTCCCGGGGCGCGAGACCTCCCCCAGCCTCTCGCCGGACGGAACGTTCTTCGTCTATGCCAAGCTCGTCGACGGCAGCTTCGATCTGTTCCTGCAGCGAGTGGCGGGGGGCAAGCCCATCAACTTGACGGCGAGCTCGCCGACCGACGACTTTCAACCCGCTTTTTCGCCCGACGGCCAACAGATCGCCTTCCGGTCCTATCGGGAGGGCGGTGGCGTCTTCCTCATGGGCGCCACCGGCGAATCCGTCAGGCGCCTGACGGACTTCGGGTTCAACCCGGCCTGGTCGCCCGACGGCCGGGAGATCGCGGTGGCCAGCGAGGGAGCCTTCGACCCCAGGGCGCGTTTTTCGCTGAGCCGGATCTTCCGAATCGACGTCGCCACGGGTGCGAAGCGGCCGCTGGCGATCGAAGACGGCGTGCAACCGGCCTGGTCGCCCCATGGCCTGCGGATCGCTTATTGGGGTATCGCGCAGCCCGGGGCCCGCCGCGTGATCCGGACGATCCCCGTGGACGGCGGAGCTCCGGTCACGGTGGTCGACGATGCCTTCTACAACTGGAGCCCGGCGTGGTCGCCCGATGGCAGGTTTCTCTATTTCGCCAGCAATCGGAGCGGCAGCATGAATCTCTGGCGAGTGGCGATCGATGAGCGCTCGGGCCAGGTGTCGGGCGCGCCGCAGCCGATCACCACCTCCTCGGAGTGGAGCGCGCTGCCGAGCTTCTCGCGCGATGGGAACCGCCTGATCTACGCCGCGGAGAGCAGCCACAGCTTCGTCGAGCTGATCCCCCTCAACCCGGAGACGGGCCGGGTCGAAGGTCCTCCCTCCCTGGCCTATGAAGGCGCACGCGCCATCCTCTCCTGTGACATCTCTCCCGACGGGACCTGGTTGGCCCTTTGGGTCTCCTCTCCGACGGAGGACCTGCTCCTGATCCGGCCCGACGGCAGCGAGCTGCGGCAACTGACGAACGATCTCGCGCGCGACCGAACGCCGTCCTGGTCCCCGGACGGCAGCCGGATCCTGTTCACGTCGAACCGCAGCGGCAAGTACGAAGCCTGGACGATCCGGCCCGACGGCAGCGGGCTGACCCAGGTCACGCGCCTCCCGGATCAGCCGGTGATCGAGCCCTTCTGGTCACCGGACAGCCAGCAAATCGGCTTCAACTATTTCGGCCACGGGACGGCCCTTCTGGATCTCCGCCGCCCCGACAGCAGGCCGCAGTTGCTCCCTCGGGTCGAAGAGGGCCATACCTTCGCCGGTACCACCTGGTCCGACGACGGCCGCTCCCTGGCCGGGGTGCTGCAGCGGCAGGACAACTCAAGCATCCCCGGGGTGATCCTGTGGTCTCTCGCGGACAACACCCACCGCCGGCTGACACAGACCGGGTTTCAGCCGATGTTCTTCCATCGTGGGACAAAGATCCTCTTCCGGGGGGCGGAGATCCGGCTCGTCGACAGGGCGGGAGGAGAGGTACGGACAGTGCTTTCTCCTCCTCTCAACTCCTCGTATGTAGCAGCGAGAGTCGGACCCGACGGCAAAGAGCTGTGCGCGGTGCGAGCCGCGGAAGAGGGAGACATCTGGAGCCTCCGCTTCGATTGAGCCTGAAGCGGGAATCCTACCCGGACCCTCCGTAGACCTCGACGCCGTGCAGCCATTGGGAGGTGTAGGTGCAGCGGTCATCCTCGGTGTGGGTGACTTCAAGCCCCCCCCGGGCCAGCCCGATGATCGCGGGATCATTGAGGACCAGGATCGTTTCGCGGTTCAGCGTGAGGCGGCGCGGCTTTTCCTTTTTCTTCACGTGAACGCTCCTTTCCGGGGAAGGGCTGGACCGGCCTGGACCGGCAGGGGACGGCCACAGGCCTGACGAGCCAAACGAAGCGTACGCCTTCTCCCAGGGCGTGTCAATTGTGTCAGGTGTGTCTGCTCTGTCTGACACACTCGAAGTCACTGTCACGGCCGGCCGGCGTGTCCCGGGGGAATCCCTCATCAATCACAAAATCGAGGTGGGGGAAAACCCCCATCAATCACCAAACAGAGTGGGGAGATCCCTCATCAATCACATATTGGCTCATGGCTGGCGCGGCGCTTGCTATCCACTGAAAAACGTCGGTTGTTTTGGTTTTCTATCGATCGGAGGCCAACCGGTATGCTGATCGAATTTTGGCGCGATCTCTGTTACAGCATCCGAGCTCTCAGCCGGAACCCCATCTTCACCCTTTCGATCCTCCTCTCCCTGGCCCTCGGCATCGGGCTCAATACCGCGGTCTTCTCGTTGATCAATGCGCTGTTCCTGCGGCCGCTTCCAGGCGTGGCGGAACCGGACCGGGTCGCAGTCGTCTTCAGCCAGACGAAGGATGGCCCGGCCTATCTGCCGATCTCGCATCTCAACTACAAGGATTTCCGCGCGCAGAGCCGGAGCTTCACGGACCTTGCGGCGGCCCAGAACATCGCCGTCGGGCTGGCGGACGAGGACGGGGCCGAGATGTTGCCGGGAGAGATGGTGAGCGCGAGCTATTTCGATGTGCTCGCCGTCGGCATGGCCCTCGGCCGCACATTCAGTCCGGAGGAGGATAGAGCTCCGGGAACCCATCCGGTTGCGGTTCTGAGCCATCGCCTCTGGCGGGAGAGATTCGCGGCAGATCCGCACATTCTCGGCCGCAAAATCATTCTCAACGGGCAGCCGTTCACGGTCATCGGCGTCGCGGCCGCCGGTTTCCGCGGCACCAACGCATTCAGCACGCCCGCCCTCTGGGTGCCCAACATGATGTACCGGACCGTTTTCCCCCTGCCGGAGCTCTTCGAGCAGCGGAGCACGCAAGCGCTCAACGTGTACGGCCGCCTGCGCCCGGGGGTGACCATGACGGCTGCGCAAGCGGAGATGCGTGCCTTGGCCGCACGGCTGGAGAAGGCATACCCCGACGACAATCGAGGCCAGTCCGTCGCCCTGGTCCCCCTGTCCCAGGCGACCATCGGTCCGGGCATCCGTCCGGTGTTTGTCAACGCGGCTTTCCTGCTCCTGGTGATCGTGGCGCTGCTGCTCTTCATCACCTGTGTCAACACCGCCAATCTCCTGCTCGTCCGGGCCATGGACCGCGCTCGGGAGATGGCGCTGCGCCTCTCGCTCGGCGCCCGGAAGCGCCACCTGGCAGGCCAGGTCCTGCTGGAGAGCCTCCTTCTCGCCCTGGCCGGCGGGGCGCTCGGCCTGCTCGCCGCCGGCTGGGTCTGGCGCCTGCTCTGGCGGTACCGTCCGCCCTTCTTCGCCGCCGACGCGCTCTCGTTCGCGCTCGATGCCCGGGTCCTCGGCTTCGCGCTGGCTGCCTGCCTGGGCACGGGTCTCCTCTTCGGTCTCGCTCCCGTGCTCTGGGTTGCCCGGACCGACCTCAACGGCCAGCTCCGGCAGGCGCGCCCGCTCGCCACGCTGCGCGGGCATGGCATCAGCGTCGGGGATCTCTCGATCGTCCTTCAGGTCATCCTCTGCACGGTCGCCCTGGCCGGCGCCGGACTCTTCCTCAAGAGCTTGTGGAATGCCCGGCGGATCGATCCCGCCTTCTCCACCGGCAACCTCCTCATGGTCTCCTTCGACCTGCAATCGCTCGGTTATGACGAGGTCCGCGGACGGGACTTCCAGGAGCTCCTCGCGGCGCGGACCGCGGCCCTGCCGGGAGTCGAGCGCGCGGCGCTCGGCGAAAACCGCCTGCTCGGCGGCTTCCGGGTGTGGCGCACCGTCCTGCCGGTCGGGAGCGAGCTCGCGCCGCAGGACGCCCTGATGGCCGGCTCGAGCCGGATCGGCCCCGGGTACTTCGAGACGGTCGGCATCCCGCTCATCGCCGGCCGCGGCTTCGACGGGCACGACCTGCAGGGGGCGCCGGCGGTGGCGATCATCAACGAGAGCCTGCGGCGGAAGCTCTGGCCCGACCGCGATCCCGTGGGTTTGCAGCTGCGGCTCGACGACGATGCCGAGCCCGTCCAGATCGTCGGCGTGGCCAAGGACAGCAAGTACATCCAACTGGGCGAGAACGCGCAGCCGTTCATCTATCTGCCGCTCGCCCAGCGCCCCAGCTTGCGCGTCACGCTCCACCTGCGCACCCAGGGCGATCCGGCCGCCCTCGCCCCCGCCGTCCGGCGCGAGGCGGCGCGGCTCAACCGCGCGCTGCCGCTGACCGAGGTCCGCGCCCTCTCCGAAATTCTCGATCAGTCGCTGTGGCTGCCGCGCACGAGCGCCGTGCTGCTGTCGCTGCTCGGGCTGCTGGCGCTCGCCCTGGCCGGCGTCGGGATCTATGGCGTGACCGCGTACGCGGTGGCGCGGCGGCGCTACGAGATCGGTGTGCGCATCGCGCTGGGAGCCCGGCGCACCGACGTGGCAGGGATGGTGTTCCGCAAAGCGATCGTGGTGTTCGGCGTCGGCCTCGTGCTGGGGCTCGCCGGAGCCATCGCCCTCAACCGTGCGATCGCCGGCCTTCTCTATGGATCGGAGGTCGGCGATCCGGTGACCTTTGCCGGGGTGCTGGCCGTCCTGCTCGGCATGGGAGCGTTGGCGACGCTCCCGCCTGCCCTGAGGGCCGCCCGGATCGAGCCGGTCACCGCATTGCGCAGCTGAAAGAACGCCAAAACGAAAGGAGGTGAAACCATGAAAAAGTTCGCGATTCGTGAGGTCGAGACCCTGAAGACGACAGTCGCTCTCTACACTTGCGGCTGCCCAATCGTCATCGTCATCAACTCGTAACAAGGCCCCGGCCGGGGCCCTGGTCGGGCCCCGGCCCTCCCCCCGTCCGCGGAGACACGAGCGAGGAGATGTACACCAACGATAGCAGAATTTCGGTGCATCCGTTCACGCGGCAGCTCGAGAACGGAGAGATGATCATCGGTCGCCCCGAGACAGGCGTCTTTCTGGCGCTGCCGGTCGAGGCCGTCGAGGTGCTCGATCAGTTGGCCGCAGGCCGCACCGTCGGCGAGGTCCGCGACCTGTTCCAGCAGCGGCATGGCGAGCTGCTCGACATGGCCGACTTTCTGAGCGCCCTGGAGTCCAAGGGTCTCGTCCAGGGACCGAACGGCAACGGCCATCCCGGCGCGGCCTCCATTCCTATCCGTTATCATTTCACCAACGTCCCCCAGAAATTGGCGCAGGCCCTCTTTGGCGGTACCGCGTTCGTCCTCTATGGCGGGCTCGTGCTGGCGGCCCTGGCCCTCGTCGCTCTCGATCCCTCGCTCCTGCCGTCGCAGCGCGCGTTGTACTTCGCGGAGGACCGCACGCTCAAGACCCTCGTCCTCTTTCTGATCAGCTATGTGACCATCTTCAACCACGAGATGGGACACCTGATCGCAGCGCGAGCCCGGGGGGTGAACACCCGCCTGGGCATCAGCCACCGGCTCTGGTTCCTCGTCGCCGAGAGCGACCTGACCGCGCTCTGGAGCATTCCCAAACGCGAGCGCTACCTCCCGCTTCTCGCAGGCCCGCTGGTCGACGCGGTGACCTCGGCGCTGCTCCTGCTCGCGCTCGCCGCCGGCCACCGGAGCTGGCTCACCCTGCCGGCGACGGCGCGGCAGCTCGCCGCGGCCCTCTGTTTCGTCCTCCTGATGCGGATCGTCTGGCAGTGCTTCTTTTTCGTCCGCACCGATTTCTACTACGTCATCGCCAATCTTTTCAACTGCCGGAACCTGCTCAACGACACCGCAGGACATCTGCGCAATTGGCTCGCCCGCAGTCTCGGCCGCGCCGAGCCGGTCGACCAGTCGAGCATCCCGCCGGCCGAGATGCGCGTCGTCCGGGCCTATTCGATCGTGTGGCTCCTCGGCCGCCTGCTCGCCTACGGTCTGCTCTTTTCCGTCTCCATCCCGTTCCTGATCCATTATTTCACGGAGCTTTCCAGGGTTTTGCGCACCGGCTGGTCCGGCCACGAGTACGACTTCGTGGACACCTTGATCATGGCCCTGATCTCGGTCGTTCCCTTCCTGCTCGGAATGGGGTTATGGATCGGCAGTCTCGTCCTCGCCTGGAAGCGAAGGAGGTTCGCATGAGTGAGAATGGCCGCGTAGTGATTGTGCAGGCGCCCGCGACACGGCTCCGCCGGGAGATCCTCTGCGATTACCTGGCGGAAGCCGAGAGGCGCGGCAGCCGGACCTGGCTGCTCGACACCGGTTTCGACGCGGGTGGCCCCTGGGCGGGGATCCACGACCTGTTCGCAGGGATTCTCGAAGAAATGCGGGAACAGCGGCCGGATCTGGTGGAAAAGCACGACTACGAGCTGATCCACGTCCTCCCTGAGCTGAGGCGCTCGCTGCGGGTCCGCTACTCCACGCTGACGGATCTGGCTGCGCCGGAGGAAAGGGTGCGCAACTTTCCCGCCGACCGGGCGTTCCGGATCGTCCATGGCCTCATCGAACTGCTCGATGCCTGGAAGGGAGATGCGGGCCCTGCCTGGGTGATCGCCTGCGACAGCTTCGACCAGATCAGCCACATCGGCCGGCGCTTCTTCCGCGAGCTGATGCGGCGGCGCGGCGAGCGGCTCGGCCTGACCCTGCTCGTCGCCTGCGCGCCGGCGAGCTCCGACGAGGTCCGCGACCGCTTCCCGAGCGAAATCCTCGCTCCGGTGATCCCCCTCGAGCTCCCTGGAGAGGAGGACGAGACCCGGCCCAGCCCGTCGGAGGCCCTCCGCCTCGCGCAGGAGCTCGAATCCCGGGCCGGCGAGGACCTGCTGGAGATCCAGATCCACCTGCCGGACCTGCTCCGCGCCTGGCGCGCGGCCGGCGATCCGAAGCGGCTGTTCCTCTACAACTACCGGGGCCTGGAGATCTTCAACACGCTGGGCCTCTATGAGGACGCGATCGTCTACGGCGAAGCCGCGCGGGCTCTCTACAAGGAGCACATCGCGGAGCGCCCCGAGCTGCGCTGGTCGATCTTCCTCAAGCTCTTCATGTCCTATCTCGGCCTCCTCAACCCCGAGCAGGCAGAGCGGCTGGCCACGGAGGATGCGATCGGCCGGATCGAAAACCTGGAATGGCGCGGCCAGCTCCACTATCTCCTGGCGATGCTCTACGCCCGCTTCTCCCCGCAGCGCGATTTCGCCCGGGGGGAGGAGCTCCTCGAGCTGGGGATGCGCGACCTGGAGCAGGCCGGCATGGACGAGAGCGCGCGCCAGTTCCAAATGGTTTTCAATCGCAACGGCCTGGCGATGATCCGCCACTTCCAGGGGCGCTTTCAGGAAGCGATCGACCTCTGCCGCGAGGGCTTCGACCGGCTGAACGCCCATCTCAGCCCGGACCGCCACCGCCTCCACCGTTCCGTCCTGCTCTACAATGTCGCCCAGGTCTGCTCCGCCTTGGGCGAGCACGAGGAGGCGATCCGCCACTACTCGGCCGCCATGGAGATGGATCCCCACTATTCCGAGTATTTCAACGAACGGGGCAACATCTTTTTGCGCCTGGGCCGCGAGGAAGAGGCGCGGGACGACTATCTCACCGCGATCGAGCTGAGCCCGCCGTATTTCGAGGTGTGGACGAACCTCGGGCAGTGCTACCGGAGGTTGGGGCGCATGCAGGAGGCCGTCGATGCCTACTCGCGGGCGCTGGACCTGGAGCCGGACCAGCTGCTCGCGCGGCTCGGCCGGGCGCAGGCCCATGAGGCGCTCGGCCGCCCGCACGAGGCCATCGCCGACTATGACGCCGCGCTCGCCCTGAATCCCAACCAGTGGGACGCGGTCGCCAGCCGGGCCGTCCTTCAGTACGAGACAGGCGATCTCGCGGCCTCGCTGGGCGACCTCAACCGGGCGATCGAGCTGGCGCCGCAGGTCGCGGATCTCCGCCAGAACCGGGCCCTGGTGTTCCTCGATCTCGGCTGCCTGGACGAGGCGGCCCATGACCTGGCCGCTTATCTGGACCTCGAGCCGGACGCGGAGGATCGGGCCGAGGTCGAGGAGCGCCTCCGGCTTCTCGGAGAGTCGCTCAGGGCGACGGCCTAGCTCGGCGGACCCAGGCCGGCGTGGTAGGCTCGCTCCGCCTTCCGGGGAGCCCCTGATGCCTGCGCCGGCCCATTTTCAAGTCATCCATCTCGTCGATGCCAGCCCGTACATCTTCCGGGCGCACTTCTCGCTGCCCGGCTCGATCAAGACGCCGGCAGGCGCGCCCGCCGCCGCCACCTACGGCTTCGCCAGCTTCCTCTTGAAGCTGGTCGCCGCCGAGCGGCCCACCCATCTCGCGATGTGCTTCGACCGCAACCTGAACGGCAGCTTCCGCAACGACGAGTACCCGGACTACAAGGCGCAGCGCGACGCCCCGCCGCCCGAGCTGGTGGCCCAGATCGATCCCTGCCTGGAGGTCGCCGCCGCCCTCGGCGCCGCCACCTTCATCGACGAGCGCTACGAGGCGGATGACCTGATCGCCACCCTCCTCGCGCGGCTCACGCCCCACGGGCACGGGGGCGTCGTGGTCACCTCCGACAAGGATCTGGCGCAGCTCGTGACCGACCGGGTCAGCCTGCTCGACTTCGCCCAGGAGACCCGTTACACGCCGGCCATGATCCAGGAGAAGTTCGGTGTCCGTCCCGACCAGATCACCGACCTCCTGGCGCTCGCGGGAGATCCGGTCGACAACATCCCGGGCGTGCCGGGGATCGGGAGGAAGACCGCCGCCGAGATCCTCGCCGCCTACGGCCACCTGGAAGACCTCTACGCCCGCCTCGACGAGATCCCCCTCTCGAAGCTGCGAGCGGCCAAGAGCACCGCCGGCAAGCTCCGCGAGCACCGCGACCTCGCCTTCCTCTCGAAGCGCCTCGCCACGGTGGCGACCGACGCCCCCATCCCCCCCGGCGTCGGCCTGGACGAGCTGACCTACCGGGGAGCCGACAAGGCCGCGGTCGAGCCCCTGTTCGAGCGGCTGGGGTTCAAGAGGATGAAGGAGAGGATCTGACTCCGCGTAGCCGCTTCGGTGAAACCTGGTCGCGAGATCTCTTCCTCAGCTTCAAGCGCCGGCGCTCGATCAACCGAAGGGCCGCAAAGAGATGCCGCAGCGCACTCTCGACAACCCCGGTCGCCTGCGCCTCCCTGGTGGGATATTTTCTTGCCAGCGTGGTCACGAAATCCCGGAAGGCGCCGAGCTCCAGCTCGACGATCGCCAAGTGGAGCTCGTGCTCGCCCTTGTCGAGCCCTCGCGGCTTACACGCCTTCACAGGCCCCCTTCTTGCGCGCCGGGACGATTTTCTTCTCCACCAGATTCGCCAGGCTTTCGACGTGCACGGCCAGCCGGTCCGCGAACCAACCCAATCGCTGATCCGTCTCTGAAGCTTCATGGATTCCCGAGTCAGCCACCATGGCCAGGTATCTGGCGGTGAACCTCAGGTCCTGCACCACCGCCCGGAGCTCGCCCTTGGTATAGGATCCGCAGTACTTGGGAGCAGCGCCCGTGTATTCCTCCCCGTAGATCGTGGCGAGGGCCGGAAAGATCTCCCGCAGCATCCTGGCATGGCTCTCGGGATAGTCGCGCAGCACACATTCGCGAAGCGCCTGATCTTCCCTCCATTCTCCCGGAGCGGAATGGGGAATTCTGCTCGATCGCAGCTCCTTTTCATCACGCTCAGACATCGATCCATTTCTCCTTGCGGGCCAGCTCGTGGTCACGCGTCCAGGTTGCCATCCGGGCCAATGCACCGTCGTAGGCTCCCGCTTCAATGGCCGGCCGGAAAGCCGATCGGAACGCGGCCGCGCACGGGCCGCACCCAGCCACGAGATGCCGCACCACCTGCCGGCGTTCGCGCCCGCTGGCGGTGCCCGCCACGAAGCGGTTCAGGATCTGGCGTTCCACGCAGCCCGTCATGATCGTTCCTCCTCAGGCGAATGGAACCGGCCGGGTCGGGATGTGAGAGAACCGCAGCATGCGGAGCAGCCAGGCCCCGGAGGCGAAAGCACGTTCCCAGGGGTCCTCCGCCGTCGTAGCAAACATCCGGTCGAGGGCCATCAGGGCGAGAAGACCTCCTTCCTCGGGCTCGAAACCTTCGAGGTCGCGCCGGAAAGCCATGACACCGGGAATCTCTCCCGCCGCCGCCTGGAGCGCCAGCAGATCCATGGTCGCCAAAGCCAGCTCGGGGAGGTCCCGCGACTCCAGATAGTGTTGGCGCAGACCGCCCAACGTCGCCCGTGCCTCTTCGCGCCGGCCGAGCTTCGCCTGGACCCGCGCCTCCAACCGGTACAGGCTGGTCAGCTCCTCCGTGTCGTTGGCGAGGAGTGGATACACCGATACGCCCTTGTCCAGAAAGTAGCGGATGGAATCATCTCGATTTGGGCATTCCGGTTCGATGGCGCAGGCCAGATGCAGGGCGGCTCGGCCACAGAGCGCCGGATGACGGTGGGGCGAGAGAAAGCTCCCGAGAAATCTGGCGGCGCCGCGGACAAAGCCGAGCTCCATGAGGAGAACCCCCTCCAGCAGGCTGGTCGCGGCCCGCTCGGAAGCGGTCCGGTTCTCGTCATACGTCCACACGGCGCCATGCACGAGCGCCAGGGCTTCATCCGGCCGCCCCTGCTCCCAGCGGACCAGGCCGAGACCGCGCAAGAACGCCGCACGCTCCGCCGGCTCGACAAGCGCCGGGACGGTACAGACGAACGCCTCGGCGGCCAGCTCGTGGTCGCCGCTCAAGCGGCGGGCATTGCCTTCGAGGCAGCCGGCCCGGGCATGGAGCCGGTCTGCCACCTCGGCCGGCGTGAGGCGAGACGCCACGTGGCCGGCGAGCCGGGCGAAGCGCAAGGCCTCGGCGGGTTCCGCGAGCTGCGCCTCTGCGCTCCTTTGGAGCAGGAGCTCCGCCAGATCGAGGGAGTGGAAACGCACCTGATCGAGAAGGCGGTGCCGCTCCTCGGGCGTCGCGGCGGCGAGCAGCTCTGCGCGCAACGCTTCAGCGGTCATCGCGAGCGGTCCGGCTTCGGCAAGGCCGCGAGCACACGTGCCTCCGCCGCCGCCTCAAACAGAGCCAGAAAGCGATCGAACAGCTCGCGATAGCGGCGAGACTCCAGATCGCTGTAGAGAAACGTCTCGGCACCTTGTTCAACCAGGTCGGCGCGCAGCCCTCCGGAAAGCTCGGTGGCCCGGTCGAGCACGGAGCTGAGATAGAAGACCAGCAAGGGCGTCGTTTCGAGCGCTGTGATGATCTTCCCCAGCGACTCCAGCTTGGGAAGCTCCTTCCCATTCTCATATTTCGAGAGCCGGCTTTTTCCGATCAGCGCCTTCCTCGCGATCTCCGCCTGGGAACAGCCGGCGAGCTCGCGGAAGACGCGGAGCGTGAGGCCCAGGGTTTCAAACATGCGAACCCCCGCTCGCGGCACCTTGCCCTTGCACATTTCTCTGCAACCGGTCCATCAAGGCCGATTCGATGGAATTGATTTCTGCTGCACTGGGACGCATCTGATCCAAAACGGCCAGAGTCTCCGCGTCGACTCCCGTCCGCAGGTCTGATGCCGCGTTCTCGACACTCACAATAACTCGTTGCAGGAGACCGCCCAGAAAGGCAGCAACGCTGAGAGATCCTCCCTCCCGCAGGAGCGCGACTTCTTCTGGATCGGGGGGAGGCAGTGCATCCTGGGATTCCTGGAGGATCGCTGTGACCCGTTCGAGAGCCTCCGCCTGCTCGAGGATTTGGCGGGTGACGCCCGCCGCCGGGAGCGCGATTTCCATGACGGCGAATCGTAGAAGGGAAAGGTGGTCCGGCTCCACCGGTCCCATCGCACGAAATCCCGGAACAGAGATTTCTTGTCCCTTCTAGGGTCCTCTGCGGCAACTCTTATAGAAGAGAAGTTTTTTTCCTGGGGGAGGTCTGCATGGCCCGAGGCTTTCGCGCGTTGAAGATCTGGTTTCTGTCCATCTGGCATGGCGTGAATCAGAAGCAGCTCGGTGTGCGCGCCGGGTACAAGGATGAGAAGAAGGTGTCCTACCTCCTTGGCCGGCCCGACATCAAGGACGAGGATTTCGAGAAACTGCTGGCCGGCACGCGGTGCACGCCCGCGGAGGTCGAGCTCGTCACCGCCTGCCTCGATGGCCTGCAAAGCGCGGAGGCGAACCAGGCCTTGACCGAGAAGGAGCTCGAGGAGGTCGAGCGGGGCATCCGCGAGGGCGCACGGTTTCTGCGGCCTCTCCTGTCCGAGCTGGCCGTGGAGACCCGCTGGGTGCCTCCCCTGGACGTCTATCCCCGCCCCGCCGATCTCGCGCCAGCTCGTTTTCATGCCTGGCGGCAATGGGAGATCCTGGAGACCATGACCGAGGCCGAGCAGCTCGCGGTGGTCCGGCTCAACGAGGACCACCACAGTTGGGCCCTGATGGAACGCGCCTGCGAGGCCTCGACCGAGCAGGCTTCCCGCGACGTCGAGCGCGCGGCTTCCCTGGCGCGGGTCGCCCAGGAGATCGCCGACCGGGTCAAGGGCCCGGAAGGCTGGCAGACCGCTCTCCGCGGGTACGCGGCGGCGTTCGGGCCGAACGTGGCGAGAGTGGCCGGTGAGCTCAAAGCCGCCCGGGCCGGCCTCGAAGCGGCGAAGCAGGGCTGGAACGCCGGCTCCGACCCGGACCGCGTGCTCGACCCGGGAAGGCTCCTCGATCTGGACGCCTCGCTCTGCCGGGCCGAGCGCCAGTTCGAGAAGGCCCTGGCCCTTCTCGACGAGGCGTACCCCGTGAGCCGCTGCCCGGCGCGCATCCTGATCAACAAGGCGTTCGTCAGGGAGGTGATGGGCGAGTACGGCCGCGCGATCGAGATCCTCCTCCAAGCCGAGCCCCTCATCGACCGGAGCGCCGAGCCGCGCCTCTGGTACAAGCACCGGGCTTCCCTGGCGGTCAACTGCTGTCATGTCGGGGATTACAGGAAGGCCGCTGTGTTGGCCGACCAGGCGGAGCCTCTCGCCAGAGAGCTCGGCGATGAGCTGGAGGTCATCCGGTTAGGTTGGCTCCACGGAAGGGTCGCCGCCGGGCTGGGGCATCGTGAAGAAGCACGCCAGCTTCTCGAACAAGCAGCGCGAGAATTCGGGGCACGAGGGATGTGGTACGACGTGGCCTTGGTCCAAATGGATGTCGCGAGTCTGCTGATCGAGGAAGGCCGGGCCGGCGAGGTCAAGGCGCTGGCCCGGGAGCTGGTCAAGATCTTTGCTGCGAAGGGCGTTCACCGGGAGGCCCTGGCCGCCTTGCGGCTCTTTCACGAAGCCGTGCAGCGGGATGAGGCCACGGCCGCTCTCGCGCGCCGCGTCCTGGATTACCTCTTCCGAGCCCGCTACGACCAGGGCCTCCGGTTTACGCTCACAGAAGGCCGTGGACTAACCGTTCGGGTCGAACCCGAGGCCTTCATCGGAGGTGAGGCCGTCGGGATCGAACCCGATGCCTTCATCGGTTCTGGGGCAGCCACTGGGATCGAACCGGCAGCCTTCATCGGAGGTGAGGCCGTCGGGATCGAACCCGAGGCCGACATCGGCTTCGGCGCTCCAGAGCGACGAGACGAGGCTCCAGAGCCGATCCCAGAGAGCCGGCTGGCCGGCCGACGAGGCGAGGAGCGACCCGGCGAGGACGACTGCGGCGAACGTTGGGCGCATCGGAAAGTCTCCTGCGCGGCGCCGGCATCGAGCCATCACGGTCCGCGCGGGCCGCGCCTGCCGGATATCCTGCGGCAGGAGCCTGCGAAAAATCCCACTCTGCTGCCGGTAGAGGGCGGGATGACCTGGAAGAACAAGGTCGTGCGTCTCGTCCGGGCGCTTTCCGGCCAAAGCCAGGAGCGCTTCAGCGAGATCACAAAGGTCGATCTCCGCAACTTCGACCGCTATGAACAGGGCAGAAGCCAGCCCGGCGCCGAGACCCTGGAACGCGTGGCCCGCCGGGGCTATGGCCTCGAGGTCCAGGAGGCGGAAGAGGTTCTGCGCTTTGCCGAGTCCCTGCGCCGGCCCCGGCAACGCTCCGGGCAGACGGTGGAGGTCCTCGTGGACGATCTCGCCTTCCTGGTCTCGCGGGTCTACCAGCGCCTGCTCCGCCTGCCCCTGGAAAGAGCCTTTCCCGGACCCGAGGATCCGCGGCACATCGAGACGCTCTGGTCGCTTCTGAAAGACCTCCCCGAAAACCAGCAGCGCGCCGTGGTCCAGGCGGGAACGAAGTTCCAGAATTGGGCGCTCGCGATCCGGGCCGGCGAGGAGTCGGTGAGCCAGGCCTCTCGGGACCTCGAGCACGCGGCTTCTCTCGCGCGTCTCGCTCAGTGGATTGCGGATCTGGTCCCCGGGCCGGAAAGCTGGCGGAATTGCGTCCGAGGTCTCGCGGCCGGCTATGGCCCCAATGTCCTGCGCGTTGCAGGCGACCTCGAAGCGGCCCGGGTCGGCATGGAGCTGGCGAGACAGCTCTGGGCCACGGGTTCCGATCCCGCCGGACTGCTCGATCCGGGGAGGCTGCTCGACCTCGACGCTTCGCTATGCCGCGCCGAGCGCCGCTTCGAAGACGCCCTGGCCCGGCTCAAAGAGGCCTTGGCCGTGGGGCGCAATAAGGGGCGCATCCTGGTCAACAAAGGTTTCACCCTGGAGGTGATGGGCGACTACAAGGGCGCCGTTGAGGCACTGCTCGAAGCGGAACACCATATCGACCGAAACGCCGATCCCCGACTCTGGTACAAGCAGCAGGGCAACCTCATCGCAAACTACAGTCTCACTGGCCGCTTTCAGGAGGCTACCGAGCTGATCCGTCAGGTCAGACCGGTCGTCGAGGAGCTGGGGGACCAGCACGAGCTCCTTCGGCTCACCGGGCTCGAGGGCCGTTGTGCCGCCGGGCAAGGCCGGAGCGCGGCGGCCGTGCTGCTGCTGACCGAAGCGCGGCAGGCGTTTGCCGACCGGGACATGTGGTACGACGTGGCGCTGATGGACCTGGAGATGGCGCCCCTGCTGCTGGCCGAGGGCGCGGTGGCCCAGGTGAAGCAGATGTCGGCGGAGCTTGTGGCTGTCTTCGAGGAGAAGGGCATCCACCGCGAAGCCCTGGCCGCCCTGAAGCTGTTCCACGAGGCGGCCGAGCGCGAACAGGCCACTGCCGAGCTGGCCCGGCGGGTGCTGGAGTTTCTGTTTCGGGCGCGGTGGGATGAGGGGTTGAGGTTCGGCGCCATCGCCCCGGCCGCCCGGTGAGGGCTGGCGCCTCCCGCCCCCCATGAAGCCAGTCTGGTCGAAGCCGACTTCAGTCGGATCCAACCCGACTCCTCTCTTCTTGGACAGGAAAGCCGTCGGGTCCGACCCGACTCCTCGCTTGTTGAACGAGAAGCCAGTCTGGTCGAAGCTGACTCCAGTCGGGTCCAACCCGACTCCTCTCTTCTTGAACAGGAAAGCCGTCGGGTCCGACCCGACTCCTCTCTTGTTGAACGGGAAAGGAGTCGGGTCCAACCCGACCGCGCTCCCGTTGAACGGGAAAGGGGTCGGGTCCAACCCGACTGCGCTCCCGTTGAACAGGAAAGGAGTCGGGTCGAACCCTACTGCGCTCCCGTTGAACGAGAAAGAAGTCGGGTTGAACCCGACCGTGCTCCCGTTGAACGAGAAAGGAGTCGGGTCGAACCCGACCGCGCTCCCGTTGAACGAGAAAGAAGTCGGGTTGAACCCGACCGTGCTCCTGTTGAGCGGGAAAGGAGTCGGGTTGAACCCGACTGCGCTCCCGTTGAACGGGAAAGGCACCATCGCGGTCGCAAGAGACTCCTGGGAGGCCGAGAGCGGCCGCCTCCGGCAGAGCGAGAGCCCCAGCGTGCCGGTCGTGATCCCCCACGTACGGCTCGATTTCCCCATCGTGCCGGTCCCGTTCCCCGGCGTACCGCTCGCCGGTACAGCGTACCTACGATTCCACTCCGCCTGTCCGGGTGTACTCGCGCATCCGGGGGTAGAGCGGTGTCAGCGCGGTGATCCTGCATTCGTCGTCTTCGAACGAGTAGGTCGTGGCGAAGTCCTCGTAGCTACGAGCTCGCCAGAGGCGGCCTTCCGGATCGACGACGAGAGAATGCCCGATACCGCCGCGGAAGATTCGCGATCCGTCCGTGCCCGTGAACACCGTGCATGTCCACGGCCGCTCTTGCGGGTGCGCTGCTATGAAGGACTCGATTTCGTGGACCAGCCGTTCGAAGAGCGCGGCCCGATCTGACACCGGGGCAGCCAGCGTGGTCGCAATCGCGCGGCTGAGCAGCTCGTCTGCCGGCGACGTCAGTACGCCGGACTGGAGCGGTAGTTGGTCGTCGGCCCGCATTCGTGCACGGGAAGCAGTCGGGTCCACCTCTACTGCGCTCCTGTCAAGCAAGGAAGGTCACCAGGCTTCGTCTTCAGCTCGACTCGGCGCTCGAAGACCCCAGAGGATGAGCACCAGCGCGACCAAAACCGTGGGTGCTGCCGAATACAGCACCACTTTGATGACGATCTCCTGAGCGGGACTGCCGTGAGCCCCTCCGGCCGCCAACGGGATCGTTGAGTTACCCACTCCCCAGATCGCCGCCAGAACGTAGGGGACCAGCGTGGCAAATGCCGAGTAGACGAACGACCACCACGCGACTCGCGACATCGCTGTCCCGAGATTCAACTTCGGCCACAGGAGGCCGAACGCCAGTAACATCACGCTCTGCAACGCGCTGAGCGTATGGACGGACAACCCGAGCCTCGGGAACGGGAAGAATGGGATGACGAAGCCTTCAACCGAGCAAAAGATGAGGAGCGCGACGCCGATTTGAAGAAGCCTGCGACCCTGGCGCGTCGTTGTCATCGTCTCCTCTCCCAGTCAGACAGCCCTACTGTACTCCCGTCGAGCGGGATGGTCACCGTTTGCTACAAAATAGGCCGCATGGAAGCGCTCGACGTCGCCGTGATCGGAGCCGGCGCTGCCGGCCTGGCCGTCGCGGACGAGCTCCACCGCAAGGGCTTCTCCCTGGCGGTCTTCGAAGCCCGCGACCGCATCGGCGGACGCATCCTGACGCACCGGGACGCCCGGGTGCCCCTGCCGATCGAGCTCGGACCCGAGCTCATCCACGGCGAGGCCCCCGAGACCCGGCGCATCCTCCGCGAGGCCGGACGCCTCGCCATCGCGGTAGAAGGAGACTCCTGGGAGGCCGAGAGCGGCCGCCTCCGGCGGAGCGAAAGCCCGTGGAAGGACATCGACCGGCTGCTCCAGAAGATCGACACGTCCGGCCCGGACCTCTCGTTCGCCGACTTCCTCGCCCGCCGACCCGGCGGCAAGTCCCTGGCCCAGGCCCGCGAAAGCGTCCGCCGGTTCGTCCAGGGGTTCCACGCCGCGGACGTCGAGCAGATCAGCGCGTGCTCCCTGGCGGGAAGCGACAGCGGCGAGGCGCGCGACGCCGGCCGTGTGCTGGGGGGCTACGATCAGGTCCCCGCCTGGCTGGCGCGAGACCTGGGGGACGCCATCCGGCTCGGCTGTCCCGTCACCGGGATCGACTGGGAACCGGGACAGGTCGAGCTGACCCTGGGGACCGGCGAGCGCGTCCGCGCCCGGGCGGCGGTGGTGACCGTCCCGCTCGGGATTCTCCAGGCACCGCCGGACGCACCCGGCGCGATCCGCTTCCGGCCCGAGGTGCCGCGCCTGTCGAAGACTCTCGGCCGGCTCGCCATGGGCAGCGTCCTTCGCCTCGTCTTCTGGTTCCGCGAAGCTCCATGGAAGGTCGACCGTCTGGGGTTCCTCTTCACTGGAGACGAGACCTTCCGCACCTGGTGGACGGCCTACCCGCTTCTCGCGCCGCTCGCCGTCTGCTGGTCCGGTGGCCCGCCGGCCGCGGGGCTCACCGGCGTACCGGTTGACGAGATCGCCGGCCGCGCCCTCCGCACCCTCGCCACCCACCTCGGCCTCCCCCGCCGTCGCGTCGAGTCGCGCGTCCTCGACTTCTGGATGCACGACTGGCAGACCGATCCCTGGTCGCGAGGAGGCTACAGCTATCCCCGGGTGGGAGGCGCGCACGCTGCGCAAGCCCTCGCCCGGCCCATCAAGAAGACCCTGTTCTTCGCCGGCGAGGCCACGGCCGGGGAGGGAGAGAACGGGACGGTGGAGGGGGCTCTCGCCTCCGGACAGAGGGTGGCGCGGCAGGTGAGCCGGGCGTTATAAAAACCGCCCCCGCAGCTCCGGCGTTGGCAACCAGCAGCTCTCCATCTTCCCAAACCACCGGTACCGGTTCCGGGCGATCCACCGGTAGACCGCGTCGCGCAGCGGCCGGGGAATCACAACAAAGACCCGCAGCAGCTTCCACGCTCCCGGCAGGTGCCGCGCGATGCGGAGTGCTGCGGAGCTCTCTTCGTAGGCCCGCCCGTCTTCGATCAAAATCACGCTGCTCAGGGCGTCCGGGTCGAGCCCGTGGTCGGTCATCAGGCTCCTTCCAGCCTCGGATTGCAGCGAGGCGAAGCGGAACAGCCCCTGCGAATCTCGCTTGAGGATGAACTGGACCGACCCGCTGCAGAGATTGCAGACGCCGTCGAAGAGGACGATGGGATGGATCTCGGGCATTTCAGCCGAGATCGCCTCCGGCCTGGACGCGCCAGAGCGCCGAGTAGAAGCCTCCGGCGCTCACCAGCTCGTCGTGGGTCCCCGTCTCGACGATCGTGCCCTTTTCGCCGAGCACGTGGATGGTGTCGGCGTTGCGGACGGCCGACAGGCGGTGGGTGATGACGATCACAGTACGCCCGGCGTAGACCTCTTCCAGAGCCTGATGGATGGCGGCCTCGGTCTCGTTGTCCACCGACGAGGTCGCCTCGTCGAAGATCAGGATCGGCGCGTCCTTGAGGATCGCGCGGGCGATGCAGATGCGCTGCCGCTCGCCGCCGGAGAGCTTGATCCCCCGCTCGCCGATCACCGTCTCATAACCCCACGGCAGCGATTCGACGAAGTCGTGCGCCTGCGCGATCCGGGCAGCCTGGATCACCTCGTCCAGGGGGGCTCCGTCGCGGCCATAACTGATGTTCTCCCGGACCGTGCCGCTGAACAGGAACTCGTCCTGCCGCACCAGGCCGATGGCGTCGCGCACGTCCCGGGTCCGCAGCTCGCGGAGGTCCCGGCCGTCGAGGAGGATCTGCCCCCGGCTCCAGTCGTAGAAACGGAGCAGGAGCTTGACGATCGACGTCTTGCCCACGCCGGTCGCGCCCACGAGCCCTGTCGTTTCCCCCGGCCGCAGCTGGAGCGAGAAGCCCTCCAGGACCGGCGCATCCTCCCGGTAGGCGAAGGTCACGCCGGAGAAGACGATGTCGCCGCGCACGGCGGAGCGCGGCACAGCCACCGGACCGCCTTCCGGCTCCACCGGCGCCTGGAGGAGCGCGAACACCCGGTCCACCGCGGCTGCAGCCTTCTGGAAGCTGTCGATCGCGTTGCCCAGGTGGACGAACGGCCAGAGGAAGCGCTGCGACAGGAAGAGGGTCAGCGCGTAGGTGCCCGGATTGATCGTTCCCTCGAGCACTTGGAGCCCGCCCAGCACGATGGTCGAGGAGAAGCCGATCAGGATCGCCAGCCGGATGAGCGGCCGGAAATTGGTGAACACCGCGACGGCCTCGCGGTTCGCCTCCAGGTAGTCGCGGCTGAGCCGCTCGAGCCGCACGATCTCCGTCCCCTCGGCGGTGTAGCTGCGGATGGTGGCCACGCCCGAGATGTTGGTCACCAGTTGACCGCTCAGCACGCCGGACCTCTCGCGGGCCCGGGCATACAGCGGGCCGATCCGCTCGTGGAAGGCGAACGTCCCCCAGAGCACGAGCGGCATGGGCAGGAGCGCCGCCCAGGCGAGGGTGGGAGCGGCCAGCACATAGATGATGCTGACCACGACGAAGTTCGTCGCCATCTGCAGGAGCTCGCTCGCGCCCTCGTTCAGGAAGCTCTCGATCTGGTTGATGTTGTCGGTGAGCACGGCGGCGACCCGGCCCGTGCTCTCGCTCTCCAGATGCGTGGCCGACAGCCGCTGCACGTAGGCGTAGGTGTCCATGCGCAGGTCGTGCTGGATGTCCTGCGCGAGGTTCCGCCACAGCTTGACATAGGTGCGCTCGAACCACGACTCCAGCGCCCACACGACGGCGGTGAGACCGCCGAGGAACCAGATCTGGCTGCGCGGGTCTGCGATTCCGATGGCCGCCAGGAGCGGGCTCCCCTTCATCGCCACGATCGCCAGGCCCAGCCCGACCAGGAGCGGCGACGCCAGGTCGAGGATCTTGTGCATCACGCAGCAGAAGGCCGCGACCCGCAGCCGGCCGCGGTACTTGGCGGCGTACACCGAGAGCTTCCGGACCGAGCTCGCGGCGTCGGCGCTGGACGACCCCGGCCGGGCGCGGCGCCAGGCGCGCCACCACTGCGCGGCCGTGACCGCCGTGGCAATGCCCGCGGCGGTCAGGAGAGCCGGAGCCGAGAGCGCGGCCGGCCCGAGGACCAGGCTGCCGAGGGCCACGATGCCGCCGACCAAGAGCAGGTTCGAGGTGATCCTGGGAGTGAGGGTCTCACGCGCCGGAGCCTCGGCAGCCGTTTCCGGCTCGGCGGCGGGGATCTGGAGAAGGGAGAGGAGACGGTTCCAGGCCGCCTGCACGAGACGCGCGAGGCCGTCGCTCGTCAGCGGTGCTTCATAGCGGATGAGAACGCGCCCGGTGAGCGGGTTCCCCTCGGCGAGGAGGATGCCCGGCTCGGCACGCAGCAGACTCTCGAGCCGGGAGATCAGCCCAGGTTGCCGCAGAAGGGAGGGGGACTCCCAGCGCTCGCGGCCGGGCACCGCCGATCTCCGGCGCAGGAGCTAATTCTCCTCGGCTCCAGCCGCCCGTGGGGAGACGACCGATCCGCGTCCCCCATGGACCTCCGCCGAAGCCTCGGCGGCGATGTCCTCCAGGTCTTCCTTAACCTCGGAGGCGAGCTGCTGGATCTGGGTGCCGACCACCATCCCCGCCTTGACGACCTCCTTGACGGCAGGTCGCAGGACCTTCCGGACCTGCGGCGAGAACAGCACCCCGGCGACGAACCCAAGCGCGACGTTCCACATGGTTCAGGCCCTTTCTCAATCTCCGATCGATTCACTCTAGCGTCCGCCGGGAGGGTCTGTCAACGCGATCCCCTCCAGCACCCCCGCGGCCCCGCGGCCCGCGGCGATATAGACGTGCGGCAACCGCTCCCGGACCTCCGCCTTGAAGGCTTCCGGGGCATTGCCGACGAGAATCGCATGCGGGCACTCCGCCAGGAGCCCACGGTCGACCTCGTTGTCCCCGGCCACCAGGATGTCGCCCGCCGAGACTCCCAGGCGCTCCGCCAGGATCCGGAGCGCCACCTCCTTGCCGGAGCCCGCGGGGACCACGTGGAGATATTTCGGCGGCACGAAGTCGACCCGCGCACGAACGCCTGCGGCCTCGAGCTGCCGCGCCAGGAGCTCCCGCACCTCGACCTGCTCGTCTTCGTCGACGTAGAACGACTTCTTGTACCTCCCGGAGCGCTCCGGAGGTCGCGGCCGGAGCTGCGGCAGCCCGGCAGCGAGGCGCTCGACGAGCGGTCGATCCCAATCGCGCCACACGAATCCGTCCGGCACCTCTCGCAGCCCGTCTCCCTTCCAGGCATGAAGAACGGTGCCGAGCTCCGCGAGGAGGAAGTCCGGCCGGGGGATCACCCCATCAGCGACGAATTGCTGAACCTCCGAGGGTCCACGGCCAGTGGCATAGACCAACCGGGTGCCGGCGGCCTGGGCGTCCGCGAGAAGCGCACGAAGCTCCGCCAGCGGCCCGGGATCGCTTTCCGGAACGATCAGCGTGCCGTCGAGATCGAGACAGACGAGGGCGACCTCCACGTTCCTATTCGTCCTCTCCGGCGATCTCGTCCGGGACTCAGCCGTCGATGTCTTGCCAGAGATCCGCGGGCGCAAACCGGCGGAGATGTCCGATATTCGTCGTGGCGATGACTACATCGACCTTTCCGAGGACGGCTGCCTGACCGGCCAGAATCATGTCGCCATCGATGGTTTTGTCCCCAGCCGTCGGCTGGCCCTGCTGGCGGGCCTGCTCCCAGAGCTTCGCGGCTTGCCGCATGGCGGCTGTCGTGAGCGGTAGGTATTCGAGAAGCTCTCCCAGAACATCGAGTCGCTCGATGCCCTTCAGCTTGTTGGCGCGCAGCAGCTCGCGGCGCACCTCGTAGTCGGCAATTTCGGGCAACAGGACTCGAATCCGGCGGCTCACCAGGCTCTGGAGCCACTCTGCACAAGCCACACTCTGAGGAGAAAGATTTGGATTCGTCACGAGCCCAAGCGGACCCGCGTCGAGCAAGACGATCCGGCTCACCAGGTCGTGCCTTCAAGGTCGGCGGGAAAGAGCTTCCGATCGGAGAGGCGATCTTCGTCCAGGGCATGGACCAGGTACTTGCCCGTCTCCCTTTGCTCTTCGGTGTCTCCGTCGATCCAGGACTGGAGAAGCGAGACCAGCTCGGCCTTCCGGTCCTCGACGGGAAGGTGTTGGTCCAGAAGCTCGATCGTCAAGGTTTCAACCGGTACACCTCGCCGGTCGGCCTCTCGACCCAATCGCTGTTCCAACTCCGGATTCAGCTCGATCTTCAGCGTCATGCAAAGCCGCTCCTGATTCGTCTCTTCACGACTATTCTACTCCTGTTCCTTGTCCAACACCCCTCCGCTCCCTCATGCGCGGATCCGGCAGCCCCAGCGCGCCTCCTCCGGGGCCGCCCGCCAGTCGCGCTCGAAGTCCTGGAAGGTGCGGCTGATCTCGTCCTCGCTCAGGTCCCGGTTCTCGACCACCAGCGCGAAGTCGTAGCGCTCGACGTAGGAGCCGAAGAAGTCGCGGTGGCACTGGAGGACGTACTCGGGCGTTTTGGGGAAGTTGCGGCCCGTCCCCCGCTCCCGCACCCGGCGCTGGCAGGTGTCGAGGTCGGCGTGGACCCGCACCAGGAGGGAACGGTACGCCTCGCTGAGGGAGCGGATCAGCTCGATATCGTGCGGATGGCGGCCGCCCGACTCGAACACGACCGGCACATCGCTCGCGGCCAGCTCGGCGCGCACGTGGTCCTCGAACGCCTGGTACGCCTCCGGCAGCTTGGCGTAGATCTCCTCGATCGTGGCGTAGCGCGCCTTCCAGAACTCCTCGACCGGGAGGAAGCGGTAGCCGAGACGGCTCGCGAGACACCGGCCGACCGTCGACTTGCCCACGCCATTGGGGCCGATCAGGATGAGGAGGTCGAGGTCCCGCGAGGGTTCGGACGGGCGGGAGATCCTGGCGACGATCTCCTCCGCCACCTCTTCCGGACGCCGCTCTTCCACATAGATCGGTTTGCGGAGGAGCTGCCGGTACGAGGGGTGGGCGAGATAGGCGCGGTTCAGCCGCAGCAGAGCCGCCGTGCGCTCCTCGGCATCCTCCGGGTCCGCGCGTTTGCGGATGCGCTCGTCGAGGATCGCCAGCGTGCGCTCGGGATCGCGCGACGGCAGGATGAGAAAGGAATTGCGGAGCGGTGCGAACAGCGCCTGCGCCCGCTCCAGCAGGCCGGGATCGAGATAGCACGCATGGCCGGCGCCGAGATCGATCACGCAGTCGTGGAGCTCCGCCAGCATGCGCTCCACCGCATAGAGGTCGTAGGGCTTGTTGGCAGAGGCACGCCCTTCCGTGCCCCCTTGCCGCTGCGCCCTCCTGGCGGCGACGGCGTCGTAACCTCTTTCATAGTAGAACCACGTCTTGATGCTGTCCGCCACATAGCAGGGCAGGCCGAGCCGCTCCGCCACCGCCAGACTCAAGGTCGACTTGCCGGCGGCGATCGGACCGGCGAGGACGATCTGGTCGAAGCTCAGGCCCACAGCTCCCCCATCCGGCTCTGGAGATACGCGCCATAGGTCGCAAGGAGCCGCTCGTCCGGCGCCGGGCAGCCGATCCCCCGGGCGAGGAGGCGCTCCACGGAAGCGCGCACGCTGACCGCACGTCGCGCTTCGGTCCTGATCTTCCCCAGGTAATCCGGATCGCGCAGCACGGGAGCAATGAGATGGAAGGGAGACCCTTCGTCGCACCCGTGCTCCTCGATCTGGCGCAGCCAAACCCGGAACGGCAGGAAGACGACAGTGCGCTCGAAAGTCTCCAGGATTTTCCGGTAGGAGATGCGGCGAGGATTGACCAGGTGCCACTCCGTCGCGCCATCCGCCGGTCGGGAGACCATCTCGACCACCGCTCGCGCGACCCAGTCGACCGGCGTCAGGTCGATCTCGATCTCCTCGAGCTCCTCCGGGAAGGTCCCCATCCGGAGCGCACCCGCGAGCAGCCGATGGAAGAAGTCCCGCAAATTCGCGGCGCCGGTCACACTGTGTCCGGTGACCCGGCCGAGCCGGTAGATGCTGGTGGGAACGCCACGCCCGCGCGCCTCCTGGAGCAGCTTCTCGGCGACCCACTTGCTCGCGGCATAGCCATTGACGATCGAGTGCCGCTGGTCGTCGATCGATGCGGTCTCGGAGTGCTCGCAGTCCGGGACCGAGAAGATGCCCACGGTCGAGATCGCATGGACCGGCACGCCGCCCGCCGCGGCCGAGAGCCGCAGAACCTCGATCGTCCCCTCCACATTCGCGGCCCTCGACACCGCAAAGGGAGACGTAAAGTGGACCGAGGCGCCGCAGTGGACGATGGCGCCGATCTGCCCCGCCAGCCGCGAGAAGCCCTCCTCGCTCAGCCCCAACCGGGGACGGGTGAGATCGCCAGGCACGGCCACGATCCGATCGCGTGCCTCCGAACGCCAGAGACCGTAGGACTCCAGGACAGAGCGGAGCCGGGAGGCACCTTCCCGTGCGCTCTTGGCTCGCACCAGGCAGTGGATCGGCCCGGAGGTGCGGTCGAGGATCTCGCGCAGGAGGAAAGCTCCGACGAAACCAGTGGCCCCCGTAAGCAGTACGGGTGGGGGTTCCCCCTCTCCCGGCCGGCGGGGGGGCGATGGGAGAGGGGGCCAGGGGGTGAGGTCCTCCGGCAGCCGAGCCTCCACCTGAAGCTCCACAAACCGCGTCCGCTCGCCCTCCACCCGCGCCCCCCCCTCCTCCAACCGGGCCGCCAAAGCCTCGATCGTCGGATACCGCCAGAGCATCGCCATCGACACCTGGACGCCCGCCCGTTCCCGGATCTCCGCGAGCAGCCGCACCAGGAGCAGCGAGTGGCCGCCCAGCTCGAAGAAGTTGTCCAGGATGCCGACCGGTCGCCGCCCGAGAACTGTCTCCCAGCAGGCCACCAGCCGCTCCTGAAGCGGAGTCTCTGCGGGCCGGCAGCCGCGGCCCGAGCCGTCCTCGACGGGAGCCGGCAGCCGGCGGCGGTCGACCTTGCCGCTCGCGGTCAGCGGGAACGCAGGAAGCGCGACGAAGAGGGACGGGATCATGTACGCGGGCAGCTGCGCGGCGAGGAAGCTCCGCAGAGCGTCCTGATCTATATCCACCTGCGGGATCACGTAGGCGATCAGCCGTTCGCCGCGACGGCCGGGGTCTTCGATGACCGCGCATTCGCGGACTGCCGGGTGCCGCTCCAGGGCGGCCTCGATCTCGCCCGGCTCGACGCGGAAGCCGCGGATCTTGAGCTGATCGTCGAGCCGCCCGAGGAACTCCAGCTCGCCGCTCCAGAGGAGGCGCGCGGAGTCGCCCGTGCGGTAGAGACGCTCGCCGGGCTCCGTGGCGAAAGGATCGGGCACGAAACGCTCTGCCGTGAGCCGCGGCCGGCCGAGATACCCCCGGGCCAGATTTTCTCCCGCGATATAGATCTCCCCGGGGACGCCCGGAGACACCGGCTGCATTGGGCCGTCCAGCAGATGGATGCGCGTGTGAGCGACCGGCCGGCCGATCGGCGGGTGATCGGGCCAGGACGCCGCATCCGTCCCCAGATCGCACGAGGTCACCACATGGCTCTCGGAAGGCCCGTACTGATTGATCAGCCGGCAACCGGACGCGAGCATCCTCCGGATCGCGGGAGTGACCAGGAGCCGCTCGCCGGCCGCCACAACTTCCGTCAGACGGACACCCTCACCCGCCGCCTCCGCCACATGCTGCAGCAGGACCGGAGGCAGGAACAACCGCTCGATCCGCTGCTCCTCCAACACGGCCACGAAAGCCTCGGGATCGCCGCGCAGCCCGCGCTCCGCCACCACCAGCGTGCTCCCGGTCAGCCACGTCGCGAGGACCTCCTGGAAGAAGACGTCGAATCCGAAATGGGAGACCTGAAGCGTCCGGCGAGGCCTGTCGAATCCGGGCTGGCGCATCTGCCACGACAGCAGATTCGCCAGGCACCGATGAGGCATCGCCACCCCCTTCGGCACCCCCGTGGACCCCGACGTGTAGATGATGTAGGCCAGGTCATCGCCTTGAGTCCTCACCCCCTGCCCCCCTCTCCCATCTCCCACCCACCCCCCGCCGGGAGAGGGGGAACCCACCACCAGGCACGCTCCCGAATCCGCGATCAGCAGCTCCAACCGCTCCCGCGGCAGTCCCGGATCGAGAGGCATGCACGCCGCTCCGCTCTTGAGCACGCCGAGGACGCTGACCAGCATGTCGAGCGAAGGCTCCGCGCAAACCCCCACCACCCGATCCGGCCCGGCTCCCCGATCCCGCAGCTGGACAGCGAGGCGCGACGACCTCTCCTCCAGCTCGGCGTAGGTCAACCTCTCGCCGCCGGCCTCCACGGCGGTCCGGCCCGGCCACCGCCCGGCCCGCTCGGCGAGCCAGTCGACGACCGTTCCCGGTGGCCGTTCGTCGCATGGGCCGGCGAGGACGGCCAGCGGGTCTTCCGGCGGGGCGACCGGGATCTCCCCCACTCGTCCGTCCGGGTCCTCGATCACCCGCTCCATGGTGGCCACGAGCTGCCGCGCCAAGCGCTCCATTCGCTCCGGCCGGAACAGGCCCCGGTTGGACTTGAGGGTCAGGATCAGTGCGTCTTCCAGATTGTCGAAGCCGATCGAGAGGTCGAACTTGCTCAGCTCGTAGCCGCTCCGGGTCGGCCGGATCGCGAGGCCCGGCAGGCGCGCGGGTCCCGCCACGACGCCGGGCTCGTTGAGCGTCACCAGGACGTCGAACAGCGGATGGCGGCTCGTGTTCCGCTCGATCTTCAGGTCGTCCACGAGGGTGTCGAACGGATAGTCCTGGTTCTCGTGCGCCGCCAGCACCGTCCGCCGCACGTCGTGCAGGAGCTGCGCGAAGGTGCGGCGGGGATCGACGTCCTGGATCAGCACCAGGGTGTTCACGTAGAACCCGACCTGGTCCTCCAGCTCGGCCCGCGGCCGGCCGGAGACCGGAGCGCCCAGAGCAATCCGGGTCTGGCCGCTGTTCCTGTAGAGCACCAGGTTCACGACCGCCAGCAGCGCCATGTAGAGCGTGACCCGCTGCTGCTCCGCCACCTGCTTCAGGCCGGCGCGGATCTCTTCCGGGATGTGGAGGCGCACGCGGGCGCCGTCGTAGGTCTGCACCGCCGGCCGCGGGACGTCTGACGGTAGATCGAGGACCGGGATCTCTCCGGAGAGCCGCCGGTGCCAGTACTGCCGCTGCCGGTCGAGGTCCCCGCCGGCGAGACGGGCGTTCTGCCAGGCGGCGAAGTCCCGGTAATGGATGGCGAGCGGCGGCAGAGAAAGCCCGGTGTAGAGCGCCCAGAGATCGCGGAAGAGCACGTGGAGCGACCAGCCGTCCGCGACGATGTGGTGGATGGTGAACAGAAGCTCGTGCTCGTGCTCGTCCTCGCCGAGCCGCAGGAGGCGGACCCGGAAGAGCGGCAGGACGTCCAGCTGGAACGGCCGCATCGCTTCCTCTCTCTTGAGCTCCTCGACGACCACGTCGAGCCCGCGGACGTGCCGCAGATCGAGCTCCTGAAAGTCCAGCACCGGGTCGGATTCGACGTGCTGCCTCGGAATTTGCCCCTCCAGCCCGAAACGGGTCCGCAGCGACTCGTGCCGCTCGGCCAAGGCGGCGAAGGCGCGCCGGAGGACGGAGGAGTCGAGGTTCCCGCGGAGCGCGAAGCTGCGGGCGATGTTGTAGAGGTCCTTCTGCTCGAGAAGCTCCTGGACGATCCACAGCCGGCGCTGGCTGCTCGACAGCTCGTACGAAGCCGCTTCGGGGATGCGCGCGAGCCGCGACGGATCGGAGACCAGCCGCTCCGCGACCAAGCGGCCGAGGTCGTCGAAGGTTGGATTCTCGAAGACGTCGAGGAGCGTCAGCTCCAGCCCGAACGTCTGGAGGAGCCTCGCGAGGAGGCGCGTGGCGAGGAGGCTCGTGCCGCCGAGCGCGAAGAAGCTCGCCTCGGGCGCAGGCTCCGCGCCGGGTAGGACCTCCCGCCAGATCTCCCGCAGCTGCTCGGCCGGCGAAATCAAACGCGCTCCAGGAGCGCCCCGCGGTCCACCTTGCCCGTCGCGGTGACCGGCAGCTCGCGCAGGATCACGAACTTCCCCGGCAGCATGTGCGGTGGGAGCTTGGTCTTCAAAAAGCTCCGCAGCTCGCCGTCCGTGAGGTCGTCGTGCTCCGACCCGACGAACGCGATCATCGTCTTCGTCCCCTCGTCCGAGGACCGGGCGAGGATCACCGAGCCCCTCACCTTCGGATGCCGGTCGAGGTAGCTGGAGATCTCACCCGGCTCGATGCGGAACCCCTTGATCTTGATCTGGTCGTCGATCCGGCCATGGCAGGCGAAGAGACCGTCGGGGCGCACGCTGCCGAGATCGCCCGTGCGGTAGAGCCGCTCGCCGTCGCCGAAGGGGTCGGGCACGAACCGCTCGGCCGTCAGGTCCGGGCGGCCGAGGTAGCCGCGGGCCAGCCCGGCGCCGCCCAAGAGGATCTCGCCCCGGCCGCCGGGCGGCACCTGCTGCATCGCACCGTCCAGGATGACGGCCCGCATGTTCGTGATCGGCAGGCCGATCGGCACCTCGTCTTCCGGCTCGCCGAGCTTCTGGTTGACCGCGTGGATCGTGGTCTCGGTGGTGCCATAGATGTTGCGGATCTCGAGCTCTCCGGCCTGCCGCAGCTCGCGGTGCAGCGAAGGCGGCAGCTCCTCCCCCACCAGGTTGAGCACCGACGCCCCCTTGAGCACCTCGGGCCGCTGTGCGAAGGTGCGCACGAGCGAGGGCACGGTGTTGATCAGCACGCCCTCGTGCCGTTTGAGATAGAGCGGGATCGTGACGTTGCTCAGGATGCGCACGGCCTTGCCGGCGACCAGCGGGAAGAGCAGCTCGAAAACCGACAGGTCGAAGCACTCGGAGCTGCCGGCGAAGACGACCGACCACGGCGATCCGGCAAGCTCCTCGACCGACCAGAGGATGACGTTGGTCAGGCCCCCGTGGTGGATCATCACCCCTTTGGGCGGACCGGTCGTGCCCGAGGTGTACATCACATAAGCGAGGTGGCGCGGGTCGTGGGCGAGCGGCGGCGGCCCGGGGTCGACGGAATCGAGCTCCTGCCGCAGATCGTCGAGGAGCATGGCCCGCTTTCCGGAGCCTTCAAAGCGGTCCGCGAGCGCCGCCTCGGTGAGCACGGCGCCGACGCCGCTGTCCGAAAGGATGTACCGCAGGCGCTCCTCGGGATAGGCCGGATCGAGCGGCACGTAGCCCGCGCCGGTCTTCCAGATCGCCAGGATGCTGACGAGCAGCCACTCCGACCGCTGGAGACAGAAGCCGACGAGCCTCTCGGGGCCGCGGCCCCCGTCGGGAAGGTCACGGAGGAGAAGACGGGCGAGCTGGTTGCTCCACCGTTCCAGCTCGCGATAGGTCAGGCGCCGGTCGCCGCAGAGCACCGCGAGCCGCTCGGGATGGCGGGCGGCGCTCTCGGCGATCAGCGAAATGACGCTCCTATCCACGCAGCTCCCCGCGCAACCGCGCGATCTCCAGCTCCGGCGCCAGCCGGCGCGCCAGCTCCTCGGCCAGGGCGAGGTCTGCGGGCCCGAAGGTCGTCCGGTCGGTCCTGGACCCACGCGCGAGCGTCAGGGCGCCGGCCACCTCGCCCCGCACCAGGATGGGCGCGACGATCACGGCACCGACGTCCAGGACCTGCAGTGCGGTCTCGAGACGCCCCTGCCGCTTGGCCCGCGCATCCAGGCAGGCGTGGGTGGTCCCGCTCGCCAGCGCGCGGTCGAGCAGGGAGCCCTCCGGATCCTGCCGGACCAGCTGCGGCTGCGTGCCGCGCAGGGCCTCGACGGCCGCGGACCAGGAACGGCCGCCGCCGCTGGCGCCGGGCACGTCCACGGTGGCGAGATCGGCGACGTAGCCGGCCGTCAGGCGCAGGACCTCCTCCAGACGCGTGCCGAGGTCCGCCGTGCCGCCCAGGACGCGGCTGCATTCGGCGAGGAAGCCCAGCGTCTCCTCCGGACGCTTGCGGCCGGCGATGTAGCGCAGCGCCAGGCTCATCGCCTCCTCGCGGGAGAGATCGGCGGAAGGCTCGGCGTTGAGGCCGTACTCCTCGTTGCGCGGCCAGGTGAACTTCCGGTAGACGCTGCTCTCGGTCGCCATGTCCTCGGGCAGCGGGAAGGTGAAGCAGCGGGTATTGACGAAGCTGTCGCCGCTCATCCGCGAGCTCGAATAGATGAACACCGGCTGGATGCGCCCGTCCCGCGTGCGCAGCTTCGCCCGGTGATCGACCAGCGGCGCGCCGCTCACCAGGTTTTCGAGCATCTCGTCGATCACCGCCTGTTCGGCGTGAAATTCGGCGATGTGGTGGCCGATATATTCCTCCGGATGCTCCGCATATCCCATCGATTCGAGCTCGCGCGCGCTGGTGTACTGCACCCTCCCGTCGGCTCCGACGATGTGCAGGGCGACCGGCGCGTACTGGAAGAAATCCTTGAGATCGCGGTAGGCGACCTGCTTCTCCTCCGGGCTCATCGCGGCCAGCCCGAAGGTGTCACCCTGGTAGACCTCCAGGTCCCGGGGCGTCCGCGACTCGTTCTGGGGGATCACCACCGCGCGGTCGCCCAGCAGCCGGCCGCCGTCGCGCCGGCCGCTCGCGAAGACGCGGACGGGCACGAGGCCGCCGTCCCGCCGCACCAGGGTGAGATCGAACCCCTGGACCTCGCCCTCCGCGGCCAGCCGGTCGAGCAACTCGTCCACCCGCCGGGGCTCGACCACGAACTCCCGCAGGTCGTGCCCCAGGTAGTCCTCCGGGGAATCCTGATAGCCCAGCGTTTCCAGCTCGGCCCGGTTGGCGCGCATGACGATCGCGCTCGAGGTCAGCATGTGCAGCGCGACGGGCGCATTGGCAAAATAATCGCTCAGCGTCTCCAGCTCCCGTTCATCGAAAGTCATTGTCGCCTCCTCGGTTACGTCCGAAAAAAATTGTCGTAGATCGCCCGCAGGCTCTGGAAGCATTCGGGACGGATCATCTGCTCGCCGATCTCGCGGCCGCGCACCTCCTCGATGTACAAGAGGAAGTTGACCATCTGCAGGGAGTCGAGGACCCGCTCCGCAATCAGGTCGGTGTCCCAGCCGACGTCCCCGGCCTCGCGGTTGACGCTCAGCAGCCAGGCTTTGACCCTGGCCATCTCCTGTGATGATTCAAGCGACGCGCTCTTCGGCTGCATACACCGGCTCCTCGAAAACTCCTGTGTCCAGGAGAAAACGCTGAATGCGATCGACGGCCGTGGCGTGGAACCGCGCACGGGCAGGATGCGCGAGGAGGTCGCGGCGCAGCTGGTGCGGCTCCTCCAGCCCGGCGTCCGCATAGACCGACGGGTTGTAAAACGCTTCGACCACCACCTGCATGTAGCCGCTCAGGCTCGCTCCCATCTCCCGCAGCCTCTCCTCCGGACAGGTGCGCCGCAGGTCCTCGTACATGTGCTTCAAGATCAGCCGGCCCATCGCCATGTGCCGCGACTCGTCCTCGTGGTGCACCCGGTTGATCTGCTGGATGATCTCCGGCAGCCGCCCGTCCTTCTCCATCGAGCGGTTGTAGAAGTCGCCGATCTCCTCGAAGATCAGGATCTGGCCGAAGGCGAGGAAGTTGCGCAGACCGGCCTCCTCGAAACGGTCGAATTTCAGCCGCTTGCTGGGGTAGATCTTGCCACCGTAGCGCTGGCAGAACTGGGCGAAGAACCACATGTGCTCGTTCTCTTCGCCGATGAAGTGGTGGAAGTATTCCGAGGTGTCCTCGAAGCCCGGCGTGTGGATGCATTGCAGCACGTGCAGGAGAAGCTCGCGGATGCCGTGCGCGCTCAGGCTCAGGAAATTGACGATCTCCCACTTCGCAAGCTCGTGCAGCCGCTCCGTGGAAAGCCGGTCCATCCAGGGAGTGCCATGGATCGAGAGCAGCTCCGGGCTCATCCAATATTGTCCATCTGCCAGCTCGTCCGGCCAGACGAACGTCTTATAAGGGTTGTAATAGGCGTCGACCGAGAGATCGATCAGCCGCTGGAACAGGTCCTTGAGAGAAAGGCTCATGCGATGACCTCCTCGGTCGACGGCACGGCGAACAGCCGCCGCCGGTCCTTGCTCTGCAAACGGCACCGGAAGTCCCCCGCCTGCACGACGGCCCGACCTCCGGCAAAGAAGACCTGGTGCAGCTCATCCTCGGAGCCTTCCCAGCGGAGCCCGAGGCTCGGGAGGATGCACGTGCCGAACAGGAGGTCCGTGTGCTCCAGGGTCCAGGTGAGGGCCCTCACCCCCGGCCCCTCTCCCGCAAGCGGGAGAGGGGTGTAGGTAACCCGTTCCTCTGCCACCGAACCCCCTAACCCTCTCCCCTCTCCCGCTTGCGGGAGAGGGGCCGGGGGTGAGGGCTTCCACAGCCGCACCAGATCCCCAAACGCCGCCAGACACACATCGCACCCCGCGTCCAGATACGTGGCGAAGCTCGCGTATTTGTACAGCATGAGCGCTCCGTAGAGCAGCTCGGCGTCCGGCTGCAGGGCGGGCAACCAGCCTCCGGCCACGCGCACCGGACGCGTTGCGGCGAGGAGCGGCTCCAGGGGGACCTCGAAGCCCGCCCGCGTCCAGGCGAGGCTGGTGGCGAAGCCGGCGTCGACGTGGTCGACCAGCGGATCGTCCAGGAGCTTGATGCGATGCGGCAGGTGATAGGGATTGAGACGAAACTCGATCAGCTCCCTTCGGGTGAAGGGGACGACGCTGCGCGATGCCGGATCGTAGTGTCCGGCGACGAACCCGGCGTCCTCCAGGATGCGCTCGACCTTCGGTCCCTCCGCGGGCGGAATCAGGAAGTCCACGTCCGCCATCATCCGCTCGCCCGAGTCGCGGTAGAGGGACGAGGCGAGGACCACCCCCTTGACCGCGGCGAAGAGGACGCCCTCCGCCTCCAGCCTCTTGGCGAGCCCGCAGGCCTCTTCCTGGAGGACCCGGACACGGTGGCGGTTCGCATTGAGTACCGTGGCGAGATGCTCTCCGATCCGCGGCGGCAGGGCGACTGGCAGCAGCTCGGCCTGGACCGCCAGGGAGGCGATCAGCTTGTGGCGGATGGCCTGCTCCAGAAGCTCGCCCCAGGACAGCTCCGGAGCCGTGAGGAGGGCCGCGAGCCGCTCGTCGTCGCCCGCGCCGCACAGGCCGCGCGTGAGCAGCTCCAGGACTGTCCATTCGATGCTCATGCCGTTGCCTCCACACAGAAGGCCGAGGTCGAGGAGATCGAATCGGTGAGCAGGAAGACGAGGTCGCCGGCCGTCAGGCCGCCCGAATCCGCGAGATCGTTCAGGTTGATCAAGAGGTCGCCGGCCACGGCGTGGGCCAGCCGCGGGATGTTGGCGTAGAAGCCCAGGGCGTGCGGAAAGCCGCTCAGGCTCACGAACGTCCTGGCGATCTCCCGGTTGTAGTTGTTGGTGATCACCCGGCGGATCCGCGCGGGCTCCAGATCCAGCTCCGCCAGGAGCCGCTTCGCCACGGTGCGGATGTTGCGGAACTTCCCCATCTCCATCTGCAGGTTCCCGGGCCGCGCCACCTCGGCGAGCTCCCGCTGCTCCGGAGCGTTCTCCTGGACGATCCCCAGGATGTCGAACGCCCCGGTCCCGGGCCGCGCCACCAGGCAGCTCACCGCGGAGTCGCTCCGCACCGACATCTCCGGCCGCATCCGCCTCCCGCCGGGCCGCCGCGGCGCCTTGTCGACGCTCACCACCATCACGTGGCGGGCGGCGCCGGAGCCGACCAGCGCCGATGCGACCCGCAGGCCGGTCACCAGGTTCGCGCACTGCGAGAGGGCGAGGCCGATCGGATAGGCTGCGGTCAAGCCCGTCGCACGCAGCAGCTCGTTCACCTCGTCCGCGTTGACCACCTCGTCGCGCTCGTGGCTCTCGCCCAGATAGAGAAGGTAGTCGACCGCGCTCCCCTCGACGCCCGCGAGCTCCAACGTCCGCCGCGCGCTGGCGATGGCCAGGTCCACCGAGCGGAGGTCCGACTCGGCGTAGCGCTCCAGCCCCGCCAGCCGGTAGAGCTCCAGCGCCTCCGGATCGGCGCTCAGGAAGTCGATCGCGTCGATCGGCTTGAGCTCCCCGAGCTCGCTCGCGATGCCCAGGATCGCGCCCAGCCGCTCCATCTACGGGTCCCCCTCGCGCCGGCGGTGGTTCTCGATCGCCTCATAGGTCCCGCCGAAGATGTAGCGGCGCACCGCCTCCTGCCGTAGGTAGTCGTGGGGGAAGCCCAGCTCGATCCGGGTCGCGCGGTCGAGGCTCCGGACGTCGCCGTCGGAGAGCCCGACCTCCAGGCACCTGAGGTTCTCCCGCAGCTGCTCCGCCGTCCGCGCGCCGAACACCGGGATCAACCGCCGGCGGCGCAACCAGTTGAGCGCCACGTGCGCCGGGCTGCACCCGAGCCGCCCGGCGATCCGCACCACCCGCCGGGCGATCCCCTGGCTCCGCCGGTTGAGCCGCGGCGTTCCGGGCTTGAGCGCCAGCCGCCCGATCTCCGGCTGCGGAAGCAGGTACTTCCCCGTGAGCGCGCCGCCGGCCAGCGGACCCCAGACCGTCACGCCGACGTCGAACGCCTCGGCCATCGGCAGGAGGTCGCGGTCCGCCGTCCGCTGCAGCAGGTTGTACTCGACCTGGAGGCCGACGAACGGCGTCCACCCGCGCACCTCCGCCAGCGTGTTGGCTCCGGCGACGACCCAGGCGGGCGTGTTGGAGATCCCCAGGTAGAGCACCTTGCCGGCGCGGACGAGGTCGTCGAGCGCGCGCATCACCTCCTCGACCGGGGTCATGAAGTCCCAGTCGTGGACGTACAGGAGGTCGACGTACTCGGTCCGCAGCCGCCGCAGGCTCCCCTCGACCGACTGCACCAGGTTCTTCCGGTGGTTGCCGCCGCTGTTGGGATCGCCCGGCCGGTCGTGCAGGGTGTACTTGGTGGCGAGGACGACCTCCAGGCGGACCGGCTTCGCCAGCTCGCCGAGGTACTCCTCGCTCCGCCCTCCGCCGTAAAGGTTGGCCGTATCGAAGAAGTTCCCCCCGGCCTCGCGAAAGGCGTGGAAGATGCGCTCGCTCTCGGCGCGGTCGGCTCCATAGCCCGAGTCCTCACCGAAGGTCATGGTCCCGAGGCAGAGCTCCGAGACGCGAAGGCCGCTCCTGCCCAGCAGCTTGTACTTCATCCGGCGCGCAGCCCCTCTCCTTCCAAGCTTTCGCCGTATAGTATTCAGGCTTGATCGGCGACGCAAGCAACGCCCGCGGTCTTGTGGATTCCGGCTGGTCGGTGCGCAGCGCCACGCCCGGCCGGGTCCGCCTGCGCCATCCGCTCCTCGCCCGCTCGAAGACCGCCGCCGACCACGTCGAGCGCGCGCTCTTCGATTCCGGCGAGGTCGTCCATTACTCGATCAACCCCCTCACCGCGAGCGTCCTGATCCGCCACGACGGGCGGCTCGGACCGCAGGACTTTCTGAGCCGTCTGAGCCTCGCCCTGGAGACCGCGCTCGCCGAGCGCCGCGGCAAGGGGCTCGACCCGGCACCGCCCAAGCTCGCCCGCGCCGGCTTCCAGCTCACATTCTCCAGCACCGCCCTCACGCTCTCGGTGCTCGCCCTCTCGAACCCGGTCCTCGCCCCGGCCTCCTGGGTGGTCACGGCGCTCGCCTCCAGCCACATCTTCGTCCAGGCGTTCGCGGCCCTCTTCAAAGAGAGGAAGATCCGGGTTGACGTCCTCGATGCCACGGTGATCAGCCTGGCGCTCGGCTACGGCAAGGTCTTCGCCAGCGCCTTCATGGTCTGGGCCGTCGACCTGGGCGACGTGCTGCTGGAGAAGTCGATGCGCTCCTCGCGGCTCCGGCTGTCGGAGATCTTCGGCAAGGACGTGCGCAAGGCCAGGAAGCTCGTCGACGGCGAGGAGGTCGAGTGGGACGTCGCGCGCCTCGCCCCCGGCGACCGGATCGTCGTGCGCTCCGGCGAGCCGATCCCGGTCGACGGCGCCGTCCTCTCCGGCGAGGCGATGGTCGACCAGCACGTGCTCACCGGCGAGTTCGCGCCGGTCGAAAGGGCGCCGGGCGAGGAGGTGCTGGCGAAGACCCTGGTGCTCGCCGGCAAGATCACCGTCGAGGTGCGGCAGGCCGGAGCCGAGACCAAGGCCGTCCAGATCGTGCGGATCATCGAGGGCTCCCTGGAGCAGAAGGTGCGGCTGCAATCGATGGCCGAGGACTTCGCCGACCGCATGGTCCTCCCCACCCTCGGCCTCGGCGGCCTCGGCCACGCGCTCTCCGGACCGGGCGCGATGATGGCCGTGATCAACGCCGACTTCGGCACCGGCGTCCGCATCGCCGCGCCCGCGGCCCTCCTCGCGGCCCTCTCGCGGGCGGCGAAGAACGGCATCCTGGTCAAGAACGGCTCCATCCTCGAATCGCTCCACCAGGTGGACGCCCTGATCTTCGACAAGACCGGCACCCTCACCGACGAGGTCCCCGTGGTCGCCGCGGTCGTCCCCTGCGATCCGGCCTTCGACGAGGACCGGGTCCTCGCCTACGCCGCCTGCGCCGAGCAGCGCTTCAGCCATCCGATCGCGAGGGCCATCCTCGGCCGGGCGCACGAGGTGGGCCTGCCGCTGCCGCCCGCGGACGAGTCGAGCTATCAGATAGGAATGGGGATCGAGGTGGTGATCGAAGGCGAGCCGGTCCTGGTGGGGAGCCGGCGCTTCATGGAGCGCTCCGGCATCGCCACGGAGGAGATTGCGGAGCACCTGGACCTCCTCGGAGAGGCCGGCAGCTCGGCGGTCTTCGTCGCGGTCGCCGGGAGGCTCGCCGGCCTGATCGAGCTCGCCGCCTCACCCCGGCCGGAAACCCACGACATCGTCCGCCGCCTCATGGAGGTCCACGGCGTCAAGGAGGTCCATCTCCTCTCCGGGGACCAGGAAGCCGCCACCCGCAGCCTGGCGGACCGGCTGGGCATCCGCCACTACTCCGCGGAGGTCCTCCCCGCCCAGAAGGCCGAATGGGTCCGCCGCCTCCAGAGCCAGGGCCTCAAGGTCGCGATGGTCGGAGACGGCATCAACGACGCCGCGGCCTTGAGCCAGGCCGACTACTCGATCTCGCTCCGAGGAGCCGCGGACATCGCAACCGACGTAGCCGACGTGGTCTTCATGGACGGCAGCCTCGCCCGTCTGGAGCTGCTCTTCGAGATCTCGCGAGACCTCCGCACCCGCGTCGAGAGGAGCATCTGGCTCACCTTCCTCCCCAACACCGTCTGCATCACCGGAGCCCTCGCCGGCTACTTCGGCCTCGGCACCTCGCTCGTCTTGAACAACGTCTTCAACATGCTGGCGATCGGGAGCACGATGATGCCGCAGAGGGATGGGGAATTGGAACGGCCTGCTACAATGGCCACATGAGTACCGTCAGCCTCCAAGAGCTCCAACGGGATACAGGCGCCCTGCTGGACAGGGTTGAGGCCGGGGAACACGTCGTCGTCGTCCGCGGCGGCCGTCCGGTCGCCGAGCTGAGGCCCGTCCCCACGAGCCAGCCCGGCCCACGACCGTTCGGCCTCAGCGCCGGGGTGTTCACGGTCCCGGACGACTTCGACGACCCGCTGCCGGAGGAGATCCTGCGAGGGTTCGAAGGGCGATGAAGCTGCTCCTCGATACCCACGTCTTCCTCTGGTACATCACCGCCGACCCCAAGCTCCCAGCTGCTTTCCGGGCCGCCGCCCAAGATCCCGCCAACGAGGTATATCTCAGCGTCGCTTCGATCTGGGAAGCAGTCATCAAGTACGGCCTCGGCAAGCTCCCGCTCCCGGCGCCTCCGGCCGACTATTTGCCGCATCAGCGGGACGCACACGGAATCGCAAGCTTGCCGGTCGACGAGGGAGCGATGGCCCACCTGGCTGGCCTGCCACCGCTCCACCGCGACCCGTTCGACCGCCTGCTGATCGCACAGGCGCTACAATACGACTTGAAGGTTGCCACGGTCGATCCTGAATTTGCGTCCTACTCCGTTCCTCTACTTCCGACGGCATAGTGACGAACAGCCGAGTCCCTGCGCGCTCGGGATATGGCCGACAAGGAGCGAGGAAGGTATGAACGCAAATAAAAAGGATGACCTGCCGCAGACGGCCTCGCTCGACGAGCTCGTGGAGTTTTTCGACACGCACGACATGGGAGATTTGTGGGATCAGATGCCCGAGGCAGACTTCGACATCGAGCTGCGCCGCCGCAAACACCTGGTCGCTCTGGATGAAGATCTCGCACGCAAGGTCGCGAAGGTTGCGCACTCTCGCCACGTTTCCTCAGAGTCTCTGATCAACTCTCTCCTACGAGAAAAACTGGCCGGCACGTAGCCCTCGCTGGCGCCTTCGGCCTCGTGGCCGCCCGCCTCGAAGCGCTTCGCAGATCCGCTCATACAGCGCCTCGAAGCTCATCGCGGCATTACCAGCCTCACAGCTCGATAGCCTCGAACTCAGCAAACAGCTGGCGCGTCTCGGCGAGCTGGGTGAGGGGTACGTAGTCGCAGGCAGCGGCGAACTCTCCCCACAGTGCCTGGACGGCCGGGTTCCCGTGGGCCAGCTGGACGGCCTCTGCCGAGCGCCACTCGAAGACCTCGACGATGGCGCCGTCTGCAGCGCGCATCACGTATGCATGCCTGTCCGTGACGAGCCGCTCGGTTTGCAGGACCTGCAGATGCTTCTTGACCGCGTCCAGAAGCTGCTGCTCCTTGCCAGCCTTCGGCTTGTACGCGACGATTACGAAACGGCCCATCGTTGCCTCCCTTCTGATTGTTTGCTGCTCACGGAGCCCCCTCCCCCTCCTCCATGTCCGGCCGCCAGGGGGCGACCTGGACGTTCTTGAAGCGGTCGAGCTGCACCTTGCCCGGAGGCAGGCCGCGGGGCTTGCTCACGTCCCCCGCCTGGCACATGTGGACCGAGACCCGTCCGCCCTTGCGCGCCTTCGAATAGCCGGCGGCGAGGGAGGCGGCGAACCGCTCGGTCTCCCGGGGAAGACGGTCGAGCCCCTCCGGGTTCCGTACGACGACGTGGGAGCCCGACTCTCCCGCCACGTGGAACCAGAAGTCGCGAGGTGAGGCAAGCTTCAGGGAGAGGACGTCGTTATCCGCGGCCGTCCGTCCGACCAGCACGGTCAGCCCGTCGGGCGAGACGAACCGGCGGGCGATGGAGCGCCCCTGCCACATCCCGTTTTCGGGATCGGGCGGCGGCGGAGGGGCCTTCCTCGTCATGGGGGGAATCTATCAGGAGTCCCTCACCCCGGCCCCTCAGCAAACGCAACACCTCTTGGAATGGCCGCCTTCCCGTCGGAACGGGTGGCCGCAATCACGAATGGGTGGGCGCCTGCATTTCGGAATCCCTGGCCGGCTTCGCTCGGAATATGCATTGTGACCGGAACCGTTTTCTCGAAATGAAAACGCAGACATCCGTCAATCGAGTGAAGCAGTCACCCAAGAAGGGAGATCTCCATGATCCGCAGGAGCTTGTTTATTGTCTTCGCCATCCTGGTCGCCATGCCTGCCCTGGCGCTGACTCCGCCGTGGACAGCCGCCGGCACGACCGCGGTGATCGACGAGAGCTCGGTTCCCTTGTATGCCCTGACCCCGCCCTACCTCGGCTACAACGCCACCAGCGTCGGCTTGATCACCGCGTACTTCAATGTGACCGACACGACGGCCACCGCCTTCCCCGCCTGGAACACGCTGGAGCTCAGCTATTTCGACAACGCCCTTCCGAGCCAGGTCGCGGCCACCCTGTTCCGCCTCGACAAGTGCAACGGCACCGCGGTCGCCCTGTGCACCGTCACCAGCGTCGACGCCTCCACCACCACCTGCAATCGGTGCAGATTCACCCAGCTGATCGACTTCACACTGTACGACTATTACATCGCCGCGACCCTCTACCGCAACAACAACACCGTATCGCCGAAGCTCTATGGTTTGAGGCTCTTCTGAGGCGGTTGAGTCCCATCACTCCCCTGGCGGCGTGCATCACTCAGGTGCCGAGGGAGTGATGCACGGGCCGGCGGCAGTGTCGCAGCTCGCGAGGGGAGCGTTGCGGGAGGGGAGAAAAACAGAGGGAGGCAAGCAATCTGCGATAAGATCTTCTCGTCCACCTCCAAAGGAGCCCCTGTGACCCCATCCTCCGCCCTTCTCCGCCGCCGGCTCGGCCGCGTTGCGATCCTCGTTGTGTCCGCCTTCGCCGGGAGCTTCGCTCTCTGGGCGTGCGGTCCGTTCTTCCCTCGCTGGCTGCTCGGCCCCGAGCAGCTGCTGGTTCCGGCTCCCGAGGGGCTGCTCCGCCATGAGATCGGCCGCTTGAAGCTGGCGTCGGGGCCGTCCGCCGTGCCGGCCGAGAATCCGTGGCAGCAGACGTCCGAGGTCGACGTGGCCGACTTGCGGAAGGCTCTCGATGCGGCCAAGGTCCCGGCCGGGCGCCGCGAGGGCTTGGTCGAGAGCTATTCGAAGGTGCGTGCGGCCCTGGCGCAGTACGCCGCGGGAACCGTCGTGTTCGAGAACGTCTCCGAGCCGCTCTATCCCGAGGCGGAGATGGGCGGCGAGGAGGCCGCCGCGCCGCCGGTCCTGCCGCGGGGCCTCACGGTTCCGGAGGGGCTTCCGGGCGAGCTCGCCGGCTATCTGCAGGGGGCCATCGCCTATCACCGGGGGAATCTCGACGCCGCGATCTCCTCCTGGGAAAAGCTGTTGCAGCGCCCCGAGGCGGAGCGCCGGTTCCGCTCCACCTGGGCGGCGTTCATGCTCGGGAAGACGCATCTGCGCGCCAAGCGGCCGGCGGAGGCGGTGCGCTGGCTCGAACGCACCCGCGAGATCGCCGGGCAGAAAGGCTTCGAGGACAGCCTCGGCCTCGCCGCCGCCAGTCTCGGGTGGGAGGCCCGCGCCGAGCGCGATCTCGGGCATTACGACAAGGCGCTCGTGCTCTATGCCCGCCAGGCGCGGGACGGCGACCACACGGCCTTGAGCTCGGTCCAGCTCGTGGCCCGTCAGGCCTTCAAAGCCGGTCCCGACGCTCTCGCGTCCATCGCCCGCTCGGCCGAGGCGCGGGGCGTGCTCACCGCGTTCCTGGTGTCCGATGCCAGCGCGCCCTGGGATCTGGAGGGGCTCGTGGAGCCCGACGAGGCCGCCGATCCGGACGCGCCGAAGATCCCGCATCCCGGCGGGGACGCCTGGCTCGCCGCGCTCAACAAGGCCGGGATCAAGGTCGTCGAAGGGGCCGAGCGGATCGGTTGGGCGGCCTATCAGGCGGGCAACTTCGCGGCGGCCCGGCAGTGGCTCGACCGCGCGCCGGCGGATGGGCCCATGACGCGCTGGATCCGCGCCAAGCTGCTGCTGCGCGACGGCAAGCTGGCCGAAGCGCAAAAGCTTCTGGATCAGGCGGCGGCCACCCTCCCCGATCCGCAATTGACCGAGAACGAGCTCTACTTCCACAGCGACGGCGAGACGGGCGGCAAGATCGCCACGCCTTCCCTGGCCGGCGGCGAGTCGGCGGCGCTCCTCACCACCGAGGGGAAGTACACCGAGGCTCTCGACCGGTTCCTCAAGAGCGGTTTCTGGGTGGACGCCGCGCACCTGGCCGAGCAGGTCCTCACCGTGGAGGAGCTCAAAGCGTACGTCGACGCCCACTGGCCGGCCAGTCTCGTCAAGGACGTCCCCGAAGACCCGGAGTACCACGAGGGGCTCCAGGCCGCGCCGTCGAACGTGGCGGCCCGGGACATCCGCTACCTCCTCGGCCGGCGTCTCGTGCGCGCCGGGCGGTACGACGAGGCGAAGCCGTATCTTGCTGAATCGATGGAGGCGCCGCTCAACGCCTTCACGACGGCTCTGCGCCAGGGGCAGGACGCCGGCCAGCCGGCCGATCCGCGGGCCGCGGCGCTCTTCCGCGCCGCCTGCGTCGCGCGCAAGCAGGGCCTGGAGCTGATGGGGACGGAGCTCGATCCCGACTGGTTCCTCCTCGAAGGGGAGTATGAGATGACGGACTTCCCGGACCAGATGAAGGGGCGCGGCGAAAACCAGCACCTGAAGCCCGGACCCGGCGAGCTCCAGCAGATGGAGCAGAACCGTCCGGACCCCGACAAGCGGTTCCACTACCGCTACCGCGCCGCCGCGCTCGCCTGGGACGCCGCCGGCCTCCTCCCCGACGGCTCGGACCAGAAGGCGCGCATCCTCGCCACCGCCGGCACCTGGTTGAAGACCCGCGACGCCGACGCGGCGCGGCCGTTCTACAAGGCGCTCCTCGACTGCTGCTCGGACACGAAGCTCGGACAGGCGGCCCAGCGCGCGCGGTGGTTCCCGGAGGTGCCGGAGTGCGAGCAGGAGTGAGATCGAGAATCCACCGGAAGGGCGCCCATGCACGTCATCATCCCTGACGACTATCAGGATGCCGTGCGCGGTCTCGACTGCTTCGCGAAGCTCGCGGACCACGGCCACCGGGTCACCGTGTTCAACGACACGGTCAAGGACCTCGACGCGCTCGCCGGGCGGCTCCGCCCGGCCGAAGCCCTGGTCCTCATCCGCGAGCGGACGCGGATCACCGCTGCGCTGCTCGACCGGCTCCCCCACCTGAAGCTGATCAGCCAGACCGGCAAAGGCGTCGCCCACATCGATCTCGCCGCCTGCACCCGCCACGGCGTCGCCGTCGCGGCCGGCACCGGATCGCCCTACGCGACGGCGGAGCTCACCTGGGGCCTGGTGCTCGCCGCGATGCGTCACATCCCGCAGGAAGCCGCGCGGCTGCGCGCCGGACAGTGGCAGACGACGCTCGGCACCGGCCTGCGCGGGCGCACGCTGGGCATCTGGGGATACGGCAAGATCGGCACCCTGGTGGCGGGCTATGGGCGGGCCTTCGGGATGAACGTGCTGGTCTGGGGACGCGAGGGCTCGCTCTCCCGCGCGAGCGCCGACGATTACTCCGTTGCCGCCGGCAAGGAAGTGCTGCTGGAGAGATCCGACGTGCTCTCCCTGCACCTCAAGCTGACCGCGGAGACGCGCGGCATCGTCACCGCCGCCGACCTCGGCCGCATGAAGCCCGAGGCGCTCCTCGTCAACACCAGCCGCGCCGAGCTGATCGCACCCGGAGCCCTGGAAGCCGCCCTGCGCGCCGGACGTCCCGGCTGCGCCGCGGTCGACGTCTACGAAGAAGAGCCGATCCTCGGCGCAAAGCACCCGCTCCTCGCCCTGGACAACGCGGTCTGCACGCCCCACCTGGGCTATGTGGAGAGGGACAGCTACGAGCTGTATTTCGACCAGGCCTTCGACCACGTCCTCGCGTTCGCCCACGGGACGCCGATCAATGTGGTGAATTTGGAGGTGGTGTAGGAGCCGTCTCCGCCTGATCCTTCGCAGGGACGCGGTCCTGGAGGCTGATCGAATATTTGAGCAGCGAAGCCAGCTCAGAGCCAGCCATCTGGATGGCGTGGTTGAAGTGGATCTGGCGGTCGTTGAAGTCGTCGTACAGGTAGTAGAGACCGCAGATATTCTCGTAATAGGCCGGCCGAAGGGTGAACATCTCCTCGCTGATGTTCAGGTCTCTTTGAGCCGCCCGGCGAATCTTCGGGATTTGGTCCTGAATCTCCGGCTTAAAAGGACCTACTTCATGGAAGCAGTACCAGTACGCCAGGCCGTACGACATTCCCGACGAGAAGGGAGAGAAATACATCGGTGCATCCATGTGTGCCTGCAGCTCCATCAGCTCCGAGGCCCAGGTGACCACATTTCTAGAGTTGCCGGGTCGCATCACGGCGTCCTGGATGAGCACGGTCAATCCGTTCAACCGGTTGATCATCGGAAAGCTGTAGCGGGAAATCGCTTCCGTGAGGTCGTGCCGCAGAGATTCGTCAATGGATTCTCCTCCCGATGGCCTGCCGGTCCACTCGAACCGGATCGCCTCCAGGTCGTCGATCTCCAAATCGAGATGATAGGCCGCGAGCCCCAGAGAGCAGACGATGTTCAGAGCAAACGAAGTGATGAGGTTGGGAATGGGAGCTCCTTTCCCTTCCAAGCTCCCATCGCTCCGGCTCCGGTGATAGAGCTGGCCCGCCTTGCGAAGGCAGTAGACAGAGATAGCTTTCAGATAGCGCCAGTAACCACGCCGAGCAGCGACCTTCTCAGGGCTCCCCAGAGGTTTCAGAATTTTCTTTAAGTCGTTGAGCTTTTCATCCTCCGTCGTACCTGGTTCATCAATGGCCCAGGTGAAGAGTTGACGAACCGAGAGCTCCCACCAGAAATAGAGCGCGACGGTCTCGCCGACCTTGAGGAGCTCGCGTGCTGCGTTCTCGTAAAAACCGCCCCGCTCGATGTACTTGGCTCCCACCATGATGAAGCTCAGAGCCATGGTGAGGCGGGTATCGTCCGCATGCGTTGTGGATTCATCAAAATTCAGCAGCCGCCGATCCGGGAATTGATGCTGCGGTTTTTTGTCCGCCCGCCAGATCCCCAGCCAGCCATCCACGGTGCCGCCCGAAACCGGATGAATGCCATCGATAGGAATTTCCAATCCCTCGCCACCGTGCTCCACCGGAGTGGAAAATGCCTCGAGCCAACAGGTACAACGATCGACAAGCTCCCGCTTGAATTCAACCGGATCTTTGGTTTCCCTGACCGGGCCGACCAGCTCCTTCAAATTCGATAGCCGGTAAAGGAGGCCATGGAACGAGACCCTCGCGATCATCGCCTCTGCCAGATCATTGAATGCCTCGCCGGCCGCGCTGTAGACAAAGGAGGGCCATGCCCCAGGCGAAAATGTTGGCCATCGCTCATCGAAGGCTGTCCAGACGTTCAGCTGGTTCTTCGAGCTCTCCCTCCGCAACGCAATGTAACGCCGAAGCTCATGCAATGCCATGCAGTAGTGATAGTGAGCTTGGTGGAGATATCCCTCCTGCCCCTTCCACGGTGGCCTGAGCTCCCTTTTCTGGCTGCCGGACCGCTTCTCTGCTCCGCCCTCCTTCGGCTGCCGAACAATATCCTCGAGGCGTACCAGCTGCCGCCCCTTCATGAAGAAGAGGTCGCCCGCCTTGTTGTGCAGCTCGGAAATGATCAGGGAAAAATGGGCGTGCTTGGTATCGGTCGGCCCTTCGGACGGTTGGAGGATCATGTCGCGGACACAGGGCAGGATGCGGCGCAGGTCCCAGAGCTCCTTCTCCACGAATGCGGCGCTTGTGTCAACCGCACCCGCCAGCTTTTCTCCGACCCAGGCCTCGGCAAACGCCGGTTGGAAGAGGAGAGTCAGGTGCTTGATCTCCTGCAGCCGCTCGTCGGGCGAGGTGAAGATGTCCTTGCTGATGCCGAGGGTAACCGCGAGCTTTCTGCCCCTGTTGTCGAGCATCGAAAGCAGGAGTGAACGGGCCAACGTATGGGCATTCCTGTATTCGGCCTCGGCACGCTCGTAGTTCCGCGACAGCTCGAACGTCATTCCGATCTGCAGCATCAGACGGAGGCGGGTAATTCCCCAGGTCATGTACAGCCGCGCGTTCCGCTGGCCTGCAGGCAGGGCCCCCACGATCTCGAGGACGGGAGATTGCTCCTCGAACATCTCACCGCCGCCGATCACTTCCCGCAGATCAGCGTCGAGGAGGGAGATCGCCTTGCGGTAGTAGAGCCTCGCGGTCTCGTACTCCTGATCGAATTCGTAGAGCTCGCCGAGACCCGCCATCAAGTCGTGGATCTCCTTTTCCCTCCCTTCCTTGAGCCGCTCGATCGCCGACTCATAGACCGATTTGAGCGCAAGCGACTCATCGAGGGTGAAATTGAACGCCGCCATCTCCTCCTGCGACTCGCGCGAGATATACTCGATCTCGCTCGACACCTCGCTCCGGAAGCGGAAGTCGTACATACCGTTCCGGATCGGATGCAGAAGGCGCGATGTCCAGTCCGTGACCAGCTTCTCCAGGATATCCCGCATGTTCGGCGGCCGGTGAATGTCGACGAACTCGTCGACACGCTCCAGGTTGCTCCAGGAGAACGCCCGCCGGTGGAACTTGAACAGGAAGTCCGCCAGGAACAAGACAGACATGGCCAGCTTGTCATCCTGTTCCAGGACGTGTGGCTTGAACAACACAAAGGTCAAATGCCTGTAGGCTCGGGCGAGGAGCTGGATGCGGAAGCGAGCCACATCGTCAAAGACCAGGATGTGGTCACAAGGGAAGTCGCGCTCCCGAATTCCTGGATCCAGGATGACGCGACCGACCGGCCTCACAAAGCTCGCGAGAAGCTCCTTGAGCCTCTTCGGATTCCCCTTGCTGCGATAGGCCAGAAAATGAATGAAGTCCTCAAGGATTTCTTGTTGCTGAGGTGAGGCAAGGCCGCTCCCTACATCGAAGATCTGAAGATTGTAGGCTCCACTCGGAGCCGTGTCGGGTTTGACGAAAGCCTCATCCGCATAGCTCTCGACGCTCAAGGAGAACGAAGGGAGCCTCCGCTTCTTCAAAGAAGCTTGATAGAGGTCTCTCGCCCGTTGGGTCTGCACCTGGATGTACGACTTGATCGCCTTGTCCATGCTGCCACCACCCTGCCGGCTCACGTCGTCGGTGAGTAGGGAGGGCAGGTACACCTCAGCGTTGAAGATGTTGGTGAGCAGGGGCTGGCGAGCTGTTTGATCAGCCAACCACTCGTCGTGCAGGTTTCTGCCACCCACGAAGATAAAGCGGGCCGGAGCCGACGAAAGGAGGTTCTTCATGTCGGCCAGCAGCCCGTGAAGCTCCGCCGACCTCCTGCGCTCTGCGTGGAGGATCTCCTTCTCCTGTGTGTTGCCGCTCGAGCCGATGTCGGCTCCTGGCTCGACGCGGCCCTCCAGCTTGTCGAGCTCGTCGAACACGAAGGTGATCTCCGGCGTCGGAAGGCTGATCAGCTGGTTCTTCCCGGCGGGCAGAACGATCGTTGAGCTTCTGATCTCGCCGAGAATCTGAAGGAACGCGAACTCCACGGTCCTTGGATCCACGGGCTCCTGTTGCACGTGGCGCACCCGCTCGTCGATGAGAAAGCCACGCAACCAGTTCGACGGCTGCGGCACTCCCGTCGTCGAGGTGAGACTGGTCGTGGCCGAGAGCTGGTCGATGACCTCGTCGATCTTGTTCAGGTTCTCCCGGTAAGGGAAGATCGGGAGTCGCCGTAGAGTGAGCTTCCCGATGAAGACGAAGAGGAAGAACAAGAGCACGTGATAGACGCGGACATGGACTCCACGCTCGAAAAGATAGGGCTGCGCGTCGGGCCAGTCTGCTTCCTGGTATGGGAACAGATAGAAAAGGAGACGCACCTCCTTCCTCTCGTAGTAGGAACTGACCATGGACGTGGCCAAATTGTAGGTGAGGATGTGAAAGATCTCGTCTCCCCACGGCAGCTTGCAGATCAAATTGACGGCACCTGGACCCAGCTGGCGACCTTCAAAGGGTAAACAGATCTTCTTGTATCCACTCATCCTCGTGTCGTCGAGCTTTGCCCTATCCAGCGAGCTCGCATTGGGCATGGCAAACCAGCGCTCTCCGACGATGTTGACCAGGAAGAGAATGATCAACAAACCCAGAAGGCGGCCCAGATTGGCCACTGCACTGTTCCAGGCCAGAAAGACCTTCTCGTATCTCGCACGCAGGCTCACCAGCATCGCCTGAATGACGCGACGGTGATCGAGGCGCTCGAACCCCAGGTTGACCGAGCTGACGATGACAGGAAGCCAGGCGCGATACACGATCCAGGGAAATGTGACCTCTGCCAGGTCCCTCAGGATGCTCTGGTGTTCCGCGAGCCCCCGGTCCGACCTGAACTTCCCCAGGTCGATGGCTCCATCCGCCCGCGGCCGCAGAAAGGGCCGCACGACCCACTCATACTCGACGAAAGAAAGGACCAGGATGGAGAGGAAGACACACAGAGTCCAGAAGATTTCCTCGCGCACGCCATGGAAGACGCTAAAGCCCTTCAGATGATTCTCGCTATTTTTTTCGTCGACCACGAGCCCGGTCATCTGATTCAGATTGACCGCCGGGCGAAGGAACTGGACCGGCTGCCTTGGACCGGGCCAGAGCTCGTCGATCGGCTGCAAGACGTTGACCATTGACTTGATCAGGCGTGTATAGGTCTTGTCGACTTCCAGCTTCTCTCGGAGCTCCTTCTCTGGCCCGGACGGCGAAACTGCAATCTGCTCTACAATTTGATGGATGTTCACCTCGCTCAGCTTTGCAACGACCGGGTGAATCAGTTGCAGAGAGATCGTGATGGCAAGAATTGCCTTGAACCAAAGGACAAGAAGGGGTTGTGGAGAGAAGTGCACGCTCCCCCCCGTTTTCCTGTCCTTGGAAAACGTCAGAAACAGTCCGGCAGAAATGACCATGGCGACCAAAGCTAAGATCATCGCCCAGACGATTCCCAGATAAACGATCAACCCCAGGCCGGCTAAAATGAACAGGAGCCCAGGCAAGGAATAAGATTGCGCAGCGATGTCATGGATCTGCCCAGAGATCTTGTTGGGCCTCAAGAGAAGCACATAACTTCCTCGCAGAATGCAGCCCATCCCGAGCAAGACACAGGCGAGGCCAATATTTCCGAAGCTCTCCTTGAGCGGAGGGAACGAATAGATCTTGAAGACGGTGAACGGCATAAAAACGACATAGACCACCAAGAGAGACAAGAAGGCTGAGTTGATCCCACTCAACCGGCCGAACTTCCACTGCTCGTCCCCTGGGCGGAAGGAAGTGCACTGTCCCCACAGGTACATCGCACAGATGGCGCAGAGAAACCGGCTCATGCCTAGAGCGGGTGCACCAAAAGGCCCGGTGAACCAGATAATCAAGGCATAGATCGAAAGACCCAGAAACGAGATGAGTGAACCAGGCCGTTGGCCCCTTTTGTTTTTGGCGCGAGAGATGAGATCCAGCACCTCACGAGCGAAGAGCGCCGGGTACAGGCAGAGGAAGAAGAGAGGAGCAATGACGAACCCGACAAGGAGGTTGTGCCGGGTGCCCTTTCCCTCCTGAAGGCCGAGGCTGATGAACTCCCCGAACTCCGAGACCAGCAGAGCCAGCAAAAGAAACAAGACGACCAGAGCGAGGACTGCAATGCGGTCCCAGAACGTGGCCCGGCCTACATTGCTCCGCAGGAACCGCTCGAAGACCTCTCGCTTGTACTCGTCCAGGCAGTACCGGACGAAATTGGTTTTTCCGACGCCGCGGTGCCCGGTGACCAGATAGGCGCCCCGGCCTCCCGTCCGCAGGAGCTGGTCGGTGAAATAGGCCCTCTCCCCCTCCCGGCCAATGAGGACCTCGTCCGCCGGCGCCTCGACCTCGCCGCGGGCTTGATACCGCCCAAACGGAGCCGCAAGGACCTTCCTGGAGAAGAATCGATCTTTCACGGGCACACTCAGGGATCTGTTCTTGTTACGAGACCGCGAGTGGATACTATAAGAGCCTGGGGGCTTTCGTCAACACGTAGCGGAGGAGGTCAGACTGCTCCATGCGAGATCCTCCTGGAGGTCTCCCGCTGAATCTGCTCCTCGTCCCAATCCGGATGCTCGGACGCGAGATGGCTCGCGATCATCCGCCGGGCGGAGGCGAACATGTCGCTCGCGATCTTGAGGCGCTCGGCGCCGGTCTTCGCCCGGAGAATGCGGGCCATGTCGGCATCCACCAACTCGATCCTGAGATCGTCCAACGAGCGCGGCATACGGATATCGTAGGCTACCGCCCCGCCTTCCGCCACACATACCGCGCCGCCGCCACGTCCTCGACGGCCAGGCCCAGCGATTCGAAGAGGGTGATCTCTTCCGGCGATTGCCGGCCGGGGAGGCGGCCGATCAGCACGTCGCCGAGCTCTCCGGCGATGTGGTCCTCCCCAAGCTCCCCGGCGCGCATCGGGATGAGCAGCTCTCCCGCCTCGGCCAGGGCGGATTCGCGGCGGTCGATGAAGACGCGGGCGCGGCGCACGGCCTCGGTGTCGAGCTCGCGGGTGGCCGGCGTGCAGGCTCCCGCGGCGCTGATGTGCGCTCCCGGTCTGGCCACCCGCCTGCTGGCGCGGGAGGATGCGGGCGACCTGGCCCTGCTCGGCTCGGGCGTCCAGGCGCGCTCCCATCTCGCCGCGATGAAGGAGGTCCGGCCCTTGCGCCGCGTCCGCGTCTGGAGCCGCCACCCCGAGAACGCCCGCCGCTTCGCCGCCGAGGAATCGGAACGCCATGGCCTATCTATCGAGGCCACTGCCACGGCCCGGGAGGCGGTCGAGGGGGCGGACCTCGTCTGCACGGCCACCTCGGCGCGCGAGCCGGTCCTCGAAGGCGCCTGGCTCGCCAGCGCCTCCGTCGCCGTCCCACAGGGCTCCCGGCATGACGCCCAGGAGGCCGCGGATTAAGGTGATCACCGTCTTTCCGGGCAACCGGGCTCCGTTCTCCTCTTCGAGGGAGGCATGGGGAAGCCGCTGGCGAGCCTCGACGCCGCCGCGGTCACCGAGACCCGGACCGCGGCGGTGAGCGTCGCGAGAGGGGAAGTCGAAGTCCAGGCTCTCCACCGCGAGGGATTTGACGGCGGCCGGTGCTGCACGTCATCATTCCTGACGACTATTAAGATGCCGTGCGCGGTCTCGACTGCTTTGCGAAGCTCGCGGGCCACCAGGTCACCATCTTCAACGACACGGTCAAGGACCTCGATGCGCTCGCGCAGCGGCTCTACCCTGCCGAGGCACCCGCTCCTCGCCCTGGACAACGCGGTCTGCACGCCGCACCTGGGCTATGTCGAGAAAGACAGCTACGAGCTCTATTTCGACCAGGCCTTCGACCAGGTCCTCGCGTTCGCCCACGGGACGCCGATCAATGTGGTGAATTTGGAGGTGGTGTAGGGGTGAGTGAGGGATGGGCGGGCGGAGGCCCCCGCTACGAGGACCTTGACAGGACTGTGCCCCCTCACGGCAGCTCCCGCACGAACACCCCCACCCCGTTCCTCAGCTCGCCGGCCAGCTCCTTCAGCCGCGCGTGGTGGGTGAAGAGGATGACCTGGGTCTTCTTGGCGAGGTCGGCGAGGACTTTGAGGGTGGCGGCGGTCCGGTCGTCGTCGAAGTTGATCAGGATGTCGTCGACGATGAAGGGGAGCGGCTCGGCGTGGGCGAGGTAGCGCTCGAGAGTGGCGAGACGCAGGGAAAGATAGAGCTGGTCGCGCGTGCCGGAGCTCATCCCCTCGACCCGGACCTTCTTCCCTCCCTCGCGCACCCCCACCAGGACAGGCTCGTCCTCGCGGTCGTAATCGGTCTGCAGGCCGCGGTAGCGCCCGAGGGTCAGAGCCGTGAAGAGGTCTCCGGCGCGGCGCAGGAGCGGCGCCTGGTTCTCGGCGCGGTAACGATCGACCTCCCGGCGCAAGACCGCGGCGGCGAGACGGAGGCGGGTGTAGCGCTCCACGTTCTCCCGCAGCGTGGCCAGGATCTCCTGCTCGCGCTCGGCGGCGCGGGCTGCGGCATCGCCGCCGGTCAGGTGAGCGAGCTCCAATTGCTCCTTCCCCAGCTCTTCCCGCAGGTCGAGCGAGCGCCTCTCCAGCTCTTCGACCTCGCGGCCGAGCCGGTCGATCTCGGCCGGCAGGAGATCGCCGTCCACGCCCGCGGCCTCGCGCTCCAGATCGTCCAGGGTCAAGCCCTCTCCGTCCAGGAGGAGCTCCCTTTCGGTCTCTTCCAGGGCTGCGGCGATTTTCTGGGATTCGGCGGACCTCGCCTCTGCCTCCTCCAGGCCGGCCTCGCCGTCGCAACCGGCTTCCCGGACGAGGAGAGCGAGCCTCTCTTCCATCGCCCGGCCGGTGGTCCCGGCGTCCCGGATCTCCTCGTCCAGCTTCTGGATGCGTTGGTCGAGGTCGCGCCGGCGGGTGGCGCGCTGGCGGGCTTCGGCCAAACGGGCATGGAGCTGCACGGCGATCTGGTCGGCGGGCTGGCCGGCGAGGTCGGGAGCGAGCGCCTCGGCGAGCACGCCGACCGCGGTCTTGAAGGCTTCGATCTCCCGGTCGAGCGCGGCGATACGGACATCCAGACCCGCCGCCTGCTGGAGGCTGCCGAAGGCGTCGCGAAGGGTCCCGACGAAGTGGGCGACCTCGCCCGGCAGAGCCTGGCGGTCGAAGCCGAAGCCGCGGACGGCCTCCGCCCAGGCCTCCTGCCATTCCTCCAGGTCCGCCGCCGCCGCGGATTCGGCGTCGCTCGCCGCGGCCAGCTCGGCCTCGGCATCCCGCAGGCCTTCCCCGAGGCGGGCACGCTCGCGCGCTGCCTCTTCCAGGGCGCGGACGGTCTCTTCGGCGTGGGTGAGGAGGGGCTCCAGGAGATCCGAAGCCGCGGCTTGCTCCGTCACGGCCTTGAGCGCCCGGACCAGCGCGGCGTGGTGGCTTCGGCGGTTCTTTTCCAGGGTTTCAACTTGATGCCTCTGGAGGCGCAAGGCCTCGGCTCGGGCGCGGAGCCTCTCGTGGCGGGCGGCCCAGGCCTGCATTTCTTTGGGCGTCCGCGGGGCGAAGCCGCAGGGGCTCCAGAGCGCGATCCACTCGTCGCGGAGGCAGTCGTCCTGTTGCGCGACGGCGGCCTCCTCAGTCTTCAGCGTCTCCAGCGCCTGGACGAGCTGGTCCTGGCGGGCCAGGAGGTGCGCCTGCTTCTGGACGCGGTCGGCCTCGCGGCGGAGGCGGTCGGCCAGATCGTCGGCTTCCCCCACGGCCTTTTCATAGATGTCGGCCTGACCGTCCGGGATCTCCTCGCCGGCGAGCCAGGCGCGGAGCAGGAGGTTCCACTCGCGATTCCGCCGGTCGCGCGCGGCGTGCAGCTCGTCCTCGGTGGGCACGGTGCCGGCGCGGCGGATCTCGTCCAGGTCCTGCTCGACGCCGGCCTGCTCGGTGCTCAGGGCCTTCCCCTGGTCGTCCAGGCCGCGCCGGCGCTCGGCGAGGGCGGCGAAGCTCTCGCGGAAGCGCTCCAGGGTCTCGGCGGGCGGCACCGGCAGGGCCTCCAGCTCCTCGGCGGAGCCGCTCCACAGACCGAGGCGGGAGAGCTCGATGCGCAGCTGCACCTCGTCGCGGCCGAGGGCCTCGCCCGCCTCGGCCAGAGCACGGTCCAGGTCTCCCGCCTTGCGGACGGTTTCGGCGCGGCGGCGCAGGGCCGACGGATCACGCGGCTCCGGACGGGAGGCCAGGGCGTCGCGGGTGGCGGCGAGCCGGCGCTCCGCCTGCTGCAGATCGCGGCGCGCCTGCTTGCGGCCGGCGTCCAGCTCCTGGCGACGTTGAGCAAGCTCCTGGATCCGCTGCCAGCGCTCCAGGGCGGGGCGCAGCGCCTCGGCCTCGTCCAAGGTCAGGCCGGGGCGGATGTCCTCCAGCAGCTCCTCGGCGCGGACGCGCAGCTCGCCGCGCTCGGCGAGCAGGCGGTTGCGGCTCTTCTGGTCCTCCTCGAATTTGCGCACCCCCTGGTGGAGCGCCTCGATGGTCTCCGCCCGATCGAGAACGTCGCGGGGGACCTCCAGGCCCGTGGCCTCGTCGCGCAGCCCGGCGAGATCCATCTCGGCGCGGGATCGCCTCTCGCGGGCGGAACGGAGGGCGTCCTGGACCTCGCGCCGCCGCTCCGGGAAACCGGCGGGCAGCACAACCACCTCGCCCAGGGCCTCGCGCCGGGTGAGCCAGCCGCGCCGGTTGGCCAGGCGCGGCAGGGCGCGGCGCAGGCGGGCAAGCCGGTTGCGCTCGGTCTTCCACCCGGCCAGCCGGCTTTCCAATTCGGACGATTCCCCGCGTCTCTTCTCCAGCTCCCTCCGCCGGCCGTCCCACTCGCGGCCGGAGAGGGAGTGCTCGGCTAGCTCGCGCTTCGTCTTCTGGTGCTCGGCGAGGCCCAAGTTGATCGCCTTGACCTGGCCGCGCGGCCGGAACAGGGCGTCGGCCTCTTCGTCGAGCGAGCCCAAGACCTTGCGCAGGTTGCGCGTGCCGAGGCCCGCGGCGAACAGGGCCTGCCCCACGTCCCCCTTCTGCTCCAGCAGCTCCTGGCCCCCCTGGAGGAGGGCGTCATGGTCGATGCCGAAGAGGGTGGCGAAGAGCTTCTCGTCGATCCCGCGCAGGCAGCGGTCGAGGAGCCCGTCGTCGAGCGGGCTCTCGTCGTCCGCGGCGAGGAGCGTGCTCTTCTGCCCCTTGCGGCGCAGGAACGCGAGCTCGCTGCCGTCGGCGAGGCGGAGCCGCCCGCCGACGCGCAGCTGGTCATAGGAATGAAGGAAGTCGTCGCCGGTCTGCTTGGGGAAGCCGTAGAGCAGGGCGCGGAGGGCGCGCAGGGCCGAGCTCTTCCCCGCCTCGTTGGGGCCGAAGACGAGATGCAGCCCCGGTTCTCCGCCCGACAGGTCGAGCCGGCGCTCGGTGAACGGGCCGAAGGCCTTCAAATAGAGCTCGAGGAGCCTCACGCCTCCAGCGTCTCCGGAGCGGCCAGCAGGCGCGCGAGCAGCAGGTCCCGGGCTTCGTCGAGGAGGGAGCGCAACCGCTCCGGATCGCCGGGCCGGGCGGCCTCGCCCTCCGCGAACAGCTCGGGCGGGAGCTTGCGTTCGAGGTCGGCGAAGCTCTCGGCGAGCGCCGCCAGCGCGGCCTCGTCCGCGGCGAGCTCGCGGACGGTGTGCAGGAGGCCGCCCAGGGCGTCGTCCCGCTCCAGGACGGCGAGGTCGGCGGCGCGGCGGGTGCGCACCTGAACCTTCTCGATCCACAGCGAGCCGTCGCCGAAGCCGGAAGCGATGCCGCGGATCTCGGCGATCCAGCGCTCCGGATCGGCGGCGAGGTCGTCGTGGACCGGGCAGGCGCCCTCCAGGCGGATGCGCGCCGCCAGAGGGCGGCCGTCCGCGGCGTCGAGCGCCTTTTCGAGCGCCTGCTGGATGCGGTCGAGCGCCTCGCCGGTCCCCGCCACGCCGGCCAGGCTCACGGGACAAGTAGCCCAGCGGAAGACATCCAGATCGCGATGCTCGGCGCGGACCACCTCGCGCCCCTCGACGGTCACCAGCGTCGCTCCCTTGGCGCCGGTCTCGCGGGCATGCCGCCCCTGGAGGTTGCCGGGAAAGACGATCCAGGGATCGCGGGAGACCACCTCGCGGACGTGGACGTGGCCGAGCGCCCAAAATTGATAGCCGCGGGAGCGCAGGCCGTCGACCGAGCAGGGAGCGTAGGCGGCGTGCCCCTCGCGCCCGTCGAGGCTGGTATGGAGCAGGCCGATGTTGAACAGGTGCGGCACGGCCGCGGGATAGCCGGCCGACAGGTCCTCGGTCACCGCGACGCTCGCGAATCCCTGGCCATGAAGGGCGACGCCGAGATCCTCCAGAACGGCCGTCTCCGGCCGCTTCGTGGAGAACACCTTCACATTGTCCGGGGGCCGCAGGACCCGGGTGATCTGGCTCGCGGCGTCGTGATTGCCGGCGATGACGAACGCGCGGATGTCCGCCTCGCGCAGGCGGTTCATCTGGGAGACGAAGAAGAGGCCGGTGTTGTAGTCCTTCCAGTCGCCGTCATAGAGGTCGCCCGCGAGGAGCACGAAGGCGACCTCCTCCTCGATCGCCAGGTCGACCAGCCGCTCGAACGCCCGCCGCGTCGCCCCGCGGATCTCCCCCACCGGCGCCCCCTCGTAGCGTTCGAGACCGCGGAGAGGGCTGTCGAGGTGGATGTCGGCGGCGTGGAGGAATTTCACGGAGAAAGAGTACCGCAGGCTCCTGCCACGCCGAGCACCTCTTCGAGGTCGTTACTGCCAGTCCCCCGTGAGCTGGAACGCCGCCCAGTGGAAAGGGTGGGAGGGCCCGGCCTTCTCCCGGATGTGGTCGATCTGCGCTGCTCGCAAGGCCTCGTCCTTCGACATGCCGCTGTGAAGATACCCGTAGAAGCTCTTCATGAAACCGGCGGTGGAGCGATCAGCGACTCCCCACAGCGAGGCGAGAACCGAGCGCGCACCGGCGTACTGGAAAGCGCGCGTCAGCCCGACGAGGCCTTCCCCCGCCGTCTCCCGGCCCAGGCCCGTGTCACACGCCGAGAGGGTCACCAGATCGGCATCCAGCCGCACGCTCTGGAAGATCTCCCAGGCCTGGAGAAGGCCGTTGTCCTTGCCTTCGGCCAGTTTCTCAGGCTGTGTGAAGACCAGGGCCGAGTTGAGCGGGAATTGTTCGTCGAGCACGCCGTGGCAGGCGAAGTGGACGAGGCGCGCCTCCCGCCCGATGGACTTGGCTCTCTCTTCCGTCGCATCGCGGCCGAGGTAGATCTCGGCCTGGGGGTAGAGGGTGGCAATGGACTTCACCTCGTCGCCGCTCGAGGGAAGGGGCCGGAGGGTCAACCCGCGCCGGACGGCCTCCCGGACTTCCGGGTCGGCGGCGGCGTCCGGCGTCAGAGGCCGGTAGACGGGATCGCCGAAGGCGACGAGACGCTCCTCGCCGTGAGCCCGCCGGGGCGGGCGCGATTTTGCCAGCTCCGCGTAGACGGTGGCGGAAAGCACGGAATGGATCGGCTTCCACTCGACGAGATAGTGGCCCCCCCGCACCAGCGCGGCAAAGGGCAGGGTGTCGAGCGGCCCATGGGGTGAGAAGAGGATGCGTTGCGCCCCGGCGATCTGCGCCTCGGCCGGGCGGACCAGGAGATCGTAGAGCCGCCGCGCCAGGGCCTGGAGCTCCACGGGTTCGGAGCCCGGGTTTTTCAGGACGAGACGGAAGCTCTCCACCTGGTCGCGCAGACTCGTCGCGCCGAGAGCGATGGGAAAGACCGACAGGCCGGAGCCCTTCACATTCGCGGATTGAACGACGAACAGCCAGGACCTCTCCGCGCCCACCGCGTACTCGAGAAGCACGGTCCCCGGGTCGAGGGCCGCGCGGGCGCCCGCCAGGTCGAGCGGCGCGGGATCGTGGAGAGCGGCGGCGCGGGGCGACTCCTGGCGTATCCGGGCCAGGATCTCCTCCTGGCGGGACCGCAGGTCGCGGAGCTCGCCGGTGAGCCGCCCGATCGCGGCGTCGTCCCGGCCGGCGCTCAGCGGCGCGAACTCCGACTGGACGCGGTCGTACTCGGCATTGACGCGCCTGCGCTCGGCCGCGAGCTCCGGCGGCAGGTCCGAGAGGCGGAGGTCCCGTTCGGCGAGAAGCTCGAGGAAGGAGCGTGCACGCCCTTTCTCCAGGACGTGGAATGCCTCCACAGGCCGGCCGAGCTTGATCAGACCCTCCAGGCAAGCCTGGTAGGTATCGGCGAAAACGGCCACGAACGAGGTCTTCGCTTCCGGAGTGCCCCCGAGCCGGGCCCACTGGCGGTCGAGGATGTCGACGGCGTGGCAGAGGTCGCTGATCCCTTCCTGAGACCGGCCCATCCGGCGCTCGACGCGGCCGAGGGAGTAGAGCGTTCTGGCCTCTTCGCCGTTGTTGCCCTCCGGGAAGAGCTTGCGTTGGAGCTTCACGGCCCGGCGCTCGAGCGCGAGGGCTTCCTGCAGGCGCCCGCGCCGGGCGACGATCTCGCCCAGGTCGCGCAGAACGACGGAGCTCGTCAGGCTCTCGGGCGCTGCTTTCTCGACGGTCGCCAGCGCCTGCCGGAGGAGCCCCTCCGCCGTGGCGAGGCCGCCGCCATGGTCCGCCTCCACGTCGGCGAGATGTTCCAGGATGTTGGCGATGCGAATGCTTCCCGGCGCCAGCTTTTCCTGGAGCTCCAGCGCGCGCCGCAGGGAGGTCCGGGCCGTCGCGAAATCGCCTTGCAGGGACGCCATTCTTCCCAGGCTGCTCAGGCTGTCGGCAATCTCCGCTCCGCCCGGGGCGAGCTTCTCCAGGATGGCCAGGGCCCGCCGGAAGTAGGCTCCGGCCGACTCCAGGTCGCCCCGATTGACGGCGATGTTGCCCAGGCTCGTCAGGATCGACGAGCGATCGAGCTCGTCGCGCGCCGTCCGTTCCTGGAGCGCCAGGACGTGGAGGAGCAGGTTGTCGGCGGTGGCGAGATCGCCCCGTTGCACCGCGACGTTCGCCAGGTTGGTCAGGCAACCGACAACGTGGAGGCCTTCGGGAAGGGTCTTCTCATAGGTGGCGATAGCCTGCCGGAACAAGCTTTCCGCGCTCTCCAGGTCGCCGCGGTCCCAGGCGAGGTTGCCGAGAGACTGGAGAAACCGGCCGTGGTCGAGACTGTCCGGAGCCAGCCGCCGCAGGATCTGCTCGCCCCGTACGAGATACTCTTCCGACGCCGCGAGATCGCCGCTCCGGCGCGCCAGCATCCCGAGATAGAGAAGACCTTCCGCGACGGCGGTGGTCCCGGGCGCCAGCTCCTCGCGGATCGCCAGGGCTTGCTTCAGGAGATCCTCGGCGGCGTCATGGTCGCCCCGCTTCGCAGCGATGATCCCCTGGGAGCCGAGCGACCGCGCAGCGGCCAGGCTCTTCGGGGCCGTCATCCGGTCGAGCTCCAGGGCCTTCCGGTAGCGCTCGAGCGCCGCGTCCCAGGCGCCACGCACCTGGAACGAATCCCCCCAGACGCGGAGGAGCTCGGCTGCCGCCGGATGCTCGGACTCCCGCTCCAGATCCGCCAGCGCCTCCTGGTAGGCGGCGTCCGCTTCGGGCCACTTCCCGGCCTTGGCGAGCGTCCTCGCCAGCCGCTCCAGAAGCCAGCCGGCGAGCCGGCCGTCGCCGGCGGTCCGCGCGGATTGCGCCGCGGATCGCCAGCTGCGCTCGGCGGCTGCGAGATCGCCGGCTTCGACGCTCGCCTTCCCGTCCCGATACAGGGCGGCGAGGTCGGACGGGAGGCCCGGCCGCGCCTCGACCCCCCAGGCCGACGCCGTCAGGGTCCAGACCCTCTCTTCCTCTCCGCGCTTCCCCCGCAGAGCGACGGCCCGCCGCGGAGACTCCTCGATCTCCAGAGGCAGCAGGTCGTACGGAGAGCGAACCGCGCCGCTCGCGGGCTGCGGGAAGGCGGGAGGAGAGGCGGCACAAGACCATGAACGGATGACGTCCCCCGGCTCCAGGCCGGCCGTCGCTCCCGTCGATGCCGGAGTCACCTTTTCGACCACCACACCGGCCTCCGGAAGATCCCCGGTGTCCAGGCGCTCGGCCGCGACGAGGGTATGGGGCGCCAGGACGAGGAGGGCCGCGGACAGCACAAGGCGGGGATACATCAAGAGAAGGATAGCGGACCCGGGCGCCGCCGGGAGAAGGGTTAGTTTTAGGGGATAGAATGAAGGCACCCCGATCCGGGAGTTCCCGGATCTCGATCCCCATGGTATCCCCCAGGAGGAATCTGCCCATGGCTGTCGCGGCTGTCGAAACCCATCGCTGGACCCGAGAGGAATACGAGCGCATGGCCGCCAAGGGGCTCTTTGCGCCCGACGTCCGGGTGGAGCTGGTCGACGGAATCGTCTACGACATGACACCGCAGGGAAGCTTCCACAGCGCAGGCGTTTGCGCTTGTCAGAAGAGCCTGGAAAAGATTTTCAGGGACGGCCATCACGTGAGGGTGCTGATGCCTCTCGCGCTCGGGGACTGCTCGGAACCGGAGCCCGACATCGCGGTCGTCCGAGGGAGCTATGAGGACTACGCCTTTGCCCAGCCCACGGCGGCGGTGCTCATCGTCGAGGTGGGGGACAAGTCCCTCTCGTATGATCGGAAGCAGAAGATTCCCGACTACGCCCGGACCGGCGTTCCCGAGGCCTGGTTGATGAATCTGAAGGCGGCGGTCCTCGAGGTCTACCGCGATCCTGTCGACGGGGTCTATCAGACCCGGCTCAAATTCCGCATCGGCGACAAGGTCTCCCCGCTCGCCAGGCCCGCGGCAGAGATCGCGGTGGCTGATCTCTTCTTCTGGAGGCGGGGAAAATGACAGCCCCGGCAGGGAGAAGCCCCCTATTTCCGGGTACAGGCCTCTCCCTGGCAGGGAAACTCATTCCGATTCGAGGTACAGGCCTGTACCTGTCGGGGAGAGGCCTCTCCCTACAAGGTACCGGCCTTTCCCTGCGAGGGAGCGCCTTCTCCCTTCGAGGTACCGGCCTCTCCCTTCGAGGTACAGGCCTCTCCCTTCGAGGGAGACCCCTCTCCCCGCCAGGTACAGACCTCTCCCTTTGAGGGGAACCGTTCCCCTCGTCTTGCGGCCGTCCGGGCAGTGGGGGGAAGGCTCGCTGGGATAGCGGCCACCAGCGCGGTAGAATCTCAGCGATCCCCGGAACACCCGATCTCTATGGACACCGCCACCGCCCGCCCTTCGGTCTTCGTCAGCTACAACCACCAGGACGAAGCCTGGAAGAACCGCCTCGTCAAGCAGCTCCGGGTGCTCGAGCTCGAAGGGGATCTGGAGGTCTGGGACGATCGCCGGATCGACGCGGGCGACGACTGGCTGCCCGAGATCGAAGCGGCCATGGCCCAGGCCGGGGCCGCCGTGCTCCTGATCTCTCCGGACTTCCTCACCTCCAAGTTCATCCGCGGCAAAGAGGTCCCGGAGCTTCTTCTCCGCCGCGAGAGCGAGGGCCTGCGGGTGATTCCGGTGATCGTCCATCCCTGCGCCTGGACCGCTGTCCAGTGGCTCTCCAAGATTCAGTGCCGGCCTAAAGACGGCAAGGAGCTGGATTCCTTCACCAGGCCGAGGGCCGAGAAGCATCTCGCAGATCTGGCGCTCGAAATCCGTGACCTACTCGCGGGTCCCCCTCCCCTTGCCCCTCCCCCGCAAAGCGGGAGAGGGGAATCAATACCCGATCCTCTGACCAACTCCGGGCGGGAGGGGGTTCTCCACAACCTCCCCTACCCGCCCCTCGGCGACCTCTTCACCGGCCGCCAGGAAGAGCTCGACGCCCTGGCCG
>DASPXX010000233.1:0-4955 GCA_035637095.1 Thermoanaerobaculia bacterium
TCGACGCAGTCGGGATCCAGCCGCAGCGAGCGGCGGCAGGGTCACGAGGTCACCCTGTTCGCGAGCGGCGATTCGGTCACCTCCGCCCGGCTGATCTCCACCTGCCGCCGCTCGCTGCGGCTGGATCCCGACTGCGTCGACCAGTTTGCCCATCACCTGGTCATGCTCGAAGAGGTCTTCCGCCGGGGGGAGGACTTCGACGTCATCCACTTCCATGTGGACTACTTCCACTTCCCCTGGAGCCGCAGGTATCCGGTCCGAAACGTCACGACTCTCCATGGCCGCCTCGACCTGCCGGACCTCGTCCCCCTCTACCGGGAGTATCCCGAGATGCCGGTGGTCTCGATCTCCGACAGCCAGCGCAAGCCGCTGCCGTGGCTCAACTGGGTGGCCACCGTCCACCACGGCCTGCCGCCGGACCTCCACAATTGCGGCGAGAGGCCGAGCGACTACCTCATGTTCCTCGGCCGCATCGCGGAGGAGAAGCGGCCCGACCTTGCCATCGAGATCGCGGGCCGCGCCGGCCTCCCCTTGAAGATCGCCGCCAAGGTCGACAGGGCCGACCGGGAGTATTTCGAGCAGGTGGTCCACCCGCTGCTCGCGCAGCCTCACGTCGAGTTTCTGGGCGAGGTCGACGAAGAGGAGAAGGGAAAGCTGCTGGGCGGAGCCTACGCCCTGCTCTTCCCCATCGATTGGCCGGAGCCGTTCGGCATGGTGATGATCGAGGCGATGGCCTGCGGCACGCCGACAATCGCCTTCCGGCGGGGCTCGGTCCCGGAGGTCATGGTGGACGGACGGACCGGTTTCGTGTGTGACTCCGTTGACGATGCGGTCGCGGCGGTGGGCCGGCTGCCCGAGATCCCGCGGCGGGAGGTGCGCCGGGTGTTCGAGGAGCGCTTCACCGCGGAGCGCATGGCGCGCGACTACATCGCGATCTATGGACGGCTGCTCACGGAGGATTGCAGCGATGCAGACGCTCGAGACGCAGGCCCCTTTCTCGATTCTGGCTACGGAGCCGCGGGCCGATGAGCAGACGCGCGTGCTCAAGCACGGCGAGAGCTTCGCCGTGTTCGACCAGCACGGCGCCATCCATCCTGCAGGCCTGGGCGAGCTCGGCCTCTTTCACGAGGGGACGCGCTTCCTCAACCGGCTGGAGGTCTTCCTCGGAGAGCGGCGCCCGCTCCTTTTGAGCTCCTCCGTCCGCCGGGACAGCGCGCTGCTCGTCGACCTGACCAACCCGGATTTCAAGGACGGCACGAAGATCGTCCTGCCGCGCGACACGCTCCACCTCTTCGCCCTGAGCTTCCTCTGGGACGGGGCTTGCTACGTCCGCTGGCGGGTGCGCAACTACGGGCTCGCCGCAGTCGACCTCCGGCTGGGGCTGGTCTTCGCGGCGGACTATGCCGACATCTTCGAGGTGCGGGGGATCGAGCGGCAGCGGCGGGGGAATCCGCTGCCGCCCGCGGTGGGGCGCGACATGGTCGTGCTCGGCTATCAGGGGCTGGACGGCGTGACGCGACGGACGCGCCTCGCCTTCTCGGAGCCCCCGGCCGAGCTCATCGAATCGTACGCTCTCTTCCGCAAACGGATCAGCGCCCATGAGGAGGAGACGTTTCAGCTCACCGTCTCATTCGAGACGGGCGAGCGGCAGCCGCGGATCTTCCTCTTCGAGGACGCCCTGGCCAGCTCCGAGGAGCGCCTGCGCGGCCAGGAGAGCTGCTGCGCCGCCGTCGCCACTTCCAATGCGCGGTTCGATGAGTGGATCCACCGCTCGGCCGCCGACCTCCGGATGATGCTCACCGAAACACCCCACGGTCTCTATCCCTATGCCGGTATCCCCTGGTTCAGCACGGTGTTCGGCCGGGACGGGATCTTCACGGCCCTGGAGATGCTCTGGATGGACCCGGCGCCGGCACGGGGGGTCCTCTCGTTCCTGGCCGCGACGCAGGCCGGCGAGCTCGACTCCGCGAGGGACGCGGAGCCGGGCAAGATCCTCCACGAGCTGCGCGGCGGCGAGATGGCGGCCCTGGGCGAGATCCCCTTCGGCCGCTATTACGGAACGGTCGACGCCACGCCGCTCTTCGTCGTCCTCGCCGGCGCCTACTACGAGCGCACGGGCGACTTGGAGCTGATCGAGTCGATCTGGCCGAATATCGAGCGGGCACTGGCCTGGATCGACGACTTCGGGGACCAGGACGGCGACGGCTTCGTGGAGTACGCCCGCCGCTCGGCGACGGGCCTGACCACCCAGGGGTGGAAGGACTCGGTGGATTCGGTCTTCCATGCGGACGGGCGCCTGGCCGAGCCGCCGGTGGCCCTGTGCGAGGTGCAGGGCTACGTCTGGGCCGCCCGCTATCATGCGGCCGCTCTCGCCCGCCTGCTCGGCCGTGAGCGCGTGGCCGAGGAGCAGGAGCGCCGGGCACGGGAGCTGCGCGAGCGCTTCGAGGAATCGTTCTGGTGCGAGGAGATCGCCACCTATGCGCTGGCTCTGGACGGCGCCAAGCGGCCGTGCCGGGTGATCACCTCGAACCCCGGGCACTGCCTGTTCTCGGGGATCGCCTCTCCCGAACGGGCGCGCAGGGTGGCCGCCTCCCTGCTCTCCGCGACCTCGTTCTCGGGCTGGGGGATCCGCACGGTGGACGCCTCGGAGAAGCGGTACAACCCGATGTCGTACCACAACGGCTCGATCTGGCCGCACGACAACGCGGTGATCGCGTACGGCATGGCGCGCTACGGGCTCAAGGACGCGGCGACGCGGGTGCTGACCGGGCTCTTCGACGCCAGCCTGCACATGGACCTGCAGCGGATGCCCGAGCTGTTCTGCGGCTTCCACCGCCGGCCGCACGAAGGTCCGACCCGCTACCCGGTGGCCTGCTCGCCGCAGGCCTGGTCCGCGGGAGCGGTCTTCCTCCTCCTCCAGGCCTGCCTGGGCCTGGAAATCGATGCGCCGCGGCGGCAGATCCGCTTCTCGCACCCTGAGCTGCCGCCCTGCCTGGAACGGATCGAGCTCCGGGACGTCCGGGTCGCCGGCGCCACGGCCGACCTGCAGATCCGGCGCTACCCGCGGGACGTGGCGGTGAGCGTCGACCGCAAGGAGGGGGAGCTCGAGGTCCTCGTCATGAAATGACCCCGGACCCCCGCTGAAACCTTCCGGAATTCCTCCCGTATCTCCCCCTTGACGAACGACTACTCGGGTAGTACTATCCCGGTAGTCGAAGGGAAGGAGAGACGTCATGGAAGCTTCGTACCACCTCGGAGACCTGCAGCTCGCCATCATGCGCGTGCTGTGGGCCCGCGGCGAGTCGACCGTGGCGGACGTGCACGAGGCGCTGGAGCCCGAGCGGGGGCTGGCGCTGACCACGATCGCCACGATGCTCGCCAAGATGGAGAAGAAGGGCGTGGTGGACCACTGGACCGAAGGCCGCCGGTTCATCTACCGGCCGCTGGTGAGCGAGGACAAGGTGCGCCGCTCGATGGTGGCGGACTTGACCGCTCAGCTCTTCCGCGGCGACGCGGCGGCGCTGGTGAACCACCTTTTGTCCGAGCACGACATTCAGTCCCAGGAGCTGGCGCAGCTCCGCAACCTGATCGAGGCGCACGAGCGCGAGGAGGGCCGCTAGATGTTCGACGCGACGATTCCGCAAGGTCTGGCATCCCAGGCCGTGGCCTGGTTGCTGACCTACGCCCTGCACAGCACCCTGTTCCTGGGGCTCGCCTGGCTCGTCTCGCGCCGCCTGGCCCAGCGGCTGCCGGCCGTCGAGGAGGCGGTCTGGCGGTTCGCCCTGGTGGCCGGCCTGATCACCGCCTCCCTCCAGATCTCGGTCGGGCGTGAGCCGCTGGCCGGCAGCTGGCATTTCGCCGCGGCCCAGTCCTCCCGATCCGTCGAGGCCCCTGTCGCCTCACCGGCTCCCCTGCCGCGCGCCGCGGGCATGCCGGGCGTGCAAGCGTTCCCGGTGGCGCCGCGCAGCGCGACTCCGTCTCTCCGCAGATCCCTGCCGGTGTCGCTGCCCGGGGTGGTCGCCGGCCTCTGGCTCGCCGGGGCTCTGCTGCTCTCGGCCGGCTGGCTCAGCGGGCACCTGCGCCTGCGACGCCGGCTGCGGCCGCGGCCGGTGGTGCTGGAAGCGCCCATGGTCTCGATCCTGGGCGAGCTCCGGGAGCGCGCCGGTGTCGAGCGCCAGGTGCGGCTGACCTGCTCGTCGCGGCTGCCGGTGCCGATCGCGCTCGGGCTCTCCCGCGCGGAGATCTGCGTGCCGCCGCGCGCCCTGGCCGGGCTCGCCCTGGAGCAGCAGGAGGGGATGCTGGCGCACGAGCTGGCGCACCTGGTGCGGCGCGATCCCTTCTGGCTCGCGTTCGGCCGCCTGTTGGGGAGCGTCCTCTTCTTCCAGCCGCTCAACTGGGTGGCCGCGCGGCGCCTGCGCGAGCTCTCCGAGCTGCTGTGTGACGAATGGGCGGTGGGCCGCACCGGCCGTCCGGTGTCGCTCGCCCGCTGCCTGGCCGAGGTCGCCGGCTGGTCGCTCCAGCCTCTGCGCTCGCTGCCGGCTCCCGGCATGGCGGACCGGCCGTCCCACCTCGCCCGCCGGATCCGGCGGCTCCTGGAAGAGGCCCGTTCGCCCCAGCGCCGGGTGCACCCGGCCTGGCTGGCTGCCGGGATGATCCTCCTGGTCGTCGCCGTCGCCGCCGCGGCCCCCGGGGTCCATGCGGCCATCGCCGGAGGCAAGACCGAGGCGGCCGCGGCTCCGGTTCTGGCCCAGGCGGCCGAGTCATCGGCTCATCCCGTGGTCGCGGAGCACGCCGATCCTGTAGAGCACGCCGACCCTGCGGAGCACGCCGCTCTCGCAGAGGCGGCTGATCAAGAGACGGATGGCGAACTGGCCGGGGACATCGCCAGCGAGCTTTCCGGGGAGATCGCGGGAGACCTCGCGAACAGCCTCTCCGATCTCTCCGTGGCCGCTTCG
>DASPXX010000234.1:0-8829 GCA_035637095.1 Thermoanaerobaculia bacterium
GTTCCGCCTGCCGCGCGCCTCCGAGGTGCGCGTCGCTCTGGTGCGCGAGCGCCCTGGCACGACCGCCGGCACGGTGCTCAACGCCTCCGGCTACGTCACAGCCCGCCGGCAGGCCACCGTCTCTTCCAAGGTGACCGGGAAGGTGACGGAGGTGCTCGTCGAGGAGGGGATGGTGGTGCACGAGGGGCAGGTCCTGGCCCGGCTGGACGACTCGACCACCGGCAAGGAGCATGCCCTGGCCGAGGCGCGCCTGGTCGCGCAGCGCGGCGCCCTCGACGAGAACCAGGTCCGCCTGCGCCAGGCCGAGATCAGCCTGCGGCGGGCGCGCAGCCTGCGCGAGCAGGGGGTGGCTCCCCAGGCCGACCTCGACGCCGCCGAGGCCGAGGTGAATTCCATCAAGGCTCGCCTGGACCTCGGCCGCGAGGAGGTGGCGGTGGCCGAGCGGGAGCTGGCGGTCAGCCGGCAGTCTCTCGACGACACGGTGATCCGCGCGCCGTTCTCGGGCGTCGCGATCAGCAAGGACGCCCAGCCGGGCGAGATGATCTCGCCCGTGTCGGCCGGCGGCGGCTTCACCCGCACCGGCATCTGCACGATCGTCGACATGGCCTCGCTGGAGATTGAGGTGGACGTGAATGAGGCGTATATTCAGCGGGTGCAGCCGGGGCAGCAGGCGGTCGCCACCTTGGACGCCTATCCCGACTGGCAGATCCCGGCCCGGGTGATCATGCCCGTGCCCACCGCCGACCGGCAGAAGGCCACGGTGCGCGTGCGCCTGGCCTTCGAGAAGCTCGACCCGCGCATCCTCCCCGACATGGGGGTCAAGGTCGCGTTCCTGAACGAGTCCGGAGGAGCGGCGGCGGCTCCTTCCCGGCCCGCCCTGGTCGTGCCGCGCCGCGCGCTGCGCAAGGACGGCGACCGCGACGTGGTGTTCGTGGTCAAGGGAGAGCAGGTCGAGCGGCGGGCGGTGGGGGTCAGCCCCGTGCCGGGAGACGAAGCGGTGATCACCTCCGGCCTGTCCTCCGGCGAGCAGGTGGTCATCGAAGGACCGGAGAATCTCGCGGACGGTGCCAAGGTCGCCGTCCAGGACGAATAGGAGATCACATGGAGACGACAGGCACACTGGTCCGGATCCGGGACGTCCACAAGATCTATCGCCGCGGCAGCGAGCGGCTGGACATCTTGAACGGAATCGACCTCGACATCCCGCGCGGGGACTTCCTCGCCCTGATGGGGCCTTCGGGCTCGGGCAAGACGACGCTGCTCAACCTGCTCGGCGGCCTCGACCGGCCGACCTCCGGGAGCGTCGAGGTGGACGGCCAGCGCATCGACCAGCTCTCCGACGGCAAGCTGACCGAGTGGCGCTCCCACCACATCGGCTTCGTGTTCCAGTTCTACAACCTGCTGCCGGTCTTGACCGCCGAGCGCAACGTGGAGCTGCCTCTCCTCCTGACCCACCTCTCCAAGGCGCAGCGCCGGAACCACGTGGCGACGGCCCTCGGAGTCGTCGGCCTGGCCGACCGCGCCGAGCACTATCCGCGGCAGCTCTCGGGCGGCCAGGAGCAGCGCGTCGGCATCGCCCGCGCCATCGTCACCGATCCGACGCTCCTCCTCTGCGACGAGCCCACGGGCGACCTCGACAGGAAGTCGGGCGACGAGATCCTCGATCTCCTCCAGGCGCTCAACCGCGAGCAGGGCAAGACGATCATCATGGTCACCCACGATCCGCACGCCGCGGCCCGCGCCCGGCGTACCATGCATCTGGACAAGGGCAGCCTCGTGCTGGAGCCGGCGGCATGAAATACATCCCCCTGATCTGGAAGAACCTCTGGCGGCGCAAGCTGCGCACCCTCTTCACCCTGGCGTCGATCCTCGCCAGCTTCGCCACCTACGGAGTCCTCTCGGCGGTGAACATGGCGTTCAGCGGCGGCGTCGAGGTGGCGGGAGCGGACCGCCTGCTGACCATCCACAAGGTGTCGCTGATCCAGCCGCTGCCCGTCTCCTATCTGGAGCGGATCAAGGCCGTCAAGGGGATCGAGGCGGTGAGCTACGCCAACTGGTTCGGCGGGATCTACCAGGACCCCAAGAACTTCTTCGGCCAGATGGCGGTCGACCCGGAGACCTTCCTCGAGATGTATCCCGAGTACCGGCTGCCGGAGGGCCAGAAGCAGGCCTGGCTGGCGGACCGCTCGGGCGCCCTGGTGGGGCGGCAGCTGGCCGACCGCTTCGGCTTCAAGGTGGGGGACAAGATCCCGATCCAGGCCACCATCTACCGCAAACCGGACGGCTCGAACCTGTGGGAGTTCACGGTCTCCGGCATCTATGAAGGGGCGGAGAAGGGGACCGACACCTCCAGCATGTACTTCCGCTACGACTACCTGAACGAGGGGATGGGGGGCAGGCTGGGCTTCGTCGGCTGGTACATCCTGCGGATCGCCGACCCGAAGCAGGCCGGCGCGGTCGCCGGCCGCGTCGACACCCTCTTCGCCAACTCGCCCGCCGAGACCAAGACGCAGACCGAGAAGGCCTTCGCGCAGTCGTTCGCCGACCAGGTGGGGAACGTGGGAGCGCTCGTCAAGGCGGTCCTGGTGGCGGTCTTCTTCACCATGCTGCTGGTGGCGGGCAACACCATGGCGCAGTCGGTGCGCGAGCGCACCAGCGAGCTCGCCGTGCTGAAGACGCTCGGCTTCTCGCGCGGTCTGGTCGTCGGGCTCGTGCTCGCCGAGTCGTGCGTCATCGCGGTTTTGGGCGGCGCCCTGGGCCTCCTCTTCGCCGAGGCGATGATCCCGGTCTTGGGCAAGGCCCTGCGCGCCTTCCTGCCGATCTTCTTCCTGCCGACCCGCGACCTCGTCGTGGGCGTCGTGCTGATCTTCCTGTTCGGGATCGCCGCCGGCTTCCTGCCCGCGGCCCAGGCCATGCGGCTGCGCATCGTCGATGCGCTGCGGAGGGTTTGACCATGTTCAACTGGCTCTCTCAGGTGGCGGCCGTGACCTGGGTCAACCTGCGCACGATCCCGGAGCGCCGCGGCGCCTCGCTGGCGACGGTCGTCGGGGTGGCCGGGGTGGTGATCGTCTTCGTCGCCGTGTTCTCAATTGCGGAAGGGGTCCGCCATGCCCTGGTCTCCACCGCCGGGGCAGACACCGCCGTCGTGCTCCGCTCGGGGAGCGACAGTGAGATGATGAGCGGCCTGCAGCGCGACGTGACGCGGCTCATCGCCGAGGCGCCAGGCGTGCGCCGGTGCGCCAACGGCCCGATGGCCTCGGCCGAGCTCTACGTGATCGTCGACGTCCCCAAGCGCTCGACCCATACCGACGCCAACGTGCCGCTCCGCGGCGTGCAGCCGGCCGCCTTCGACGTGCGCGACGAAGTGAGGATCCTGCCGGGAGGGCGGCGCTTCGAGCCGGGGAAGAACGAGGTGGTGGTGGGCAAGATGGCGGCCGCGCAGTTCGCCGGCCTCGACCTGGGCAACCACCTGCGCTGGGGGCAGAACGAGTGGACCGTGGTGGGGATCTTCTCCGCCAACGGCGGCCTCGCCGAGTCGGAGATCTGGTGCGACGCGGGGGTGCTCCAGCCCGCCTACCGGCGCGGCAGCACCTTCCAGTCGGTCTACGCGAAGCTCGACTCCCCCGCCGCGTTCCAGAAGTTCAAGGACGCCCTCACCGCGGACCCCCGCCTGGACGTCAAGGTGATCCGGGAGTCCGAGTATTACGAGTCGCAGTCCCGGGCGCTGATCAGCCTCATCCGCGTCCTCGGGGTCGCCATCACCCTCCTGATGGGGGTGGGAGCGATCTTCGGCGCGCTCAATACGATGTACGCGGCGGTGGCCACCCGCATCCGGGAGATCGCGACGCTGCGCGCCCTCGGCTTCCGCGCCGGACCGGTGGTCCTCTCGGTGCTCACCGAGTCGCTGCTGCTGGCCCTGGCCGGAGGCCTGGTCGGAGCGGTCATCGCCTACTCCGCGTTCAACGGGTTCCAGACCTCGACCCTCAACTGGTCGACCTTCAGCCAGCTGTCGTTCGCGTTCACCGTCACCCCCGAGCTCCTGGTCTGGGGTCTCGGCAGCGCGCTGGTGATGGGAGTGATCGGCGGCGTGTTCCCGGCGCTGCGGGCGGCGCGGCTGCCGGTGGCGACGGCGTTGCGGGAGCTGTGAGGCGAGGATAGAATCGCGGCGGGGAGGAGGAGACCCGCAATGTCTCAGCAGACGACAGATGTGGTGGTGGAGCCGGCCGCCGCCGCCCAGCCGCATACGGCCAAGCTCATCCTCGACGGCAAGGAGCTCGAGCTCCCCGTCGTGGTCGGCTCCGAGGGCGAGGTGGCGCTCGACATCACGCAGCTCCGCGCCAAGAGCGGAGCCATCACGCTCGACCAGGGCTACGGCAACACCGGCGCCTGCGAGAGCAGCATCACGTTCATCGACGGGGAGCAGGGCATCCTGCGCTACCGGGGCTATTCCATCGAGGACCTGGCGGAGAAGGCGGATTTCGTCGAGGTCTGCTACCTCCTGATCTATGGCCGTCTGCCGTCGCGCCAGGAGCTGGCGGACTTCAGCTCGCGGCTGACCCGCCACACCCTGCTCCACGAGGACATGAAGAAGTTCTTCGAGGGGTATCCGGGGGGCGCCCACCCCATGGCCATGCTCTCGGCCATGGTGGCCTCCCTCTCGGCCTACTACCGGGACGACGACGACCACGACCTCAACATCGTCCGCCTGCTCGCCAAGGCGAGCACCATCGCGGCGTTCTCCTACAAGAAGAACGTCGGGCAGCCGTTCGTGTACCCGCGCAACGAGCTCTCCTACTGCGCGAACTTCCTGCACATGCTGCATTCGGTCCCGGCAGAGCCCTACGAGGTCAACCCGGTGTTCGCGCGGGCCCTCAACGTGCTGCTGATCCTGCACGCCGATCACGAGCAGAACTGCAGCACCTCGACGGTGCGCATGGTGGGGAGCAGCCAGGCGAACCTGTTCGCCTCGATCTCGGCCGGCATCTGCGCCCTCTGGGGGCCGCTGCACGGCGGCGCCAACCAGGCGGTGATCGAGATGCTGGAGATGATCCGCCAGGACGGCGGCAACTACCGGAAGTACGTGGACATGGCGAAGGACAGAGACGCCGGCTTCCGCCTGATGGGTTTCGGGCACCGGGTCTACAAGAACTTCGACCCGCGGGCGCGGATCGTCAAGAAGGTCGCCGACGAGGTGCTGGGCCAGCTCGGCATCCAGGACCCGCTGCTCGACATCGCGAAGTCGCTCGAAGAGGTGGCGCTCCACGACGACTTCTTCATCTCGCGCAAGCTCTACCCGAACGTCGACTTCTACAGCGGCGTGATCTACCGGGCGATGGGCATCCCGACCAACATGTTCACGGTGATGTTCGCGCTCGGCCGCCTGCCCGGCTGGATCGCCCACTGGTGCGAGATGCGGGACGACCCCAAGAACCGCATCAACCGCCCCCGCCAGGTCTACACCGGCGAGACCCAGCGGCCGTACGTGGCGGTCGAGCGGCGGTAGGGCCTCACCGCTGCACCATCCGGTGCAGCCTGGTGTGGATCTTGTCGCGGAAGCTGTCAATCCGGCACCAGACCTTGGGCCAGCGCTGGAGGGTTCGGCGCATCCAGCGGTGGGCGAGCTCGCTCGCCACCGAGAGGATCGCGGCTCCGAGCAGGATCGTCAGCACACCCTGGATGCCCGGGAGGACCAGACCGGCCACCCCCACGAGCAGCACGATCCAGCCGACCAGCAGAACCACGATCCGCAGCCAGAAGGGGAGCGGGCGGTGGGGGCTCTCTTCGTAGGTTCCTGGCACCATCGACATCTCCGGCGCCGGACAGAGGTTTCCGGCGACAACTCCCGGGCCTTGCAGATCCCATACCGGGTCCCCAAATCCTCCCGGTTGACAAACAGGACCGTGGCAGTCCAGAATACTTTCACCTTTTTGAGAATGGATCTCAACAAGGCGAAAGACAGCCAAAGCGAGGGCAGAGAGGATCGGAGATGTCAGACGCGCGCGAGCGACAGAAGTTCCTGCAGTTCCTGCGGGAGCGGGGTCACCGCGTCACCGCGGAGCGCCTGGCCCTCTTCGACGAGATCTTCGCACAACACGGGCACATCGACGCCGAGGAGCTGCTCCGGTCGATGAAGGAACGCGCGCTCAAGATCTCGCGCGCCACCGTCTACCGCAACCTCGACCTCCTGGTGGAGTGCGGCCTGGCCCGCAAGCAGCGGCTCGGGCGCGACCGCTATCTCTACGAGCACGTCCACCCCGGCCAGCGGCACGACCACCTGGTGTGCACGGGCTGCGGCCGCGTGGTGGAGTTCGTGAGCCCGGGGATCGCCGCCCTGCAAGGGGAGATCTGCCGCGCTCACGGGTTCTCGCCGACCCAGCACACCCTGCAGATCAGCGGCCTCTGCAACGCGTGCGCGGAGATGAGGGAAGTGACCGCGGCCGTGCGCTCCCGGGTGGAGGAGGCGCTCCGTCATGTTTGAGTCGCTGATCGTCTCGTTGCGTGAGGGAGTCGAGGCGGCCCTGGTGGTGGGGATCATCGTCGCGTTCCTGCGCAAGGAGGGGTACGACCGCTATCTCGGCATGGTCTGGGCGGGGATCGGCGCGGCCACGGTGGCGAGCCTCCTCGGCGCCTGGGCGCTCTACCGGTGGGCGGTCAACGAGGAGGCCTTCGAAGGGCTCCTCTACCTCGGCTCGGCGCTCGTCGTGGGCTCGATGATGGTCTGGATGTGGCGGCACTCGCACGCGCTCTCCGGAGAGATGAAGGGATCGCTCGCGCGCATCCTGGCCCACGAGCGGACCGCCTCGGCGGCGGCGGGCCTCTTCGCCTTCACCTTCCTGATGGTTTTCCGCGAAGGGGTGGAGACCGTGTTCTTCCTCTCCGCCCTGTCGTTGACCACGAGCGGCCTGATGGCCAGCCTGGGGGTCCTGATCGGCCTCGGCACGGCGGTCGTCTTCGGCGTCCTCTTCGTGCGCGGCAGCCTGCGGATCGATCTCGGGCGGTTCTTCAAGATCACCGGCATCGCCCTCGGCATCTTCGTCCTGCAGCTCCTGGTGAACGGCTATCACGAGCTCTCGGAGGCGGGCTGGGTGCCGGCCAACGAGACGACCATGGCGACGATCGGCCCGCTGGTCAGGAACGAGGTCTTCTTCATCGCCGCGGTGGTCCTCCTGCCTCTCGTGATGCTGCTGGTTCCGGGCAGGGGCCGCGGCGGGGCGGAGGCGGTCTCCGTCACCGGTGGCGCGGAGGCGCGGCTCGAACGGGCCCAGGCGTCCCGGCAGGCACGCGCCCGGGTGCTCGGGGCGTCTCTCGGGATCGTCATCCTGGCCGTCCTCGGGCTCGGCTTCGTCTATGCCCAGGCGCCCGCGGCCCTCTCGCCGGCCGAGCCGGTCTCCTTCGCCGCGGACGGCCGGGTGCACATCCCGCTCGCGAGCTTCCATGGGACCGCGCTCCGCCGCTTCTCGGTGCGGGTGGACGGGCAGGCCGTGCGCTTCATCGCCGTGCCGATCGAGGAGGGCGGGGAGATCGCCACCGCCTTCGACGCCTGCGACATCTGCGGACCCCGCGGCTATTTCCAGGACGGCACCTCCATCGTCTGCCTGCACTGCGGCTCGGCCATCTACCCGCCGAGCATCGGACATTCGGGCGGCTGCAACCCGGCGCCGCTCGCCGCCCGGGTGGAGGGGGGCGAGCTGGTCATCGCCCGCGCCGACCTCGCCGCCGGCGCGCCGCGGTTCGCGGCGGGGGGGCGATGATGTACGCGCGCCTCCTCCTCGAGTCGCTCCGCCGCGGCACCCGCCGCAAGCTGCTGGCCGTGACCGCGGTGGCGCTCGGGACGCTGGGAGCGACCGCGCTCGGCACGGTCATGCTCGCCTCGGGCGACCGGATGGTCGCCGAGATGAGCTCCTACGGCGCCAACCTGGAGCTCGTGCCGGCCGCGGGCCGCGAGACGCTCGCCGTCGCCGACCTCCCGCGCATCCGCAAGATCTTCTGGCGCAACAACATCGTGGCCCTCGCGCCGTTCCATTCCCTGCGCGTCCGCATGGGGGAGGACCAGGTGGCGCCGCTCGTCGGCACCTGGTTCGACTATGAATTGGAGAAGGGGTGGCGCACCGGCCTGCCGCGCGTCCGTCCGACCTTGCGGATCGAAGGGCGCTGGCCTGCGGAGGGGACGGCCGAAGCCGTCCTGGGCCGGCGCTTGGCCGAGCGGCTGGGTCTGCGGACGGGGGACGACCTGGCCGTGACGCTGGGCGAGGGGTCCTCCTCCTTCCATATCGTGGGCCTGGTGACCAGCGGCGGCGAGGAGGACGAGCAGGCCTTCGCGCCGCTCGCCGCGGTCGAGCGCCTCGCCGGCCAGCCGGGCCGCTTCACCCGCGCCGAGATCTTCGCCTTGACCAACCCCGAGGCGCGGAACGTCCGCGATCCCCGCCGGCTGAGCCCGGAGGAGTACGAGGCCTGGTACTGCACGGCCTATCCCTCGTCCGTGGCCTGGCAGATCAACGAGGCCGTGCCGGGGGGCACGACCCGGGTGGTCTACCGGGTCACGGCGGCGACGGCCGACATCCTCAACCGGTTCCGCGGGGTGCTCATCGGGCTCGCGGTGGTCGCCCTGGTGGGGGCCGCGGTGGGGGTCACCGCCGCCATGACGGCCACGGTCCTGGAGCGGCGGCTGGAGGCCGGCCTCCTCGTCGCGATCGGCGCGCCGCGCCACCAGGTCGTGCTCTTCTTCCTGAGCGAGGCCGCGCTGCTCGGCCTCTTGGGCGGCCTCGCCGGGGGCGCCTCGGGCCTCGTCTCCGGACGGCTCCTGGGGAGCGGCGCCCTGGGCGTCGCGGT
>DASPXX010000235.1:0-14582 GCA_035637095.1 Thermoanaerobaculia bacterium
GTTGAACCGTCCAGGGGTGCGGCCCTGCCGCACCCCCCTTCTCCGTCTTTATTTCCGCACAGCCACGGCAGTGCCCGCGATGACCAGGACCGCGCCTACGAGGACACGGAGCGTCACCGGCTCGCCCAGGGCGAAGTGCCCGACGATGACCGCCATGACCGGGACCGCGTAGTTGATCAGGGAGACCTGGGTGGCCGGCAGGCTCTTGAGAAGCCAGAAGTAGAGGGTGAAGGGGAGCGCCGAGCCGACCAGCGCCAGGTAGAACAGGGCCAGGATGGACGGACGGTTGAAGGTCACGCTCCGGCCGGCCTCCGAAAACCAGGCGATCGGCCCCAGGATCACACCGCAGAGCAGCATCGGGACCGCCGCGGTCGACAGCGGATGGATCCCGCTCCCCCACTTCTTCACCGCCACACTGCCGATCGCCGAGCAGACCGGACAGAGCAGCATGACCGCCGCGGCAAAGGCGACCTGGGGGCCCAGGAGCTTCGCGAAGTCCTGCGAGAAGATCACGGCGACACCGGCGAAGCCGACCAGGATGCCGAGGCCGCTCCTCCACGTCAGCCGCTCGCCCGGCAGGACGAAGTGGGCGAGGAGCGCCACCAGGAGAGGGAACGTGGCGAAAAGGACGGCGGCGAGGCCGGACGGGATCCACTGCTCCGCCCAGTACAGGATGCTGTAGGACACCATGAATGTGAACACCGCGTTGATGCTCCAGACCAGCCACGCGCGCCGGGAGCTCCCGAACCGCGCCCCGAAGACCGGTGACAGAGCCAGCAGCACGGTGCCCGCAATGGTGAACCGCAGGGCGACGCCGGTCAGGGGAGGGATGCCCTGGAGCCCGACGCGGATCGCCGCCCAGGTGGTCCCCCAGATCAGGACCAGCGTGGCGAGAGACACCCAAATGACGAGGCGCGACGGCTTCAGCGCGCGCCTCTACGGATAGATCTTGTAGAGCATCCGTGGATAGGGGATCGTCTCCCGCAGATGCGACAGGCCGCACATCCAGGCCACGAAGCGCTCGATCCCCATGCCGAAGCCGCTGTGCGGATAGGCTCCGTACTTGCGGACGTCGAGATACCACTGGAACGCCTCGATCGGCAGGTCGTGCGACTTGATCCGCTCGAGCAGCAGGTCATGGTCGTGGATGCGCTGGCTGCCACCGATGATCTCGCCATAGCCCTCCGGCGCGATCAGGTCAAGGCCGAGGACGATCCGCGGGTCTTCCGGGTCCGGCTGCATGTAGAAGGCCTTGAACGCCGCCGGGAAGCGCGAGACCATCACGGGGCGGTCGAACTGGCTGGCCAGGATCGTCTCCTCGTCGCCCCCGAAGTCATCGCCCCACTGGATGGGGTTGCCTTGGCGGTTCAGGATCTCCACCGCCTCAGAGTAGGTGATCCGCGGGAACGGCGGCTTGATGGCCTCCAGCTTGGAGATGTCCCGCTCCAGGATCTTGAGCTCAAGCTGGCAGCGCTCGAGGACGCGCCCCACCAGGTAGACGACGAACTCCTCGGAGAGATTGCAGAGCCCGTCGAACTCCAGGAAGGGGACCTCGGGCTCGACCATCCAGAACTCCATCAGGTGGCGCCGGGTCTTCGATTTCTCGGCCCGGAAGGTGGGGCCGAAGCAGTACACCTTGCCGAGCGCCGCCGCCGCCGGCTCGAGGTAGAGCTGTCCGGATTGGCTCAGGTAGGCCTTGTCGCCGAAGTAGTCGGTCTCGAAGAGCGTCGAGGTCCCCTCGCAGGCGGCGGGCGTAAGGATCGGCGAGTCGATGAGGGTGAAGTCACGCTCGTAGAAGAAGTCGCGGATCGCCTGCTCGACCTCGCTGCGCACCCTGAGCGCCGAGCGCTGCCGGCTGGAGCGCAGCCAGAGATGGCGGTGCTCCATCAGGAACGCCGTGCCGTGCTCCTTGGGGGTGATCGGGAAGTCCTGGGTCAGATGGAGGATCTCGAAGCTCTCGAGCTGGATCTCGACGCCGGTCGGCGAGCGCTTGTCCTCCTTGACCGTGCCGGTCGCGCGGACCGTCGACTCCTGGGTGGCCTTCTCGATCTCGGCCCAGGCCTCGTCGGACACGTCCTTGCGGCCGGCCACGGCCTGCACGGTACCGCCGCCGCAGCGCACCTGGAGGAACGCGATCTTGCCGCTCGATCGCTTGTTGTCGAGCCATCCCGAAAGGACAACTCTGTTGCCGATGTTCCGCGTCAGCTCGCGGACGGATGAAACGGGGATCGGGTCGCTCATAGGAACGGGGATTCTATCCTCGGGCGGGAACGGTGGCAAAGGAGACGGCCGAGCCGATCGAGGGCCGCCGTTTGACCGCCCGCCTGCGAAGGAGCTAAAGTCGACGCCAACCCGGAGTAGAAATCAGGGGAGATCACGCAAGGATGGGGCCCAAGAGCGAGAACCGTCTGGAGACGCAGACGTGGTCAACGCCGACGGGCAAGCCCCCGCCTTCGCTCACCGTTCCCGGCTTGACGATCCTCGGCCATCCCCAGATCCAACGGGTCGGCGAGCGGGCGGCTTTGCTCGATCTGTCGTCGGGACGGGAAGCGCTCTTGTCGCGGGGGGAACCGGGGTTCGCTCCGCCGGGCGAATCGGCGTTCCGGCCTCTCGCCGCGCCTTATCTCAGCCGCCGTCCCTGGCTCCTCCAATCGACGGCCGGCGGCGGCGTCCAATTGCTCCGGGGCGACTCGCCCATGTCCCTCGCCGCCAATGTCGCAGGCAATGTCGCCGGCAATAGTGAGCCGGTCGACAGCGAGGCATCGTTCTCGGCCGCCGAGGTGGACCGCGGCGTCGTGCTGCTGCTCGCCGGCCACGTGGTCCTCCTGCTGCATCGCTTCCGTCCGGTATTTCCCGACAGCTTGCCACGCTACGGCCTGGTGGGCCTGAGCGATTCCCTCCTCGACCTCTGCCGCCAGATCGCGCGAGTTGCCGACCTCGATGTCCCGGTGCTGTTGCGCGGCGCATCGGGCACCGGAAAGGAGCTGGTGGCCTCGGCTCTCCATAGCGCGAGCAGCCGGCGCGATCGGCCCTTCCTGGCGCTCAACATGGGCGCGCTGCCTGCGTCGCTCGCCGCCGCCGAGCTGTTCGGGGCGACGCGGGGAGCCTACACCGGCGCCGAGCACGCGCGGCGAGGTTACTTCCGCCGCGCTCACGGCGGCACGCTCTTCCTCGATGAGATCGGCGAGACGCCCCAGGAGGTGCAGCCGCTGCTGCTGCGTGCCCTGGAGAGCGGCGAGGTCCAGCCGCTGGGAAGTGAAGAGCCGGCGCGCGTCGATGTGCGCGTTCTCGCCGCCACCGACGCGGATCTCGAGCAGGCGGTCGCCGCCGGGCGCTTCCGTGCTCCGCTCTTGCACCGCCTGGGCGGGTACGCGATCCGCCTCCCTGCTCTGCGCGAGCGGCGCGACGACATCGGACGGCTGTTCTTTCACTTCCTGCGCGAGGAGCTCGCCGCGGTGGGAGAGGAACACCGTCTGACCGATGCAGGCCCGGGTGCGCAGCCCTGGCCTCCCGCGGCATGGATCGCCCGCCTCGCCGCGGCCCCGTGGCCCGGAAACGTCCGCCAATTGCGCAACATCGCCCGCTCGCTGGCCATCGAAAGCCGCGGCACCGGGAAGGACGCCGCGGAGACCCGGCTGCCGTCGGCAATCGAGGACCTGCTGTACGAAGAGAGGCCGCCCCTGGAGCCGAGGTCTCCTTCGGGGCCGCCGTCCGCAGCGCCGGCGAAGACGGTCTACCGCAGCCCTCAGGACGTCTCGGAAGAGGAGCTGCTCGCGGCGCTCGCGGCCAACCGCTGGCAGCCGCGGGCGACGGCCCACCAGCTCGGCATCTCGCGCCCGTCGCTCTATTTCCTTCTCGACGCCTTTCCGAGCACTCGCAAGGCGATGGACCTGAGCCGTGAGGAGATCGCCGAAGCCGGGGAACGCTGCGGCGGCCGCCTGCGCGAGATGGCGGCGCTCCTGCAGGTTTCGGAGGCCGGAATCCGGCGCCGGATGAAACAGCTCGGCCTGCTCTCAATCCCCCAGGTCCCCCCGAAACCGTCATGAGCCGGGAGTGGACGCCGGCCGAAGCGTTGGGTCCCTACCGGCTCGTCGAGCGGCTCGCCGCCGGCGGCATGGGAGAGGTCTGGCGCGCCTGGGACGGCCGGCTGAAGCGCCCGGTGGCGGTCAAACATGTCCTGCCGCAGATCCTGGACCAGCCGGGCGCGCGCGAGCGCTTCCGCCGCGAGGCCGAGGCCGGGGCCCGGCTCACCCATCCTGCCGTGGTCCAGATCTACGACCTGGTGGAATCGCCGGAAGGCGACTGGCTCGTCATGGAGCTGGTGGTGGGCAAGACGCTCCGCCAGCTCCTCTCCGCCGGTCCGCTCGACCTGCGAAGCGCTCTGCAGTGGGGCTGCGAGATCGCCGGAGGGCTCGCCGCCGCCCATGCGCAGGGCGTCCTGCATCGCGATCTCAAGGCGGGCAACGTGATGATCACCGCGGAGGGTCACGCCAAGGTCCTCGACTTCGGCATTGCACGGGCGCTGTCTCCCGAGGGATCGGTCCAGGAGATGACGCTCTCGCAGACGGGGACGGTGGTGGGCACGAGCTATGCGATGTCGCCCGAGCAGGTCTTGGGGCTGCCGCTCGATCCCCGCTCGGACCTCTTTTCGCTGGGCTCGCTGCTCTACGAGATGCTCTCCGGAGAGGCGCCGTTTCGCGCCTCCTCCGACGCGGCCACCCTGGCCCGCGTCTGCAGCTACCGCCCGCTGCCGGCGCGGCAGCTGCGCGCAGAGATCCCCGCCGAGGTCTCCGAGCTGGTCGAACGGCTGCTCGAGAAGGAGCCGAACGCCCGCCCCCGGGATGCCGGCGAGGTGGCCGCCCGCCTCGAAGAGCTGCGACCGCCCGCAGGAGCCACGCCACCCCAGGGCGCACCCAGGCCGCAGCCGGAAGAGACCACGATTGTCGGGGGAGCGCCGCGGGCCGCGGGTTTCGAGCAGTCCAGCGCCACTCTCCCGCGTGGCCGCCGGGCCTTCCTGCGTTCGGCCGTCTTCCTCGCCGGCGGGCTCCTCCTCGCCCTGGCCCTCGGCTGGCAGGGCTGGCGCCTTGCAGCCCCGCACCGCACCGCCGGCACGTATGAGCTGTACGAGCAGGGCTCGGCGGCGCTCCGCCGCTACGACAAGCCGGGCAACCTCGACGAGGCGATCGCGGATTTCCGGCAGATCATCGGCCGCACGCCTGACCACGCGGCGGCCCACGCCGCCCTGGCGCGCGCCTACCAGCTCAAGTTCGTGAGTCAGAGCAAGGACCGAATGTGGTTGGACCAAGCCCTGCCGCAGGCAAAGCGCGCCGTGGAGCTCGACGGCAATCTGGCGTCGGCCCGGGTGAGCTTGGGCCTGGTCTACACCTCGCTCGGGCGTCTGGACGAGGCCACCCGGGAGATCGAAAAGGCGATCCAGCTCGAGCCAGGGAACGCCGATGCCCAGTACGCCCTCGGCACCCTGTACGAGACCCAGACCCAGCTCGACCTGGCGGAAGCCGCGTATCAGCGTGCGATCGCCCTGCGCCCCGACCGCCAGTACTACGACGCCCTGGGCGCGCTCTACCTGCGCACCGGCCGCCTCGCTCCAGCCATCGCGGCCTTCCAGAGCAGCATCCGCCTGGCCCCCGACGGCCCTCTGGGCTACAGCAACTTGGGAGCCGCCTACTATCGCCAGGGTGACCTGGCCCAAGCCGCCGCCCAGTTTCAGAAGGCGCTGGAAATCCAACCCCAGCCCGGGGTTTACACCAACCTGGGGACCCTCTACTTCGCCCAGGGGCTCTATCCGCAGGCGGCCCAGACTTTCGAGCAGGCGCTCGAGCTGCCGGGAGGAGCCAACAACTATCTCCTCTGGGGCAATCTCGGGGACGCCTGTCGCTTTCTGCCCGAGGGCGGCGCCCGGGCCCGCGAGGCCTACTCGCGGGCTCTTCAGCTCCTGGCAGACCTGCTTCGCGCCGCGCCGCGGGATGCCACCCTTCTGAGCCGGCGCGTGGAATACCTGGCCAAGCGCGGGGACTGTGGGCCCTCCCTCGCAGCGGGCGGGGAGATCGAACGGCTGGCGTTGAAAGACGCCGCAGCCCAGTACCGGCTCGTGGTCGCCGACGAGATCTGCGGCCACCGCGAACAGGCGCTCGCGGTGCTCGAAAAGGCGCTGCACAACGGCTGTCCCCTTGCCGAAGTGCAGCGCGATCCGGAGCTCCTCTCGCTACGCGGCGACGTGCGCTATCACAGACTCCTGGTCCGGCTGGCTCCCGCCTCGACCGCTCCGTAAAGAGGGCGTGGAATCACCCGTTCGGTCCCACAACCATTTCGGGATCATGGCAGAAACAGCGGGGGGTGCTGCCCGCAGGCCCATCCACCCTCACTTTAAAGGTCAGCAGATACCTCCCCGGATCATCAGTCACCAAGACCTCGTCCGAGGTCCAGGAGGGGAAGTACCCTTCGAAAGCTGTGCTCATCTGAGCGCCCGAGTACGCGGTCGCGGGTTGGAGGGAGCTCAACCCTTTTTGGTTCGATTGCTGGTTGTCCGCCGCCGTGGACTGAATGTCGAAACACTCGATTTGGGTCACCTGCGGCCCAGCCAGCGGCGCAATCGGGGTCACATCGAAGATCCGGAACTTGATCGTGTCGTCCTCCTTCATGATCGGACTGGCCAGCGCGAGTGGGTCCTGCTTGACGAGGCCTTGACGCAGGTAACTCGATCCCTCGGGCTCGATCGCGTTCCAATCGATTCCCAACTCCCAGATATAGTCGGACATGATCGTTCTCCTTTTGGTTGCGAACGTCTTTCTCCAAGGCCTTTTGCAAGGCGTACGCCAAGAGTAACACGTCTCGTCTCCAGGGGCTCGCAGGTTGTCGGAGGTTGTTGAAGAGCCCGGCCCGACAGTCGGAGCTGTCGCTGACAACCGCACGTAAGCTCTTCGCCCCTCTGTGCCTTGCCGGGCACCTCTCTTGCTCTTGTCCAAGATTGAACATCAGGACGACACCACAGATCATGGGCCCTGAAGAAGAACAAAGCGCCTGTGATCAACGAGAGTCCGGAGGAAGCCATGAGCTCGAAGATTTTCAGACTGCGGAGACAATCCAACATCTTCATCAGCTACCGGCGGCAGGACAGCTCCGGCCACACGGGCCGGCTGTTCGATGCGCTGAGCGGCCATTTCGCCGGCCGGCTGTTCATGGACGTCGACACCCTCGAGCCCGGAGTCGATTTCGCCGAAGCCATCGAGCAGGCGGTAGGCTCGTGCGAGGTGCTGATCGTCGTCATCGGCCGCGAGTGGCTGACCATCAAGGACGCGGCCGGGCAGCGGCGCCTCGACGATCCCGCGGATTTCGTCCGCCTGGAGGTCGAGACCGCCCTGGAGCGCAAGATCCGGGTCATTCCGGTGCTGGTGCAAGGCGCACCGATGCCGCGCACTGAGGAGCTCCCGCCCTCGCTCTCCCGCCTCGCGCGGCGCAACGCCATCGAGCTCAGCGACGCCCGCTGGGCCTACGATGTGGACCGCCTCGCCCGCACGATCCAGAAAATCCTGGAAGAAATGGATGCCTCCGCGCTGGCTCTCACGGCTGCGATGGAGATGACCGTGGCACCTCCGGCGAGGGTCGTACCGGCGGTCGAGGCAGAGGCCGTGGCACCTCCAGCGCCGGTCATACCGGAGGTCGCGGCAGAGGCCGTGGCGCCTCCAACGCCGGTCATACCGAAGGGCGCGGCAAAGGCCGCGATCTCGCCAGCCCGGCTGCTCTTTCTTGCGGCTCTCGTGCTGGTGGCAGCCGGGCTGGCCTCTTTCCTCTGGATGCGGCGGAGCCCGAGTGGAAATACCACTTTGTCCTCCTTGTCCGACTCGAGCGAAAAAAGAACTGGCGCCGATTCGTATCAGGGGACTGCCGGCTCGATCGAGCGCACGAGCTCGGGCGGCGCCGCGGCCAGCGACCTGAAGCTCGTGCCGCCGCAGACGCCGGTGTCGATGCGGACAGCGATGCCGCAGCAGACAACGATCCTGCAGCCGGTGCCAAGGCCGTCCTCGCCAAGCTCCACGCCGCCGGCCCCTTCCACTCCGGCTGTTTCCAAGCCTTCGGTTCCGTCTCCCTTGCCGTCCTCCACAGACCGGGAGGTGGTGATTCCGATGCAACTGGCCGGCGAGGGTCGCGGGCGCCGGGAGAAGGAAGAGCCGATGAAGAAGGGAGATCTGATCATGGATGGTCCAGGGGTCGAGGAGCCGCAGCCCAGCGCCACGCCGCCAGCCATGTATCCGCCGTCCGTTGCCAGCGGCCAGTACGCAAGAGTCGTGCTGGACGTGCTGGTGGACGAGAACGGCGCCGTCGCCGATGCCCGTGTCTCCAGAGTGGACGACGGCAGCGCGGACGCCGAGTTCCGCAACGCGGCCCTGGCGGCGGCGCGCCAGGCGCGTTTCGAGCCGGCGACGAAGCACGGCATCGCCGGCAAGATGTGGTGGGGCGGCGCGCTGACTTACGAGTTCGGAAAGAAGAAGTAGACGAGCCCAGACATCACGGCGACCAAGCGCCACGAAAAGCGAGAACAACGGAGCATTCAACTCAGGAGGCGGCAATGGCGACCTATCTGCACGTTCTCTACGCCGGGCGCGGCGACGCATTCATTCTCGAGGAGGGCAGCAAATTCTACCTGATCGATGGCGGACCGATGGAGAAGTTCGTCAACGGTCCGGAGGCGCCTTACTATGAGTACCTCAAAGCAAGCATCAAAGGCGTCAGCGAGATAGTCAGGCCCGGCCTACCGATCCAGCCCGAGGCGGTCTTCATCTCCCATTGGCATGAGGACCACTACGGCGGACTTCTCAGACTCTTCGAAGATTTCCTCGCGCCCGAGCCGACGAACGAGCCGACCGACAAGTACCCCTTGGTCTTCAATGGTCCATTGTTTGCGCCCGCCACCACAGACCGCGACGCGAAGAAGGTGCTCAAGACGCTGACCGGGCGCGGCTTCAAAGCCGAGCCCGGCTCGCCGCTCGCCGGCTTCGTTTTCGGTGGGCCGGAACAGATCCTGACCTACCGGCGTACGAGTGCAATGGCCGAAGTGGACTGGAGCGTGGACAGCTCCGCCGAGAACCAGAACAGCCTGTTGCTTGCGCATGAGTCCGGGATGGTCTTCACCGGTGACAGCGTAGGCTCTCTTATCACACCGTTCTTGCAAGTCGCCGGCCGAAGCGCGGCGCAACCCGCCTTTCGCCTCTTCAAGGTCCCACATCACGGCAGCCTGCGAAATTCGCAGTTGCTGCCCATCGCTGCCAAGATCAACGACGTCGCCCGCGCCGACTACGGCCTGCACGCCGTGCTCGGTTTCCCCGGCTCGGTCGATTTTCCATACGCGCTCTCGGATGATCCGCGCCTTCAGAGCGCAGCGAGCTCGATACTGGCTGGGATCCTGACGGCTGCCAGCATCGACCCTCAGAAGCTCAGGAATCAGATTTCGCGCCGGCTCAAAACCGCCGGCGCGGCATTTGAGGACAAAGCAACCGCGTGGGAACCGGCATTGGATGCGAACGAATTTAAAACGCCGCCGATCTGGGGCAAATTGAAAAAAGAAATCAAACGCCTCAATCCCGTCAATAGATTTTATGAATACACCCAGGTAAGAGTTTGGATGCGCCCCTCACGTCCAACGAACCATTATCGTCCGACGAACCGCTCGCCCTCCTCGCTCCGCCCTGTCGGCCGGACAGCGCACATTAAAGCAACACTAAAACAGTGGGCGCAGGAGCTTCTGAAGAATGGCAATCTGGAGGATTTCTACGCGAGGCCAATAGCGAGAAATTCACTCGAAGCCTTCTACCGCAGCTTCAGGGCCGAAGCCTATGTGATCTCGGCTAACGGAGCACACGGGCATCCGGCGGAGGTGACCATAGCGGCCATTGCAGACGCGGCTCGCCATCACGGGCAGCCGGCCCACCTGTTCGTCACAGACGCCCAGAGCGTCGACCTGGCCGAGCTGGGGGCGTTGGCCGGGAATGACTGGAATCAGCACCTGACCATCCGTTACCTGACGTCTTCGAGCGCGAAACTCGATCCTGAGCGCGGCGGAGCCGCCATGGATGTGGAGAACGCGACGGCCAGCCTTGCGGTGGGTGGCGTCGATTTTCAACAGCTCCATCAGGCCTTCGAGGACGGATCGGCCACGATGCCCAACGTCGGGCCAGGGCCGCGCTATCAGATCACTACCGGGCAGGGCAGCTCTCTCAGCCTGGCCGGGGAGACGCCCAGCGTGGTCACCGGCAGTCCTACGCAGCTCGAAGTGCGGGATTGGGGCAGTACGCGCATCAACCTCGACAATCGTGGATCCGGCCAGTGGACGCTCGGCCTCCTTCGCCGTCATCCCAAGAGGCGGCAACCGATTTGCGCTCCGGTTCTATCCCCCAGGGGTCATCTTGATCGCCCCGGCCTACGTCACCGCCACCGTCAACGCCCAAGGCCAATTCCTGACCGCAGATCTAAACGACGCGAGGCTCGCGCGGTTCCGCTTCGAGCTCGTAGCGCCGCAGGCCGAGAGCCTTGCGGTGCTCGAGACGAGCGCGTCTCCGACCTTCAGGACCTTCTGCGCGGATGCAGACCTGCCGGCGACAGGGACGGTCACCGCGCAGGCGGCTCTGGCGGCGATGGCCGGACCCGAGGCGATGGCGCTGGTGCTCCAGAAGGTCGGTGGTCTGGCGATCGACAAGCGGTTGCTGGCCTGGCCCGTCGATCTCGACGCCTCGCAGGTGGCCTATGAAAAGAAGCCGCTCCTCGCGGTCAGCTCGGCTGATCTGCGGCTCAAGCGCCCGGCCGGCACCGCGTGGAACGTCGCGGGCGCCCAGCTCCTGGTGACCGGAGCGGAGGCGACGCTGACCTGGACCGACGCCCTGACGGTGACCTGGCACGTGGAGATGGAGCAGGGGGTCGAGATCAGGCACGGCGGCACGGTGCCCGGGGCGCGCTACAGCAGGAGCGTGAGCGTGCCCGAGTATCTGGTCGCCGTTGGGGTTGCCGAGGCCGAGGCCGGCGGCCTGCCCATCGGCAAGGTGCTGGCGGTGATGCTCGGCAGCCCGGGCCGGGCCGAGCAGGTCATGACCAACCTTCCGGGAGCGCTGCTCCTCGCCGAGGCTCCGCTGTGGGCGGTCGATCCATCGTCCAGAGTGGAGATCGCCGCCGGCCCCCTCGGCCGCATCGAGGCGAAGAGCGCCCGGCTGGCGCTCCGGCCTCCGCAGGAGGCGGCTCTGTCCCTGCGTGTGGAGGGCTTGTCCTTCGCCTTGTCCGATCTGGTCCTGCATGTCGAGGACGCGCGACTGGTCCAGGAACAGGTGCGGCTGAGAGGAACGGCGGCCCTCGCGAGCAGCGTCAAGCTCGACGCCATCATCGACCTGACGGAGGAGTCGGCCGGCCTCGTGCTGAAGCTGCCGCAACAGGCGTCCCTGGCGGACCTCTCGGCGGTGCTTCCGGGAGCGCCCGATCTCGGCGCGCTCAGCGCCCCCGCCGGCAGCCTCCTCTCCGCGATGACGCTTTCGGAGCCGGGCGTGTACCTGAAACAAGCGAGCGCCGGGTCCAACAACTACACGATCGCCTCGGCGTTCGTGACGGCCGCGTTCGACGGCTGGAAGAGCCTGCTGCCGTCATCGATCACGCCGCCGGCGAAGACCTCGGTCTTCCTGGAGGTGATCCGGCCCCTGTCCGCTTCCCGGCGCGTGGGGCTGACCGCGCTGTTCGAGCTGAGCGCGGGCGGCAAGCCGCTCGCCGTCACCCTGTCCGCCACCCCCCTGCCCTATCCGGGAGACTCTGCGTATTCGGTCGAGGTGGCTTCCGACTTTTCCGCACCGGCCAACCTTGCGGAAGTCCTCGGCGCGCTGTCTCTCAGCGAGCGGCTCGCTTCGGCGATCGCCGCCACGCCGGTCCTGGGGTCCGTGCTCAGCAACGCCTGGCTGGACCAGGCGAGCTTCACCCTGGAAACCGGCGCGTTCTCCGAATTTTCACTGGGGCTGCTCTGCGACACGGTGACCCTGGTTCCGGGCCTGCTGGAGCTGCAGGGGGTCCGTCTGGACCTCGACTATTTCAACCAGGGTTGGTCGGCGCGGGCTTCGGCCAGCCTCGACCTGGCCGGGGCCGGCGTCTCGTTCGATGTCAGCGCCAGCCTGCCGACGCCGGCCACGCCGGGCTTCGTCGCCTTCGCCAATCCGCAGGATCTGACCATCGCCGGCTTCCTGACGGCGATCGGGCTTCCCGATCCGTCGGACACACCGGTGATCGGAACCCTGACCAGCCTCGCCATCCGGGAAGCGGAGCTGGCGCTCGCCTATCCCCCGGCCCCTGGTGGGACGGGAAGCCTTGCGGTCACCGGCGGCCGCGTGGTCGCGGTGGTCGAAGACCTCCAGGTGGGGCCGCTGCACCTTTCGGCCATCGTGCTCGAAGTCAGCCACACCACGGCCGCCGGGGCGGACGAGGCCAATCCGCCAGGAACCGGCTTCTCGCTCCAGGCGAGGCTCGGTAGGGACGGAGCGGTCCTCGCCGCCCTGGAGTATGACAAGGCCGGGAAGACCCTCACCGGCAGCCTGAACGCGGAGACGGCGGCGACCGCCGGCGACCTTCTCGCGGAGATCCTGCCGGCCGGCGCGCTGCTGGATGCCCTGCGCAGCGTGGTCGGCGCCCTGGCGCTCAAGGAGGCGTCGATCGAGCTCGCGTGCGATCCCGATCCGCGGCTGACGCGGTTCACGATCGAGCTCGCATCCGGCGCCAGCCTGGACGTCACCGCGCTGGCCGTCACCGGGCTCGCGCTGGACTCCGAGCGAATCACGCCGGCCGGGGAGGACTTCAAGACCACCTTGAAGGGCGCGGTGGCTCTGAACCTCGATGCCCTGACGCCGGCACAGAGCGACTTCAGGGGCGTCGGGTATCTGCTGGACCGGAAGGCCGGCGCGCCGCTGCGCCTGCTGGCGTCCGCCGAGATCGCGCCCGGCGCCTCGATCGCCGACAAGGCGCGGTTCGAAGCGCACGACACCGCGGAGATGGTCCTCGTCAGCGCCGTCCACGTCCAGGGCCTGCACATCGTCTATCAGCCGGTGGCGAGCCCCAGGCTGTCGATCGACATCGATCAGGCCTGGGTCTCGATCCCGACCTCTTCAGGCGTCTACACGCCGAGGTTCGAGGGGCAGATCGTCCTCGGCAAGGTCCCGAAGCCGGGCACCAAGGATACTTCCGGCCCCGGCCAGATGGTGGACGGCGCCACGGCCTCGCTGGCCAAGATCGCCGACGCCCAGGACGGCGGCGATTTCCTGGGGATCCCACGGCTGAAGCTGAGCGAGCTGACGCTGAAGATGGTCTGGGCCTTCGATCTGCAGCGGACGATCCGACTGGCCGGCAAGATCGTGATCGGGCGTTTGATCCTGGCCGCGGCCGTCCTGTTCGAGAACGAAACGGCCAGGGTCATCACGATCTCGCTCGCGGGCGGCGTCTCGCTGGCGGATCTGTTCAGCAGTTGCCTCGGCCTGTCCGACTGGGGCGCCGCCAGCCTTCCCGAGATCGCCCTGAGCAAGGGTCAGTTGACCTACCGCGCGGCCAGCGGCTCCGAGCCCAGACGCTTCGAGGCCGGTTGCGCGCTGCGGCTTCTCGGGTGCGATTTCCTGGTGACCGGATCGTTGACCGATGGAGTGGGGGCAGAGATCACGGGAACCCTTGCCGATCCGGTAGATGCGGTCCTCCTGAAGCTGACCGGCGCCAACGGCCAGGGCGGACCAGGCCTCAGCCTCACGTCGACGACCAGAGGCGGGAGCCCGGACCAGAGGAAGCTCGACTTCAAGTTCGGTCTGGACGTCTTCGGCCAGGTCTTCAAGAACGGCTCCTTGAGCTACACGCCCGCGAGCGGCGCAGATCCCGCGGCCTATGGCGGCTCGATCCGCTACACCGGCGACCTGCCGGTGCTCGGCGCCGTCGACTGGACCTTGAGCGCGACCTGGGATGAGGATCGCGGGTTCCGCATCCGCGATTGGCCGCTCGACACGAACCTTCTGCGGGCCGCCGGCCGGGCTCTGGATCTGGCCGGGATGTTCGAGGATCTCTCCGGCAAGGTCGGATCCTGCCCGTCCGTCAAGCTCGACGCCTTGTGGCACGGCGCGTTCAAGCTGGGCTTGACCCCGTCCGTCGCATCCGGGGGCAGGCTGGCGTTCCGGGCGCGGGTGTCCTATGCGATGTCGCTCAAGAATCCGCTCACCGGCGACTGGCACCGCATCTTCCTGGCTGCCGTGGAGTCGGATCCGGTGGAGGTCGACGTCCCGACCAGCTTCCAGGGCTTCATCGAAATGCTGGCCGACGTGATCGTCCAGTTGGGTCCGAAGATGGTGACCGCCATGGTCAGAGACCCCGCCACCATGGGCAAGATCATCGCCGTGATCGGCGCCAAGAACCTCAGCGAGCAGGCACTCAGCGCCCTGCTCTGCCGCAAGCCGCCGTCCACGCCGACGCCGCCGGGAGGTCCGGGCCCCGGCTGGCCGCCGTCGCCGCCCCTGCCTCCCCTTCCGCCGCCTCTGCCCCCTGGGAGCCATGATGACGATAACGACAACGGCGGCGGC
>DASPXX010000236.1:0-16659 GCA_035637095.1 Thermoanaerobaculia bacterium
CGCCCGCGCCACCAGCTCGCCGAAGGAGGGATCGCCGGAGAGGTCGCCGCGCAACGGCAGGGTGTTGACGAAGAACCCGATCAGCGCCTCGGTCTCGACGCGCCGGCGGTTGGCGACCGGGGCGCCCACCAGCAGGTCCTCCTGGCCGCTATAGCGGCCGAGCAGAGCCTGGAAGGCGGCGAGGAGCGTCATGAAGGGCGTCGCATCCAGCCGGCGGCTGCCGTCGGCCAGGGCGTGCGCGAGACGTCCGGGAAGCTCCAGGGGCCACCAGGCGCCGCGCCGGCGCTCTACCGCCGGTCGCGGCCGGTCGGCCGGCAGATCAAGGATCTGCGGCGCGCCGTCCAGCCGGCTCCGCCAGGCGGCGAGCTGCCGCTGCAGCACCTCGCCCCCGAGCCAGGCGCGCTGCCAGGCCGCGAAGTCGGCGTACTGGACGGGCAGCTCGGGCAGCGGCGAGGGCTCCCCCGCGGCAAAGGCGCGGTAGAGCGCCGCCAGCTCGCCGCGGAGCACCCCCATGGACCAGCCGTCGGCGGCGATGTGGTGCAGCGCGAGGAGCGCCAGGTGCTCCTCGCGCGCCAGCCGCAGCAGGGTGATGCGCAGGAGCGGCCCCCGCACCAGGTCGAACGGCCGCCGCGCCTCCTGGCGCAGGAGCCGCTCCGCCTCCCGCCCGCGCTCCGGCGCGGCGAGACCCGCCAGGTCGACCACCGGCAGCGGCAGCGGGGCCGTCGCGGCGATCCGCTGCACCGGAACGCCCGCCGGTGCGGCGAAGACGGTGCGGAGAACCTCGTGGCGCCGCGCGATCTCGCCCAGGCTGCGCGCGAAGGCCGCGGCGTCGAGGCGGCCCTCCAGGTGCAGGGCGGCCGGGATGTTGTAGGCCGGGTTCCCCGGGTCGAGCTGGTCGAGCACCCAGAGGCGCTCCTGCGCGAAGGAGAGCGGCAGGTCGCCGCCGCGCGGGACCGCCCTGAGCGGGGGCTCCGCTCCGGACTCTCCGGCTCGAAGCGCGACCTCGACCTGCTCCGCCAGGGCGGCCACCGTGCGGTGGTCGAAGAGCAGCACCACCGGCAGCTCGACGCCTGCGGCGGCGCGCAGCCGGGCCACCACCCGGGTGGCCGAGAGCGAGTGCCCGCCCAACTCGAAGAAATCCTCGTCGATCCCGACCCGCTCGCATTCCAGGATCTCGCACCAGATCCCCGCCACCAGCTCCTCGACCGGCGTGCGCGCCGTGCGGCGGCCGGTCGCGGCCTCGGGAGCGATCGCGCCGAGCGCCCGCCGGTCCAGCTTGCCGTTGGCGGTGAGCGGAAAGGCCTCCAGGAAGACGAACGCGGCAGGCACCATGGCATCGGGCAGCCGCGCCTCCAGAGCCGCCCGAAGATCGGCGGCGCGCGGCGGCGCTCCCTCCGGCACCACGTAGGCCACCAGGCGCCGGCCCGCCGCCTCGTCGCGGGCGAGCACCACCGCCTCCCGCACCGCGGGCAGTGCCGCAAGCGCCGCCTCGACCTCGCCCAGCTCGATGCGGACGCCGCGCACCTTCACCTGGCCGTCGCGGCGGCCGAGGAACTCGATCTCGCCGTCCGGCCGGTAGCGCGCGAGGTCGCCGGTGCGGTAGAGGCGGGACCCGGGCCGCTTGCCGAACGGGTCGGGGATGAAGCGCTCCGCGGTCAGCTCCGGGCTGTCGAGATAGCCGCGCGCCAGGCCCGCGCCGGCCAGGCAGATCTCGCCCGGCACGCCGACCGGCACGCGGACGAGCCGCGGGTCGAGCAGGTGCACCCGCGTATTGGCGATCGGACGGCCGATCGAGGGGAGCCCCCCGGAGGAGGAGGCCGGCTCGACGGTGCCGCCGGTCGCCACCACCGTCCCCTCCGTGGGGCCGTAGTGGTTGACCAGGAGGAACGGCAGGTCGCGCGGCGGCCGGGTGCCGAGCCGGTCGCCGCCGGTGAGCATGGCGCGGAGAGCCAGCCCCGCCGGCAGCTCCTCCCGCAGGCAAGCCTCGGCGAGCGGCGTCGATACGAAGGCCAGGGTGATCCCCTCCGCCGCCATCCAGCGCAGCAGGTCCGCCGGGGAGCTGCGCACCGGCTCCTCCGGCGCGTGCACGCTCGCCCCCGCCGTCAGGTAGGGCCACAGCTCCCAGACCGAGGCGTCGAAGGCCGGCCCCGCCAGGCGCGCCGCGCGGTCGCGCTCCGTGACCGCATAGACGCGGCGGTGCCAGGCCACCAGGTTGGCGAGGCCGCGATGGGTCAGCCCCACCCCCTTCGGCCGGCCGGTCGAGCCCGAGGTGTAGATGACGTAGGCGAGGCTGTCGGGATCGGTCCACGCCGCGGCCTCTCCGTCCTCCCCGTCCCCCTCATTGACACTGCCGGGCGCGTCGAGCGCCAGGACCGCGAGCCCGGACCGCCCGGCCGGCAACCGGTCGCGCAGCCGCTCCTGGGTGAGCACGATCCGGGCCCCCGCGTCCTCCAGCATGCCGGCCTGGCGCTCGCGCGGGCTCGCCGGATCGAGCGGCAGGTACGCCCCGCCCGCCGCGAGCACGGCGAGGATCCCGGCCGCGCGCTCGACCGCGGCCTCCATGCACACCCCCACGACCGACTCCGGCCCCACGCCGAGCCCGCGCAGCCGGCGCGCCAGCCGGGCGGATTGCGCGCGGAGCTCCCCATAGGTCGCCGTGCGCCCGGCCGCGCTCTTGGCCGGCGCTTCCGGCGCCCGCGCCGCCTGCGCGGCGAACTGCCGGTGCACCGGCACCTCCGGAATCTCGGCCGCGGTGTCGTTCCAGGCCACCAGCTGCCGCCGCTCGGCTCCGGAGAGCCAGGGCAGCAGACCGATCTCCCGCACAGGATCGTCCGCGACGGCGGAGAGCAGGTTGACCCAGTGCCCCAGCATGCGCTCCGCGGTCGATGCATCGAAAAGGTCGGACGCGTATTGCAGAGACACGGCGAGGCCGCCGTCGAGCTCGGCCGCGGCGAGCGTCAGGTCGAACTGCGTCCGGCGCAGCTCGAACGGCCAGGGCTCGATCGCGAGGCCGCCGAGGTCGAGCCGCGGCGTCGCGCCCGCGAGACCGCCGAGTGCGAAGCCGGCCAGCGCCTGGTCCTCGGGCCGCTGCGCCTTCTGCAGCACGAACATGGCGCCGAAGAGCACCGGCCGGCTGGCGTCGCGCACCGGCTGCAGCCGCTCGGCGAGCAGGGCGAGCGGCAGGTCCTGGTGCTCCAGGGCCGCGAGCACCGTGCTCCGCGCCTGGCCGAGCAGCGCGTCGAAGCGCTCTCTCGCGTCGACCGCGGCGCGCAGCGCCACCGGATTGACGAAGTAGCCGACCACACCTGCGCAGCCGGGAGCTCCGCGCCCTGCGGTGGGCGAGCCGATCAGCAGGTCGCGCTGGCGGGTGTAGCGATGGAGGAGGACCTGGAATACCGCGAGCAGCAGCACGTAGAGGGTGACACCGCGCTCGCCGGCGAGCCTCCTGAGCCGCGCGGTGAGCTCCGGAGCGAGACGCAGAGCGCGTGCGCCACCGCGGTAGCTCTGGACCGCGGGACGCGGCCGGTCGGTCGGCACGTCGAGGAGAGGCAGCTCACCGGCGAGCCGCTCCAGCCAGTAGCTCCATAGGCGCTCTCCCCGCGCGCCGGACAACCGCTCCTCTTGCCAGGCGACGAAATCGCCGTAGGTGGCGGCCGGAGGAGCGAGGTCCGCCGGCGGACCGCCGGTCTCCGCGGCAACCAGGCGGGCGAGTTCGCGCGCCAGCACGGTGAGCGACCAGAAATCAGTGGCGATGTGGTGGACCGCGAAGAGCAGCACCCTTTCGCCGCCGCGGCGGAACAGGGCGACGCGCACCAGCGGACCGCGCTCCAGGTCGAACGGACGGTACGCGGTCTCGGCCAGCCGCTCGTCGAAGGCCTCCGGCGACAGGCCGCTGGCGTCCTCGGCGAGGAATTCGAGCGGCTCTCCGTCCACGATCTGCGCGACCGGCTCGCCGCTCTCCCCGGCGAAGGTGGTGTGCAGGACCGGATGGCGGGAGATCAGGGCCGTGCAGGCGCGGGCGAGAGTGGCGTCGTCCACCTCGCCGACGAGGCGGGCCACGGCCACGATGTGGTTGGCTGCGCTGCCGGGCGCCAGCCGCTCCATGAACCAGAGCGCGCGCTGGCCGTGCGAAGCCTTCATTCCGTCGACTTCCGCGCGGACGGTCGCAGCGGCTTTCGGCGCCGCGAGCCGCGCGAGGACCTCGTTCGTCAGGTCCGCAAGGCTCGCTCCCTCCAGCAGACCGGCGAACGAGGGCGCGACGCCCAAGGAGGATTCGATCCAGGTCTGGAGCTCCGCCGCCCCCAGCGAGTCGAGGCCGTAACCGGTGAGCGGCCGCTGCGCATCGAGCCGCGCCGCGGGGAGGCGGAGCGCCCGGGCCGCCGCCGCGTGCAGCCCGGCGAGCAGCGCCGGGGCCGGCTCTCCCGGTGGCGGCTCCTGCGGTCCGGGCTCTTCGCCGACGGCGCTCCTCCCCACCACCACGAGATCGCCGGCCAGCCAGGCGTCGCGGGTGGCGCGGCGCTGAATCTTGCCGCTGGAGGTCTTGGGCAGGGTGGCCGTGCGGATCAGCACCACCTCCCCCACCTGCGCCTCGTGCTCCTCGGCGACCGCCTGCCGCACCGCTTCCGCGATCCGCTCCGGATCCATCCTGGAGGTGCGCTCCACCTCGGCGACCACGACCAGCCGCTCGGCGCCTCCGGCCTCGACCGAGAACGCGGCGACCGCTCCCGGCCGCACCGCGGGATGGCTCGCCTCGGCCGTGGCCTCGATGTCTTGCGGATAATGGTTGCGGCCGCGCAGGATGATCAGGTCCTTCTGGCGCCCGGCGACGAACAGCTCGCCGTCCTCCACGAACCCGAGGTCGCCGGTGCGCAGGAAGGGAGTCTCGCCCTCGCCCGCCAAGCGCGCTCCGAACGTCGCGAGCGTCTCCTCCGGCCGGTTCCAATAGCCGGCGGCGACGCTGGGTCCCGCCACCCAGATCTCCCCCACCTCGCCCGGCAGGCAGGGGGCCGCCGTCGCCGGATCGACGATCACCAGCCGCTGGTCCGGCAGGCCCGGCCCGTTGCCGACCAGCCGCTTGCCGTCCGCCTGCGGCACCACCCGGCGCGCTTCGAGCGCACCGGCCTCAAAACAGCGCTCGACCGTTCCAGCGCCGAGCGCGCCGCCGCTGACGATCAGCGTCGCCTCCGCCAGTCCGTAGCAGGGATAGAACGCCTCCCGCCGGAAGCCGCAGGGCGCGAAGGCTGCGGCGAAGCGCTCCAGCGTCGCGGACCGCACCGGCTCGGCGCCGGTGAAGGCGAGCTCCCAGCTCGACAGGTCGAGCGCCGCGCGGTCCGCCTCCGGAATGCGCCGCACGCACAGGTCGTAGGCGAAGTCGGGAGCGCCGGAGATCGTGACCCGGCCGCGCGAGATCGCCGCCAGCCAGCGCAGCGGGTTCTGCAGGAAGGAGACCGGCGCCATCAGGATGACAGGGAAGCCGCCGTGGAGCGGCTGCAGGATGCCGCCGATCAGCCCCATGTCATGGTACGGCGGCAGCCAGACCATACCCCGGGTCTCCAGCGTGTAACCGAAAGAGCGGCGCAGCGCGCGCGAGTTGTGGAGCAGGTTGCCGTGGGAGAGCATCACCCCCTTGGGGGTGCCGGTCGAGCCCGAGGTGTACTGCAGGAAGGCCAGGGTGCCGGGTCCCGCGTCCGGCTCGACCCAGAGGTCCGCCCCGGCGCCCGCCAGGCCGTCGGTCGCGATCCAGGGGACGTCCTTCAGATCGGGAGCCTGCTCCCGCCAGCCGTCGACGCGGGCGAGGATCGCGGCCGTGGTGAGCGCCACCCGCGGCCGCGCATCGTCGAGGATCGAGCGCAGCCGCGGCAGGCTGCGGTTGAGGCGCGGCGGATAGGCGGGCACCGCGACGGCGCCCGCATAGAGGCAGCCGAAGAAGGCCGCGACGTACTCGAGCCCCGGCGGATAGAGCAGCAGCGCGCGCTCCCCGCGCACGCCGCGCACCTGGAGCAGCGCGGCGATCGCGCGCGCCCGCAGGTCGAGCTCGCCGTACGTCAGATGCGTCTCGCCGCAGCCGTCATCGTCCAGGAACGTGAAGGCCCGCGCGGCGGGGCTCTCCCGAGCCCGCGTGCGCAGGACCTCGATCCAGGTAGAAAATTCACCCACGCGGCCGGAGGTCACGATCGTCATGCACTACTTCGATGAGTCAAACCCGAAAACATTTCAACGTGCCAAGAGATAAGTAAACTTCAGAATCAGCTGCCGTTCCCGGCCCTCGAGATTTCTCAGGTCAGGAGCGATCCAGTTCTCGTTGTACACCACGAAAATATCGGCACCCGGCCGGTAGATCCAGTTGAAACGCAGATTGAGCGAGAGCAGGTCGGCCGCGTCGTTGTACTGAATGAACGCATTCGTGGAGAGGTTCGGGGTGAACGACACGCTCAGGCGCTGGCGCCAGACGTTGGCGATGAACGCGCCGGCCGGCAGATCGACGTCGTCGCGGCTCCACCGGGTCTCCGCGCGAAAGTTGCGGCTGGGACGCAGCCCGAGGGTGAGCAGGGTCGACAGGCGGTTGCCGTTGTAGAACTGGCCCTGGGTGACCGTGCCGCTGGCATAGAAATTCCGCCGCGTGGGAGACGTCGAGTAGGTCAAGCCGAAGTCGGCGAAGTCGTACACCCCAGGCGGAATCCCGATCCCCGGCAGGATGACGAAAAACTCCGTCAGCCGCTCGCGGTCGACGTCCATGAAGAACGACGCCTGGTCCTCCTTGTCGAGCACGAAGCCGCCCAGGCCGACCTGGGTGTAGAACGTCTCCAGGTTGTTGTCGAGGTCGGTGATGACCTCGGACAGCGTATCGAATTGCAGGTTGCGGAAACCCTTCATTTGCGGCCGCGGCTTGTAAACCAGGGTCGGCGCGTACCGGCGGATGCCGCTGCGCGAGAGGAAGCCGGCTTCCGGATTGAACTGGTCGCCGATCTCCATCGTCTCCATCGACCAGGTCAGCTCCTGCCCGGTATAGACCGCGGAGGCGCCTCCCGCCCAATCGGACACGCCGGGATCCTTGCTGCCCGTGACGAACGCGTTCATGTTGAGCTTCGGCGTCGGATTCAAGTCGGTGTCCACGCCATAGACCTGGTTGCTGTCACCCCCCGCCTCGTCGACGTTGGTGAAGATCATCCCCACCGACGAGCGCTCCCCCACGTTGCGCTTCAGCCGCACGATGCCCCAGTTGTCCGCGGGAATGCCGCCCACGATGCCGCTCGCCGTCTGTCCCAGCGACTCCGTCGCCACGTCGAGCAGGCCGATGCTCCAGTCGCCGGCCCGGCCGGTGAGGCGCGTCCCCCAACGGATCGGCACCGGCAAGCCGTTCGGGGCGATCCCAATCCGCCGCGAGTGGAACAGCTTGAGCAGCGGCGTGCCCCCCAGCTGGCTCGGCGGCACGACCTCGAAGATGCCGCTGTTCTCCAGGAAGAACTCCCTCTTCTCCTTGAAGAACAGCGAGAAGCGCGTCAGGTTGACCTGCTGGTCGTCCGCTTCGGCCTCGGCGAAATCGGTGTTGTAGGTGAGATCGAGCGCCAGGCCGCGGGTGATGCCCCACTTCACGTCCAGCCCGGGCTCCTCCGTGTCCTCGTGTGCGCCGCTGGCCAGGACCTCGGTGCGCGAGCCGACCACGTGCGGCTTGATCCGCAGGTTCAAGGCGGGCTCCAAGCCGTGGAGACCGGTCAGGTGGCCGGCGCGCGACATGCGCAACAGGCTGGCGTCCCGGCCCACCTGCATCCAATAGGACTGCTCGCCGGTGCGCGCGACCAGCCGCCGGACGTTGAAGCCCCAGGTGTCGAGCCGCGGATCGAACCGCAAGGTCGCGAAGGGGATCGCCATCTCCGACGTCCAGCCAAAGGAGGTGATCTTCGACGCCGCCCCCCACACCCCGTCCCAGTCGTTGTTCAGGACCCGCCCCTCGTCGGAGGAGAGGGCGTCCAGGATCGCGCCGTTGGGATTGGTCTCCAGGAAGTACGCGTTCCTATGGTCGTGGAAGGTGTCGAGCACCACGATCACCGAGTCGTCCCGGAAGAGACGGCCGTCGTACTCCATCTCCTTGGCGACGATCTGGTCGGGATGGGCATCGAAGCAGCGGAGCCCGATGTAGAGGGTGGTCGGCGTGTAGGCCACCATGACCTCCGTGCGCTCGGTGGCGGACTGATCCGGCCGCTCGCGCTGCGTAAAGCCGCCCCCTACCGCCGTCCGCGACCAGACCTCCTCGTCGAGCCGCCCATCCACCTGGATGGGCTCGGTGATCGGCAGAGCTTCCAGGCTCGCCACCGGATTCGCATGCTGCGCCGCCGCCGGCCGCACCTCCGCAAGCCCCAGCACCAACAGACAAGCCACGACGGCTGGACCCGGTCTCATGACGGCGGAACCCTCATGGCGTCACGAGCATCGCCGCCCGCGCACCCTTCTTGAGCGCGACGGCGTCGGCGATCAGGCTGTCCCGGCGGGATGCTTTTTTCTGCAGCAGCGCCTGGCGCTCTTTCTGATACGCCTGGCGCAACATCCGCACCGCGTCGAGGTGCAGCGATCTCTCTTCCAGAACCTGATAGGCGTCTTCCGAGTCGAAGGAGGCGAGGTCGAGCAACTTCTGCGCCGTGCCCAGATCCCGGCCGGAGGCGGCCTCGTCGAGCTCCGACGACGAGCGAATGTTTTCCAGCGAATTCAAGACCCGCAGCAACGCCGCCACCGCCTCGACCTGCGTGGCCTCGAGGTGAATGCCGATCAAGCCGGTGTCCGCGCCCTTCAAGCCGAGGCCGGAGGGCGAGTTGTTGAACGCGTCGCTGTTGTAGAAGGCGACCGCCTCTTCGATCGTCGAGACCGCATTGTTGTGGAAGAAGGGCCCGGTATCCGCCGCTTCGACGACCACCACGGAGTTGAACCGGCCGTTGCCGAAACCACCGTTCGCGCTGCGGTCCCTCCCGAAGCCGCCGTCGACCGGCAGCGAGCGGTTCTGCATCAGGTTGGCGGGATGGTCGGGGAGCTGCTCGATGCCCACGTCGAAATTCCGGTTCTGGTCTCCCACCGAGACGTTCGAGCCGCCGTTGAAGTGACAGCGGTTGCACTTGCCGGCCGCCTTGGTGCGATTGGCCGTGTCGCCGGTCAGATAGATCTCCTGGCCGCGGCTGACCAGAGGCGACCTGAACCGCATCGACGGCAGATCGAGATCCTCCTGCCGGCCCAGAGCGAGCTGGAACGCCGCCATGGCGTCGAGCTCCTCGTCGGTCGGCACGCGAAAGTCGGTGCCCGGCCTGCGGTCGAGCGTGCGCGTGAAGTGCTGGGTGATCGCGCCGAGAGCGAAGTCGCGCAGCGAGCCGCTGCCGGGCGCGCCGTCGCCGCCCCAGCCGAGCCGCTCGACGGGCGGAATCGTCTCGAACGGCGAGCCGTCCTGCGGCGTCCGCGAGTGCATCAGCGCGAGCGTGTGGGGCGTTCCGCGCAGCACGAACCGGTTCCGCAGGTCGTCGAATCCGTCCGGGTTCTCCAGGACCAGGCCCAGCTGGCGCAGCGAATCCCCCCTTTCGAGGTCGGCCAGGTCCGGGTTGTTCTCGAAGACGAACAGGGGATCGTCCGGCGGCAGGGTCGCGATGAACTTGGGATCGATGGTGAAATTGTTGCGCGGCGGATGGCAGGTGGCGCAGGTCCTGCCGTTGCCGCCGAAGGTCTCGTTCTGGAACAGGTCGGCGCCCTCCGCCACCAGCGGGTCGAGGGAGTCGAACGGCGTCGCGAAGGCGACCTCCGGGCCGAAGATCGCGGCTCCGCCGGACGCCAGACGGCCGGACGGCGGAGAAGGCCTCTGCCGCTGCCGGGTGTAGAGCCGCTGAAAGAGATCGGGCGCGCCGAAGAGGACCCCCGCCTCCTCCGGCCGGCCGCCGGCCCGCGTGACCACCGCGAGGTCGGCGTGGAAGCGGTCGAAGAAACCGGCGTCCAGGCGGACGGAGAGACGGGCCGCACCGCGCTCGGGCGTCACCTGGCCGAGCCGGTGCATCCGGTCGCCGGAATCCGCCAGAGCGCTGCCGCCGGGCCGGTTCTCGACCAGCCAGACGTCCCATGATCCGCCGGCCGGGAGCTCCTCGAGCTCCACCTCGGCCGCATCGCCGACCAGATCGAGCCGCACCATCCCCCCCGCTTCGCTCGCCTCGCGGGAATACCCCTTCGCCCAGCCGAGAGCGAAGACCACGTTATGGTCCCCGCCCGCGGCTTCATGACCGGCCGACCAGGCCCGGAACGAGGAGGTGAGAGCCGAGACGTTCGCCCCGGCGACCACGTCCGGACCGGCCGTGGAGCCCTGGTCCCCCGGCGAAAACAGAATCCAGGGCAGGCCCAGCACCAGGCCTGCGCCGAGCAAGCCGATCATCGCTTTGACGCTCTTTCGCCTCGATTCCCCTCCTGCGGGCTGTCTCAAGAGCCATACCTCCAGCCGACGGTCAGACCGGCCTGATAGTTGGTTGCCTTGTAGGAGTAATAAAAACCCTGTACTCTGTCCGGCGCCGTCACCTCGTCGCCGAAATAATGGCGCGCCCGCGCCTCGGGCCTGATAAAAAAGTGGTTATTGACGTTCCAAACATATGCAACACCGGCATGGACGGTGAAAATGTTCGTACGATCAGGCGTGGTGAAGGTCTTCCCGAAGAAGGTCACCACGAGATCGGAGTCGAGCTGCGCCACTCCCGGTCCGCCGAAGACGATCAAACGGTCACCGATTGGAAACCACTGCGCGGACAGGTCGAGGGTGTAGAGCTCCAGCTTCAGGTTGAGCGAGTCGAAGTCGATCCCGGGGATCGTCGGATTGCCCTGGAAGGGGACGGTGTCACTCAGGTGGAGCCGGCTCAAGCTCCATTCGAACCCGAGCCGGGGATCGATGCGATAGCCGCCTCGCAGGTCATAAACCTGCGTCTGCTCCTGCCCTTTGTCGTCAGGCTCGTACAGGCCGGCGGAGATCCCGAAGTAACCCTGTGCCACGGCCGGCGCCGAGACGCCGTACAGCCCGAAGCTCGCCAACAACAAGACCCACATCGACTTCACGTGCATGCTCCCAGCGCCTCGCCACGGAGGGACCCTACGTTCTCGCTCTTTGTCGGCTCAACCGAAACGGTAGGAATGCTACCATACCTGCACTCCAGGAGGTGCGATGTCCAAGACCATTCTCGTCGTAGGCGCCACCGGAAACTATGGGCAGCCCGTCTGCCGTCAATTGAAAGAAGATGGATTCGATGTACGTGTTTACACCCGCAAACGGGCGAAGGCGGTGGAGAAATTCGGTGACGGGTTTCCGATTTATGAAGGCACGATTGAAGAGGATGCTTCTTTGAGGAAGGCCCTGGAGGGATGCCACGGCGTCCACATCAACCTGCGGGGCTGGTGGAAGCAGAGGAGCCACGACCGGGTCGAGCACCGCGGCACCGCCAACATCGTGCGGCTCGCCAGGGAAGCCGGCGTCGAGAGGGTGACCTACATCACCAATCTGCACGCCCGGGCGGAGTACGCCTCCCGCTTCCCTCACCTCAAGGCCAAGTGGGACGCCGAGCAGGCGATCCGTGCCAGCGGCGTGCCTTTCACGATCTTCGCCTGCGCTTTCTTCATGGAGAACCTGCATCACCTGGGAGAAGGGAGCTCGATTCGTTTCACCCGGCTCGACCGCTCCTACCACTACGTGGCTGCCGAGGATTACGCCCGGATTCTTGCCAAGGCCTATCAGACGCCGGAGGCGGCCAACAAGAGGTTCGATCTCTATGGGCCCGAGTCGATCCACGCCGACGAGGCGATGCGTCTCTACTGCTCGATCGTCCGCCCGGAGGCCAAGCTCACCGCCGTCCCACGCTGGCTCTCGGCGATCTACGTGCACCTGACCCGCAACGTCAATTTCCAGTACACGATGCGGGTTTTGAAGCTCCACCAGGAGTTCGGCGAGCCGGGCGACCCCGAGAGAGCGGACCACTCGCTCGGCCGGCCCACGACGACCTTCCGCCAGTGGTGCGAGGCGCAGCGCCCGGCGCAGCAGCCCGCCGCCGCGTGAGGGTATATGATTCGCCCCAGCTATGCGGAAGACCCTGTCGTACGTCCTCGGTTCCCTGTTCGTCCTCTGCGGTCTCGGCCTCTCTCCTGGAGCCGCAACGCCCGGAGAGACCGCCGTCCACGGCGAGCCGTCGCTGCCGGTCCTCCATCCGGGCGAGCGCCACCTGCTTCTTCTGATGATCGACGGCCTGCCGGTGGGTCCCTTCGAAGAGGCCCTGGCGGCCCATGAGCTGCCACACCTCGAACGCCTCTTCGCGGAACGGCCCACGCTGCGCACCCGGGCGCTCTCGACCTTCCCGTCGGCCACCTCCCCCTCGGTCCCGGAGCTCCTCTCCGGCCGCTGGGTGGAGCTCGAGGGGCTGCCGGCGCCTGCCGCGGTCCATGCCTTCGACCGCGAGCGCCGGCGCATCGTGCGCTACCTGACCGAGCCCGATACCTGGGACTGGCCCATCCCCAACCTCTTCGGTGCAGCGGCGCAGGCGGGTCTCCCCGCCCTCTCCGTCTTCGAGGGGCGCTGGAAGGGGGCCGGGAGCATCCTGACCACCGCGGCCATCGCGCGCTCCGCGGCTCTCGAGGTCCTCGGCGCACACGAGCTCGCCGGCGACCGCAAGCCGGTGGAGGCGCTGCTGGCGCAGATCGAGAGGGAGGGCGCGCCCCGGGTGACGCTGGTCGTGTTCAACGAGGTCGATCTCAAGGGGCACTTCCACGGACCGGCGTCGCGCGAGGTGCACCATGCCCTGGTGGAGACCGATGTCCTGATCGGAGAGATCCTCGACGCGCTGCGCCAGGAGAAGGCGCCCGGCGGCCGGTCGGTGCTCGACGACACGACGGTCCTCCTCTTCGGGGACCACGGAATGGCTCCCTCGGGACGCTTCGTCGACCTCGCGGCGTTCTTCCGCCAGCGCGGGCTGGTCGCCTACGACGCCTCGACCGTCAGCCACGTCCTGCTGCGCGAGCGGCTCGGATCGGTATGGACACGCTGGCCCGACGCCATCCTCGTGGCCGGCGGCTCGAACATCACCCAGATTTACCTGCGGAGCTCAGGAGGAGGCTGGCTCGACGGCTCCGACGCGGTCCCCGAAGAGATCGAGCGGGCGCGCCGTCGCCCTGATATCGACGACCTCGCGCGCCAGCTCGCCGAGCATCCCGGCGTGAGCCAGGTGCTGCGCCAGGTGGCCCCCGGCGAGATCGAGCTGCGTGCCGCGGGAGAGCAGACCGCCCGCGTGATCGAACGGGGGGAGGGCAGGGACCGCCGCTGGGCCTATGTGGTGCCCGACGGCGCCGCGGACGATCCCCTGGGCTATCTCGGCGATCCGGACGTCGCGCCTCTCGTGTCGCGCAACGGATCGCTCTCCGACGCGGGCTTCTTCGACGTCGAAACCTGGATCGAGCGGACGCGCAACGCGCGCTACCCCGCCGCGGTTCCCCTCGTCCAGAGGGCCTTCCATCCGCAGCGCTTCACCGGAGACCTGATGGTCACGGCGCGCCTCGGCTGGACCTTCCTGAGAGGCCAGCACGGCGATCACGGCAACCTCGAACGGGAAGCCATGATCACCCCGCTCGTCTTGAACGGCGCCGGGGTGGACGAGGGCACCCTGCTCCCCCTGGCCCGCCTGGTCGACATCTACCCGACCGCCGCCGTCCTCCTCGGCGCCGACCCGAACGACCCAGCGCTCTCCGATCTCGACGGGAGGGTGCTCCCCGGCATCCGGCCGCCGGCCAGGAGGTAACCCTCATGTCGTCTGTAATCGCCGACGTCGCCGAAATCGAAGCCATCCACCCTCACCCCAACGCCGACCGCCTCTTCCTCGCCCGCATCAAGGGCTGGCAGGCGGTGATCCGCAAGCGCGAGGACGGCTCGCCCGAATTCGCGCCCGGCGAGCGGGTGGTCTTCATCCCGCCCGACAGCACCCTGCCCCGGGAGATGGCCGAGCGCATCGGCGTGGTGAGCTACCTCTCCGAGCGCACCAACGCCGAGGGCGAGCGCGAGCTCGTGGTCCGCCAGGTGCGCCTGCGCGGTGAGCCCTCCTTCGGCCTCCTGGTGCGGCCCGACGATCCCAACTGGCCGGTGGGGACCGACGTGCGCGAGCACTACGGGATCGGCAAGTTCCGGCCGCCGGTGCGGTTCTCGGCCGGCGATGCCGAGCCCAACCATCCGCTCTTCCAGAGATACACCGAGATCGAAAACCTGCGCAACTTCCCCGGCGTCTTCGCGCCCGGTGAAGAGGTCGTGGTGACCGAGAAGATCCACGGCACCAACGCCCGCATCGGCTGGATCGAGGGCGCGCTCCTCGCCGGCTCGCATGGGATGCAGCGCAAACGTCCGGAGCCCGAGGCGATGGCCACCAACACCTACTGGTTCCCCGCCACTCTGGAACCGGTGCTGAGCCTGCTCGACGAGCTCCGGCAGCAGGGCCATCCGGCGGCGATCCTCTATGGAGAGATCTACGGCAGCCGCGTCCAGAGCCTGCATTACGGCCGGCGCGACGGGCTCGGCTTCGCCGCCTTCGACGTCCTGGTGGGCGAGCACTTCCTCGACTACGACGACTTCGCAGCGCTCTGCGTGCGCCACGGCGTCGAAACCGTGCCGCTTCTCGAGCGCGGGCCGTTCTCGCTCGAACGGGTCGCCGCGCTGAGCCGCGGCCAGACCACCCTGCCCGACCAGCACATCCGTGAAGGAGTGGTGGTCCGGCCGGTCGCGGAACGGTTCGACCCAAAGATCGGCCGCGTGATCCTCAAATATCTGAGCGACGATTACCTGCTCAACGACAAGCTGACCGCCGCCGATACCACGGATCTTTGACGCGAGCTCTTCGAGCCGCTGCCGGCCGAGCTCCTGGACGCCACCGCGATCCGTTCGACCGCATCTTGGTTGCCCAGGCCATCGTCCACGGCTGCGTCCTCTTGACCCCCGATCCGGACATCCAAGCCTACCCGGTGCGGACCGCCTGGTAGCGGCAGAGGGCTCCGATCATGGGAGGAAACCAGTCTTATCTACATATCCCGGCAGCTCGCTCGCATCGGAAGGAAGTGCCGGAAAGTTGTAGTATTTGATGACTCCCGTCGTTACCTGCTCGATCCAGACTTCAGTCCTTGTTGTATTGAACTTCACGATGCTCGGCCAGAGATAACCATTCGGCTTCGGTCCCACGATCCGGACAAACACCTCGGCGCGGGTAGGAATCGAGCCGGCCACACACACAGTCTCCGGAAGGCAGTCGGTGACACTTGTGCCCGTGCGGGAGCCGCTGATCCGGACCCAAAAGCGGAAGCTCGGAAACTCGGAGCTCGTGATCATGCCCGTCGCAGGCGGTGCCGGTGTGCCGATTGTCGCCGGAGGCGTACTTTGAAAACTATCTCTTGCCGTCTGAGTGGAAGGGTAAGGCGAGAAATTGATCACGCCAGACGAAAAGTCAAGAGGAGAACCAAGCCCTCCCAGGCAGGTCTCAGGGATGATTCCTCCGGGCCCCTGGCAGGCCGCAACCCGGTCTCCCGCTTGCCAGGTCAGCAGTTGAGTGCTTGTTCCTGTGACCGAGAGAACTGTAACTGGGGTGCCGACGAACCGATGATTGCTGCTGGTGAATAGTGTCTGCGTATTGACGTCGAATAGATTCACGTTGACCACGACATCACCAGTAAACGGTCTTGCCGCGGACGCACTCATCGTCGCTACATAGGTTCCTGTAACATTGTCGAACCCGAAGGACAAGCCGACAACGTCTGTCGCTGGACCAACGATGCTCGGAAAGGGGATTCCACAGCCGGAGGATGAGCACCCCCAGGCATCGTTGGCGCGATCGACGAAAGAAAACGACAAGGTTTCCGCCGAGGCGCTGGGCGTCCACAGTGCACCGAGTAAGGCGCCAATGGCTATGACTTCACGCAAGCGATCCATGACTCACTCCTTGAAACTCAAACGAGAGCATTGGCCAACTTCCGTGCCATCGCCGCAAGCGCGGAGTTAGCTCAGCTTGCGACATGGCCGAGCGCATCGGCGTGGTGAGCTACCTGAGCGAGCGCACCAACGCCGAGGGCGACCGCGAGCTCGTCGTCCGCCAGGTGCGCTTGCGCGGCGAGCCCTCCTTCGGGCTGGTGGTGCGGCTGGCACGGGTTGATAGTCCTCATGGCTCAGTCCTCGCCGGAGGGAAGATTCGAGCTCGCATTCGACGCTGCTTCTCCCTGCGCTGGCGGAAGTAGTCGTCGTAGGCGGGATCATAGGCCGTCGCTTCAGCTCGTACTTTAGCATGCCGACGGATCGGCATGTACTCGTCCGGCATAAGGTCCAGGGTACCCCAGGACTCGTCCGGGTTTCTCCGTGGTGCCGAGAAGATGGACTCCTGGTTGGTGACCAGAGGATCTGGAAGCGAGCCAAGTCCAGAAGCCAAGCCGAGAAGGCTGACCTGAAAAGGCCGCAGTCCGAAGCGGGCCGACCTTTTGGGGGAGGTGGGCCGACACTTGAGGGGCCACCCAATTCGAGTTGGGAGGGAGCCGCTTCCCATCGGTGAGCCGGCCATTCCTGTTGGGAAGGAGCCGCTTCCCATCGGTAAGTCGGCCATTCCTGTTGGGGGGGAGCCGCTTCCCATCGGTGAGTCGGCCATTCCTGTTGGGAAG